>NZ_JBEZWN010000082.1:0-29557 GCF_040637495.1 Streptomyces sp. NPDC029044
CGGTGCCGTTCGCCGGCGAGGCGTGCGGCTGACGCGACGCTCCCCCGGCACCGGTTCGCCGCAGCCGCGCGCGGTACCGCGGAACGTCGGTGAGGTAGGGGCGCAACCGGGCACGGGCCTCGGCGTGGACCTCCTCCGCGGTGCTCGTGCGCGGTGCTCATGCGCGGCTCCCGGCGGCTCTCGACTGCTGACGAGCCGTACGTTAACCTACCAAACACTTGTTAGGGAAGGAGGTTGCGGATGTCCGCCGACCGCACTGCGCCCCCCGAACCCGTCCGATACGAGCGCCGCGGCGCCGTCGCCCTGGTGACGATGGACCGGCCCGAGTACCGCAACGCCCAGAACTCCGCGATGACCTACGCCCTGGACCGCGCCTTCTACCGAGCGGCGGAGGACGACGAGGTGAAGGTCGTGGTCCTCGCCGGAGCGGGGAAGCACTTCTCCGCCGGCCACGACATCGGCACCCCTGAGCGGGACGCGCACCTGCCCTTCGACCGCAAGGCCGGACTCTGGTGGGACCACTCGCAGAAGTCGGGGGCCGAGAGCCGCTTCGCCCGCGAGTCCGAGGTGTATCTGGGCATGTGCCGGCGCTGGCGCGAGCTGCCCAAGCCGGTCATCGCCTCGGTACAGGGCGCGTGCGTGGCAGGCGGGTTGATGCTCGCCTGGGTCTGCGACCTGATCGTGGCCTCCGAGGACGCCTTCTTCGCCGACCCGGTGGTACGCATGGGCATCCCAGGGGTCGAGTACTTCGCCCACCCGTGGGTGATGCCGCCGCGTATCGCCAAGGAGTTCCTCTTCACCGGCGACCGGATGAGCGCGCGGCGCGCCTACGAGGTAGGCATGGTCAACCGTGTCGTGCCCCGGGCGGAACTGACCCGGTGCGCCCTGGAGTTGGCGGAGCGGATCGCGGCGATGCCCCGGATGGGGCTGGCGCTGACGAAGCGTGCCGTCAATCAGGCGGAGGACCTCCAAGGTCTGCACGCGGGGCTGGACTCGGTCTTCGGACTGCACCATCTCGCCCACGCCCACAACGCCGAGACCGGCGACGATCCGCTCGGCGGGATGGACGTGCGCGCGATGAAGGAGGCCCGCCCCTGATGGACCTCGACTTCACCGCCGCCGAGGACGCCTTCCGTGCCGAGGCCCGGGACTGGCTCGCCGCCCGCGTGCCGAGCGTTCCGCTGCCGTCGCTGGAGACCGCCGAGGGGTTCGCCGCCCACCGGGAGTGGGAGGGCACGCTGTTCGCCGACCGCTGGTCGGTGGTCTCCTGGCCCGAGCGGTTCGGCGGACGGGGCTCCTCCCTGCTGGAGTGGCTGATCTTCGAGGAGGAGTACTACCGGGCCGGCGCGCCCGGCCGGGTCTCGCAGAACGGCATCAACCTGCTCGCCCCCACGCTCTTCGAACACGGGACCGGCGAGCAGCGTGCGCGCGTCCTGCCGACCATGGCGAGCGGTGAGGTGATCTGGGCGCAGGCCTGGTCCGAGCCGGAGGCGGGGTCCGACCTGGCCTCCCTGCGGTCCGTCGCCGTACGGGCGCAGGGCGGCTGGCGCATCAGCGGTCAGAAGACGTGGTCGTCCCGGGCGGCCTTCGCCGACCGCGCGTTCGGCCTGTTCCGCAGCGACCCGGACGCGGACCGGCCGCACCGGGGCCTGACGTACCTGATGTTCCCGTTGGACGCGGACGGGGTGACCGTGCGGCCCATCGGGCGGCTGGACGGCAAGCCCGCCTTCGCCGAGGTGTTCCTCGATGACGTCTTCGTGCCGGACGAGGACGTCATCGGCGAGCCGGGCCAGGGCTGGCGGGTCGCCATGAGCACCAGCGGCAACGAGCGCGGCCTGACCCTGCGCAGCCCTGGGCGCTTCACCGCCGCGGCCGACCGGCTCGCCTCGCTGTGGCACTCCACCGCGGACTCCGATTGCGGCGGCACCGCGCTGGGTGACCGGGTCGCCGACGCGCTGATCGGCGCGCGGGCCTACCAGTTGTTCACCTACGCGCATGCCTCGCGCATCGCCGCGGGTGGATCGTGCGGCGCCGAGTCCAGCCTCAACAAGGTCTTCTGGTCCGAGCTGGACATCGCCCTGCACGAGACCGCCCTCGATCTGCTCGGCCCCTGCGGCGAGCTGTCCGACGAGGCCACCGAGGCGCCCGGGCACGGTAGTTGGGCCGATGGCTACACCTTCTCGCTGGCCGGGCCGGTCTACGCCGGCACGAACGAGATCCAGCGCGACATCATCGCCGAGCGGCTGCTCGGCCTGCCCAAGGGACGCCGGTGATGCGTTTCCTTCTCGACGACGAGCAGCGGGAGTTCGCGCGCACCCTGGACGGCATGCTGGGTTCGGCCGGCACACCCGGCGTCGTACGCTCCTGGGCGTCCGGTGATCACGGACCCGGACGGGCCCTGTGGGGCAGGCTCGCGGAGGCCGGCGTCTTCGCCCTCGCCGTTCCGGAGGAACATGCGGGCCTGGGGTTGCTGCCCGTGGAACTGGCCGTCGCCTTCGGTGAGCTGGGCCGGCATGCCGTGCCCGGCCCGCTGGCCGAGACGGTCGCCGCAGGCGCCCTGCTGAGCCGGCTCGGGGGCGACCCGGCCCACGTCTGGCTGCCGCAGCTCGCGTCCGGCAAGGCCATGGCGTCCCTGTGCCTCCTGTCGCCAGGGGGCAGCCCGTACGCGCTGGACGCCGACGCCGCGGACGCGGTGTTCGTCGTGGACGGCGACACCGTACGGCTCACGGACTCGCACGGCCCCGTGCAGCCGTCGGCCGACCCGGCGCGAAGACTGGCCCGCCCGCTCGCAGGGGTGGTGGTCACGCAGGGGCCCGCCGTGGCAACGGCAGCCGCGTACGCCGCCGATGTGGCGGCGCTGGTGACGTCGGCGCAGGCCCTGGGTCTGGGGCGGGCCCTGCTGGAACGCACGGTGGAGTACGTGCGGCAGCGCACCCAGTTCGGGGTGGCCGTCGGCTCGTTCCAGGCCGTGAAGCACCGACTGGCCGACACCCTCATCGCCCTGGAGTTCGCCCAGCCGCTGGTCCATGCCGCCGCACTGGCCCTGGCGGCGGACGATCCGGCGGCGGGCCGGGAGGTGGCCGCGGCGAAGCTGTCGGCCTGCGAAGCGGCGTACGGGGCGGCGCGTACGGCCCTGCAACTCCACGGCGCCGTCGGCTACACCGAGGAACTGGACCTGTCCCTGTGGATGCGCAAGGCCCGCCCCCTGCGCACCGCGTGGGGCACTCCGGCCGTATGCCGGGCCCGGGTACTGGCGGGCGGGTCGGTGCGACGAAGCTGACGGCCGGTCCTCAGACGACGGCCGGGAGCCTGCCGAGCGTGGTGTGTGCCTCGGCCATGATCGCGTCGACGAGTTCGGCGCAGGACGGCAGGTCGTCGATGATCCCTCCGACCTGGCCGCAGGCCATCACGCCCAGGTCGGTGCGGCCGTCGACCATCGCGGCCTTGAGCAGCATCGGCGTGTTGGCGGCCAGCAGGATCTGGCTCCAGGTCAGGTCCTTGCCGTGCTTCATGGCCAGGCCGTCGCGTACCAGGCCGGTCCAGCTCATGCCCGACTCCCGTTTGAGGGCGGAGGCGTGCCGCAGGGCGCGCAGCAGGGAGGCCGCGCGGCCGGAGCGCTCCAGCGCGTCCACCAGGTCGGTGCGCAGCATCCGGTGGGGCAGGCCGTCGACCTTGGTGGTGACGGTGACGTCCTGGACGCCCGCGGCGAGGTAGCGGGCCTTGACGGCGTCGGGGACGGTGCTGTCGGAGGTGAGCAGGAAGCGGGTGCCCATGGCCACTCCGGCGGCGCCGTAGGCCAGGGCCGCCACCAGTCCGCGTCCGTCCCGGAAGCCGCCCGCTGCGATGACGGGGATGTCCACGGCGTCCACGACCTGCGGCAGCAGCACCGTGGTGGCGACGCTGCCGGTGTGGCCGCCTCCCTCGCCGCCCTGCACCAGCACGGCGTCGGCGCCCCAGGCCGCGACCTTCTCGGCATGCCGCCGGGCGCCCACCGAGG
Source organism: Streptomyces sp. NPDC029044 (assembly GCF_040637495.1). NCBI lineage: Bacteria > Bacillati > Actinomycetota > Actinomycetes > Kitasatosporales > Streptomycetaceae > Streptomyces > Streptomyces sp. NPDC029044. Next base: position 3,998 of record NZ_JBEZWN010000082.1, read on the forward strand.
GGATGACGACCACGCCCGCGTCCTTCAGACGGGCGATCAGCTCCGGTCGCGGCGCGAGAGCGAACGAGGCCACCTTCACGCCCTCGTCGAGGATGATCCGCACCCTCTCCCCCGCGTCCGAGGCGTCGGCCCGCAGGTTGACCCCGAAGGGCGCGTCGGTGCGGGACCTGACCTCGCGCACGGCCGAGCGGAGCTGCTGCGGGGTCATGGTGGCGGATGCGAGGATGCCCAGGGCTCCGGCGTTGGCGGCGGCGGAGACGAGACGGGGCCCGGCCACCCATCCCATGCCGGTCTGGACGATGGGGGTGCGCACTCCGACGAGTTCGGTGAGAGCCGTGGCGATCGCTGTGTCGCTCATGCGGGCACCTCACGCTCGCGGGCCCCGTTCGGGTCGATGACCTCGCGGACGAGGCGCAGCTCCTCGGCGGTGGGCTCACGGGTGTACGGCACGTCGTCCGGGACGGCGAGGGCGAAACCGGTGGCTTCCAGGATCTGCTCGACGGTGACCCCCGGGTGCCGCGAGCGCAGCCGCATCGAGTGGTCCGGGGTGGCGAAGTCGAAGACGCCCAGGTTGCTGATCACCTCCGGGACGTGGTGGAAGCGGGTGGCCGACGGGCCGGCCTCGGCCGCACGGTCGTACCCGACTCCGCACACCATGTCGACCCGCTGCACGAAGACGCGCGGGGAATGCTTGGGCACCCAGTAACTGGTGGGGTTGTTCAGGGTGTTGACCGGTGCCCCCCGTACGCCCAGCAGCTGCCGGGCGGGACGGGCCCAGTCGCCGATGCACGAGATGTTCTGGTTGCCGTGGCGGTCGATCTGACTGGCGCCCATCATCACGTGCCGCCGCCCCGTGGCCACGAGCGCCAGGTGCTGACGGTAGGGCAGCCAGCCCTCCACCACCTGGGCGCGGGCACCGAGCGCCGGGACGTCTCCGATCAGCAGGGCCTCGCCGTCGGTGAGCAGCAGGTCGGGCGCGAACGTCAGCTTCGCCAGCCGGGCCCCGAGGGCGGGGACGGTGCCCATGGGGGCGGCCAGGACCTCCCCGGCGTGGCGCCAGGCCTCCGCGCAGGCCACCACGCAGTACTCGGCGCGCGTCACGCCGGTCGTCGTCGCACCGCTGCTCATGCCCGCTGCTCCTCGTGGAAGGCCTTGACGGCGGCCTGGTACGCCTCTTCGTCGCCGGACAGGAACCGCTCGGTGAACCTCCGCCAGGCCTCCGGGTCGCGCGCGGCCCGGGCGTAGGCCTGCTGGAACGGCTCGTCGCGGTCCTGGTCCGGGACGCAGGAAGTGAAGTGCGCCCCGTTCGGGGTCTGGACGACGCCGTTCACGAAGGCCCGTTTGACCAGCAGGGTCTGCGGTCCCGCCTCCTTGAGCAGATCGGCGGTGTCCACGATCCGCTCGCAGGAGACGTAGGAGGCGGCAGCGGCCTGGCAGAAGAGGTCGTCGAAATACGGGTCGGGGCCGAGGTACTGCGCGTTGCCGTGCGGGTCCGCCCGGTTGAGGTGGACGAGCGCGGCGTCCAGGCGCAGGGCGGGGACCGCGACGAGTTCTTCGGCGTCCTCGTAGGGCGAGGTGACGGTGCGCAGGTGGGGGTTGACCTTCATCACGTCGGAGCCGAGACCGGCCCGGACCGGCAGGAAGGGCAGCCGCTGCGCGGCGGCGGTCAGACCCCACATGAACATGGCCTCGTCCAGTTCCACCAGGTCGAAGGCCCCGCGCTGCCGGGCAGCGGTGAAGTGCGGTTCCAGGGGGACGGAGTCGAGGGTGACGAACGGGGCCACGAGGGTGCGGATCCGTCCCGCCGCGGCGAGCAGGCCGACGTCGGGACCGCCGTAGGACACCACGGTCAGGTCGGTGATGCCGGAGCGCAGCAGTGCGCGGATCAGGGCCATCGGCTTGCGGCGCGATCCCCAGCCGCCGATGCCCAGCGTCATGCCGGAACGGAGCCGGCCGACCACTTGCTCTGCGGTCATCGTCTTGTCAGTCAACGCGGCTCCCCCTCCGTCGACTTGGAGGACATGGACGACTCGGACGAGGCCGGCCGGGGCGACATGAACGCCTCGCGGTGCCGGTCCGACACGCCGCTGAGGTTGGCCTCGAACGTGAAGCCCTGCTCGAAGCGGTAGCTGCGGCGGACGTCCACCGGGTCGATGCCGTTGATCGATGCCTTGGCGAAACGGATGAGCAGCCCGTCCTTGGCGGCGATCTCCCTGGCCAGCTCCATGGCCGCGGCGAGCAGCCGCTCGCGCGGGACGACCCGCCAGACCGAGCCGTGGCGGTGCAGTTCGTCGGCCGTCACGGTGCGCGAGGTGTAGTAGAGCGTCCGCATCAGGTGCTGGGGGACCAGCCGGGCCAGGTGGGTGGCCGCGCCGAGCGCACCCCGGTCCAGCTCCGGCAGCCCGAAGGTGGCGTCGTCGCTCGCCACGATCGAGTCGGCGTTGCCCACCAGTCCGATGCCGCCGCCCACGCAGAAGCCCTGCACCGCGGCGACCACGGGGACCTCGCAGTCGTAGACCGCTGCGAACGCCTCGTAGCAGCCGCGGTTGGTGCCGACGAGCGCCGTGTACCCCTCGGTGCGCTGCATCTCCTTGATGTCGGCGCCGGCGTTGAACCCGCGCCCCTCGGCGGTGAGGACGACGCAGCGCACACCCGGATCGGCCCCGGCGGCGCGCACCGCGGCGGCCAGGTCGTACCAGCCCTGTACAGGAAGGGCGTTGACCGGCGGGAAGTCCACGGTGATGACGGCGATGCCCTCTTCGGGGCTTGTGGTGGAGACACCCATGAGCGCATCAGCTACCTTTCCACCAAACGTTTGTTAGGCATGAAGGTAGCAGCGGAGTACGCCTCGCGGGAGGTCCCCCATGGCAACGATCACCGACCTGAGCGGACGCGTCGCGGTGGTCACCGGCGGAACGAGGGGCGTGGGCGCGGGCATCGCCCGGGCTCTGCTGGAGGCCGGAGCCGAGGTCGTGACCTGCGCCCGGCGCCCCGCGGACCGGCCTGTCGAAGCGGCCGGGCGCACCGCCCGGTTCCACCCGGTCGACCTGCGTGACGCGGACGCCGTCGGCGGCTTCTTCACCGACGTGAGGGGCGACTACGGCAGGCTGGACGTCCTCGTCAACAATGCCGGGGGCACGCCGTACCGGATGCTCAAAGAGGGCGGGGCCGAACGGCACGCACGGGTCGTCGAGTTGAACCTGCTCGCCCCCCTGAGCGCCTCCCTCGCCGCCTACGAGCAGATGCGCGCCCAGCCCGGCGGCGGGTCGATCGTCATGATCGGCAGTGTCAGCGGCAGCCGTCCGTCACCGGGCTCGGCGGCCTACGGCGCGGCCAAGGCGGGGCTGGAGCAGCTGGCCCGCAGCATGGCCGTGGAGTGGGCCCCGCTGGTCAGGGTCAACACCCTGGTCCTCGGCATGGTGCGCACCGAACTGTCGCATTTGCACTACGGCGACGAGGACGGCGTCGCGGCCGTCGGCCGCACGGTGCCGCTCGGCCGGCTCGCCGACCCGGACGAGGTGGGCGACGCCTGTGTTTTCCTCGCCTCCGATCGGGCGGCGTACATCAGCGGTGCGAGTCTGCTCGTCCATGGCGGTGGCGAACGCCCCGCCTTCCTCGATGCCGCAACCGCCAACGACTGACCTCGCTTTCCCGACTTCCAGCGGAAGGACCCGGAGCATGTCCGGACTGTGCAGCGAACGAGTCGCCATCGTCACCGGGGCGGGGCGCGGACTCGGCCGGGCGCACGCCCTGGCCCTCGCCGCCGAGGGGGCGAAAGTCGTCGTGAACGACCTCGGTGTCGGCCTCGACGGGACCGGATCCGGGACGGGGCCCGCCCGGCTCGTCGTCGACGAGATCGTTGCCCGCGGTGGGCAGGCGGTCGTCCACAGCGGGGACATCGCCACGGCGGAGGGCGCGGCCTCGTTGATCCGCGCCGCCGTCGAGACCTACGGCCGCCTCGACACCCTGGTCAACAACGCCGGGTTCCTGCGCGACCGCATGCTGGTGAACCTCGGCGAGGACGACTGGGACGCCGTCATGCGTGTCCATCTCAAGGGGCACTTCCTCCCGCTGAAGTACGCGGCGGCCCACTGGCGCGCGGTGGCCAAGGCGGGCCGTGTTCCGGCGGCCCGGGTCGTCAACACCAGCAGTGGAGCGGGGTTGCTCGGGAGCGTCGGCCAGGGCAACTACTCCGCGGCCAAGGCCGGGATCATCGGGCTGACCCTGGTCGCTGCCGCCGAGTTGGGCCGTTACGGCGTCCTCGTCAACGCCATCGCCCCGGCGGCGCGCACCCGGATGACCGAGGCGACGTTCGCCGAGGCCATGGCGGCCCCCGGCACCGGTTTCGACGCCATGGCCCCGGAGAACGTCTCCCCGCTCGTCGTGTGGCTCGGCTCCGCGGCCTGCGCCGGTGTGACGGGACGGGTCTTCGAGGCGGAGGGCGGCCGCATCACGGTCATGGAAGGGTGGCGCCCGGGGCCCACGGCGGACAAGGGTGGCCGGTGGTCCCCGTCCGAGGCCGGGGAGGCCGCGCTGAAGCTCCTCGCGGAGGCGACGATCCCGGAACCGGTGTACGGGGCGCAGTGAGCTCCTTGCGGCACACTCGTCGACACCGAACGCCTGTGGTGGGAGGCGGTGCCAGAGGCAGCCGGGCGGGAGCTGACGGAAGCGGACCAGCCGGAGGTGCTCGGCCGACCGGTCGAGCACACCGCCGCGTGGCTGGCCTCGGACTCGGGCCGGCCCGCCACCGAGCTCGCCGCCGCGCCGCACCGACGCCCTACGGGCCCTACGAGGCCGTATTCGACGGTCTCCCCACGTCCGAGCTGATCGCCCACGAAGGGGCCCGTCTCGCACAGATGCGGGACACCGTGCGCTGGACCGCCCGCTCCGCCGGGCCCGGCCGGCCCGTGATTCTCACCGGGGACTTCAACACTCCCTCCCACGTCGGACCATGCCGCGGTGGTCACCACGCTCTCTACCGCGCGGAGTGACCAGCGGTCCGCGGGGTCGTGCGGGCTTCGTGTCTCCACGCCGGTCTCATGCAGCGGTCCCGCGGTGCGCTGCCTCGTCCGGATCGCCCAAGGGGCGTGTCAGCCCGTCGTCCACCTCCGGCCGGCGGCCCGGCTCCGTCTCGTCCAGCACCCAGTAGTGCCGGCAGTCGTCACACCGGTACACCCCGATCCCCGCATCGATCGTCAGCACCGCGCCCCGAGGGCACCCACTGCCGTCACCACGGCCTGCGCACTCCAGTTTCCCGGTATCCCCCATGGGTCGAACCGTGCGCCGCACCCGGCCTGGTCGACAGGGTGCCTTCCGGGCGCACAGGAGCTTGAGGCACGCACACCACCTCAACCACCCCCGCCAGTCCCACACGCGTCGGAATCCCGCACCGCGCGCCGACGGGTGGGTCAGGCCGGAACGGTAGCCCCCGGCGCTCGGTTCGTCGCGGCACTCTGCATTCAGTAGTCGAAATCGATGTAGTCGATGTCGTTGATGGCGACGTCGGAGAGCCCCATGGCGCGGGCTCCGCCGTCCTGGAAATAGGTGGTCCGGAACCCGTCGGCGATGATCTGACGCAGTTGCCGGTCGGAGGCACCGGCCTCACGGGCATCGAAAAGCTGCTGGGCGTACTCCGGGGGGAGGTGCACGGTGAGGCGACGGAAGCGGCCGTCGTCGGTCGTGCCGACCGGGGCCGTGTAGCCGAAGCGGGCTCTTGTCTCCACCGTGATGCCGCGCCTGGTGGCGGCCTCGGCGCGCCGGCGTCTGCGGACCTGAGGCTGCCAACGGGACCGGACGGCGGCATCGATCCTCTGCTGGATCTCCTGCGGCGGGCGTTTGCGCTCGCCCGTGCGGTAGCGCTCCACCGACCGCCGGCTCACCCGGAGCTCCGCTGCGACGGCCCGTGTCGTCTTCAGCTGCCTCATCAGGAAGTTGATCTGGCCCTTGAGCGTCTTCGGCGGCCGGCGCGTGTAGGACTCCTGGTCGGCGCGCTCGATGGCGTCGTCGATTTCTCCCACGGCGTCAGTTCCCTTCCCCGGTCACACGCTACTCGCCTTCGTCCAGGACGGCGTCGCCGCCCTTGACGTGGCGGGAGGGGTTCAGGCCCTTCTCCATCAGGTCGACCGCCCAGAGCATCTCCTGGACGCCTTCCAGTTTCGCCATGCCCGGGCTCGGGCCGAGGCGGAAGCCGCCGGGCTGGGGCTTGCCGGAGGCGGCGTAGGGGAGGAAGTCCAGCGGTGAGGGGCCGGGGCTGGGGTAGACGACGCAGTCGGACAGCACCGCGAGCGGGTACAGGCCCGTCATCCGGGACATGTTCAGCAGTTTGCGGTGCATGTTGACCCGTGCCTTGGCGATGACCGCCGCGCGGATGTCGGGGCGCCAGGTCGGCCGTTCCAGGGCCGGCCACCGCTCCCCCTCCTTGTAGTGCCGGCCCTGGGGGCGCTCGCGCAACTTGCCGATGCCGCCCTTGACGGTCGCCTTGATCGCCGCGAGGACGGCGGTCAGGGCCGGGTCGGCTTCCTTGTGCCGCTCCATCGCCGCGAGGAAGGCCTTGTCGTCCAGGTCCCGGGTGACCCCGAGGTCGGCGAGGGCGTCGAGGTAAGCGGCCTTGAGCCGGTCGTGCCACGGATCCAGGTACGCGCCGGTCTCCCGCCGCAGGTACGCCTCCAGCGGCCGTACGTTGTAGCCGAGTTCCTGGGCGTAGGCGACGGTGTGCGTCTGGTACCAGGCCGGGCCGACCGGCCGCTCACCGCTCGGCGTGAACGGGCTGGGCAGGCGCGGGTCGAGGTCCACGTGCGAGAGGTCCACCAGCCAGGAGCCGGGGATCTTCGGATTGAACTGCGGTGCGCGGAAGTGGTCCGGCGCGGACAGCCCGACGGTGAGCCGGGCGGCGGCCGCGAGGAACGCGGTGTTCAGGTCCAGGCCGACCGCATAGGGCAGGTGGCACTCGTCGTCGGTCAGCAGATCGACGTCCCGGACCCACTGGTACGCCTCCTCGTTCAGGAAGCCGCCCTGCCAGCCGGAGTTGACGACCACGGGATGTTCCGGCGTGGCCTCCGGCGGTGCCGGGTCCATCGGTTCCGTGCCGAGGCTGCCCGGATTGTGGCCGGGGATCCAGTTGCCGGTCGTCTCGTCGCGTACCGCGCGGGTGGGCGGGCGCAGGGCCGTCATCAGCTCCAGCCCCGAGACGGCCGTGGAACCGCGCGGGGTGATGACGCGCTGGGCGTAGACACCGAGGACGCGGGCGATGTCGGCCGGCTCCATCTCGGCGAGGCCTGGCCAGGACCGCTCGTCGAGGGCGTCCCAGGACAGGAGTGCCAGCTGCACGCACTGCCGCTGGGTGCCGTGCGCTTTGCGGTAGATGCGCGCCCACGGGCCGAACCCGCGCTGGGTGAGCTGCCACTTCGCCTTCGTCACCTGCTTGACGACCGGGTGGTCGTCGGGCAGGCGCAGGGAGCGGCGTTGCTCATGACCCTCCAGGCGTTCGGGGAGCCCGAGCTTCACGGCAGCGGCGGCGGTGAGGACGATCAACGGGTCGGCGTCCTTGCCGTTGCGGTGCAGGCGCGGTGCGCCGAGGCCGGACTCACGCAGCGTCCACTCCACCAGCTCCGGCACGGACGCGGCGGGGCAGTCGAGGACGATGCCGTCGACGCCGTATGCGGAGCCGTCTGCGTCCAGCACGGCCAGCGGGCCGTGCGGGAACCGTGCGTCGGCGGCGGGCTGACGGGGCGTTTGCGGCGCCGGGCGGCGCGGTGCCGTGGCCGGGCGCCGGGGGGCGCTGCGCTCCGGCGCGACGGGTGCCCCGGTGGGAGCGGCGCTCTCCGGCTCCGTCTCCTCGGATGCGGGTGGACCGCCGAGCGTCTTCCGCGACTCCGGGTGGGGCGGGGCGTCCGGGACCGGGGCGCTGTGTGCGGGGTACCTCTCGGCCCAGCCGCGGAGCAGACGCTGGTAGGCCTCCAGGCGTGGCGACTTCGGCTCGGAGCGGCCGTTCTCGTAGTTTTTCACCGTCTGCGTCGTGGTCTTCAGCGCCTGGGCGAGGCGGGCCTGGGTGATACCGGCGGCCTCACGCAGCCGGGCCCGCTCCGCCGGGTGCGGGAGCTGCGGCTCCTCTTCCAGCAGAGCGTCCACGTTGGCGAACAGCTCTTCCTCGGATGCCATGTCGGACCACCTCCACCCCGACCCTACCAACCCTTACCCCGCCTCTTAACCTGTGCTTTAACCCAGGTCACGGCGTGTCCCGGCTCTGGCAGGCAGGCCCCGGGACGAGCTGCTAGCAGGGCCTGACGAACCAGACGGGGGTCCAGTCATAGCTCGCGACGCTGAAGGGGGCGTCGGGGGTGGTGTGGATGACGTTGCGGTTCCGGTTCTTGAACACCGCCCGGGTACCGGGGGTCTGGTTGTTGTAGTAGGAGCCCTCGCCGGTCCAGTTCTGCAGCGCATGGTCCTGGCAGTGGTACAGGGCAAGCCGGTCGCCCATACCGAGTGTCTGGCGGAACATGCAGAAGTACGTGTAATCGCACTCCCATTGTGCGGCGGCACGGCGTGCGGTCGGTGCGCTCAGGTCACGTACGTATCGCTCGCCGGGCACGGTGACCGTCAGCTTGGCGCCGTCGGCCAGGGCGATCTCGTTCGCCGAGACCTGCCGTCCGTCCTGGCGGGCGAGGTAGCGGTCCACCTTGGCCTGGAGAGCGTCGGCGTCGTCCCGGCTGAGGCCGGCAGCGCGGGCCTGCTTGTCGAAGGCCGCCGGGGTTCTTGCCGTGTCCGCGGATGCCGGTCCCGTCAGTCCGACGGCCGACAGGGCCAGGGCTGCAACCGCGAGAGATGCGTACCGCTTCAGAATGGACATGCCGTTCCTTTCCTGAGGAGGCGAGAGGGACAGGGATCCTGCCCATGCCCAGGCGATCGCCGGGCAACGAACAGGTCAAGGTGGGGCGCACACCGGTGGTGGGGCACACGGCGATGCGCTGCGGCCTTCCCCGGAACGTACTCACCCTGATCGCCGGCGTCTTCCTGACACCTGTCAGGACATTGCAGTCACCAAGGGAGAACCACTGAGCACCCGTACGGGGGATGCTCTCCGGTCCGCCGCATCCGGTACCGCTCCGGTGGGCGAACCCCCCGCATGCCCCGCCCCTGACGGAAGGCTCCCCGCATGTCCACCCCGCACTGGCTCTTCGGCGACCAGCTCGGCCCGCATTTCCTCACCCCCGCCCCTGAGCAGGGCCCCGACCGCGGGGCGCCCGTGGTGATGGTCGAGGCGAAGTCGGTCTTCCGGCGCAGACGATTCCACCGCGCCAAGGCCCATCTGGTGCTCTCGGCGATGCGGCACCGCGCGGCGGAGCTGGGTGAGCGGGTGACGTACGTGCGGGCGGAGACCTACCGCGAGGGTCTGCGCCGCGCGGTGGGCGACGCTCCGGTGACGGTGTGCCATCCCACTTCGTACGCGGCGCTGCGCCTGGCGCGTTCCCTGCCGGGGGTGCGGGTGCTGCCCGCGCGTGGCTTCCTGGTCTCGCACGACGAGTTCGCCGGCTGGGCCGAGGAGCTCGGTGGGCGGCGGCTGCTCCAGGAGAACTTCTACCACTGGGTGCGCGAACGGCACGACCTGCTGATGGACGGCGGCGGCCCGGCCGGAGGCCGCTTCAACCACGACCACGCCAACCGCGAGCCTCCGCCGCGCGGCGCCTCCGCACTGGACGTGCCGGGGCCGTACCGGCCGCGGGAGGACGAGATCGACGCCGAGGTACGCCAGGACCTCGACCGGTGGGAGCGCGAGGACGGGGTGCGGTTCGTCGGCCGGGACGGCCCCCGCCTCTTCCCCGCCGCCCGGCGTGAGGCTCTGTCGGCGCTGCGCCGCTTCGTGGCGCACCGGCTGTCCGCCTTCGGGCCGTACGAGGACGCGATGCTGGCCGGCGACCCGGTGATGGCCCACAGTCTGCTGTCGTCCTCGATGAACCTGGGGCTGCTGCACCCCGTCGAGTGCGTGGAACACGCCGAGCGCGCCTGGCGGGAGGGCAGCGTCCCGGTGAACAGCGCCGAGGGGTTCGTCCGGCAGGTCGCGGGCTGGCGGGAGTACGTCTGGCAGCTGTACTGGCATTTCGGCGAGGACTACCGGCACGGCAACGCACTCGGGCACACCCGGGAGCTGCCGGCGTACTTCGGCGAACTCGACGCGGACGCGGTCACCGCCCGCTGCCTGGCCACCGTGCTCGCCCAGGTCCGCGACACCGGATGGACGCACCACATCCCCCGCCTGATGGTGCTGGGCAGCCACGCCCTTCAGCGCGGCTGGGACCCGGCCGCCGTCACCGACTGGTTCCACCGCTGCTTCGTCGACGGTTACGACTGGGTGATGGTGCCGAACGTGGTGGGCATGTCCCAATACGCGGACGGGGGCCGGATGACCACCAAGCCGTACACCTCCGGGGGCGCCTACATCCACCGCATGAGCGACCTGTGCGACGGCTGCGCCTTCCGGCCGACCGACCGCACCGGCCCGCGGGCGTGCCCCTTCACCGCCGGCTACTGGGCCTTCCTCCACCGGCACAGGGACCGCTTGTCCGGCAACGCCCGGATGCGCCGCGCGGTGCAGGGCCTGGACCGGCTCCGCGACCTCGACGACGTGCTGCGCGAGGAGCGGCACCGGGGCGACGGGGCGCCTTGACGCGTGCTGGTCGGCCCAGAGGTGCCGCCCGACCCGGTAGTGCGGTACCTGGTGCTCCTCACTGTGCAACGGGAGAGCCAGCGCGCGTCGTGCATGCCGTTAGCAGCGGGCGCTGCCCTGACATGTGTCAGGAGTTCAGCGGCCGCTTCCTCGCTACGGTCGGTCCATGGCGCTGTCCGCAGGTCAGCGCCTTCACCTTCGAAACGGGGAACCCATGAGTCACTCCATGGACCGCAGGACTCTGCTCAGGTCGGCCGGGTCCGCCGCGGTAGCGGGATCGCTCGGCGCGCTGGGTGTCGCGGCGCTGGCGACGCCCGCACACGCCGCGGCCGCAACGATCAACACCGACCAGGTGATGGCCACCACCAACCGCGTGACACACGCCCCCGACCAGCGCGGAACCATCGGCATCGAGCTCCGCTCCGGCTACTACAACGGCTACCAGTACGGCTGGGGACGGCTCGTCGGCTCCGGCTGGGACCCGCGCGGCTGGATCTGGCTCGACATCAGCAGGGACGGCGGCAGAACCTGGTCCTTCGCCGACGGCACGTATCTGTCGGACGGCACGGGCTATGCGCACACGTCCGGGTGGCTCACTCAGTCCGACCCGAACTACGTCTTCAGGGCCTGCTACGACAGCAACTTCAGGGCAGTCAACCCGTACATCCAGAGCGGAATCTGGTAGCGGCGGCGCGGCCTTCTCCAGCGGCGCCGTCCACCTCACGGGTCCCACGGCCCGGACCTTGACCACCAACTCCACCACAGGGGGATCACCTTGAAAGCACCCACGCGCAAGCTCTCCGCCCTCGTCGCCGGCGTGGCACTCACCGCTCTGGGCTCCGTCTTCTCCGGTACGGCCGAGGCCGCCAACCCGTGCTGGTGGGGCGATGGCGGCATGCGGATGTACTGCAACAACGTCTCGGGGGCGACGGTCTACGCCACCCCCGACACCAGCCGTCCCGTCGGCAAGATGTACTCGAACCCGAGCTGGTTCGAGTGCCGCAGGGACACCGGCGCCTACGTCGGCGGCCCGCACCCGAACCGTTGGCTCTGGACGCAGGCCGACAACGGCAAGTGGGGCTGGATGAAGGACACGGACATCTACAGCGAGACCGACCCGGTCCCCACCCACATCGGCAACGGCATCCCCCAGCCCTGCTGACGCCGGCACCTCGACCGCCCGGGCCGTCTCACCACACTCTGAGGCGGCCACGGCGAGGACCCGGGAGCAGTAGCTCGGTCGCCGCCCTTTCAGCCACCGATAGGCGCAGACCCCGTTGCAGCAACGGTCCTGAGCCGGGCCACCGGTCACCGAGTGCCGGTTTCACCGAGCCGCGTTCACCTCGAAGCGGCCAGCACGGCCGCAAGGCCCTCTTGCAGGTCCTTGACGAAATACTCGGGCACCTCCAGCGACGGGAAATGTCCGCCGGTCTCGGGTGACCTCCAGCGGACGATCTGCCGGTACCGCTCCTGCGCCCAGGGGCGTGGGCACTTCTCGATGTCGCGGGGATACATGCTGATGGCCGACGGGACGTCGACCCGCAGTTCGGGATCCAGCGAGTTGTGGCTTTCGTAGTAGATGCGGGCCGCCGACGCGCCGGTGCGCGTCAGCCAGTAGAGGGTGACGTTGTCGAGAATGCGGTCCCTGGAAATCCTCTCGAACGGGCTGTCCTCGGTGTCCGACCACTCGGCGAACTTGTCGAGGATCCAGGCGAGGAGGCCGACCGGCGAGTCGACGAGCGAGTAGCCGATGGTCTGCGGTCGGGTCGCCTGCTGCTTCGCGTATGCGGCGCGGTGGCGCCAGAAGTGGCGTGTTTCCTCGGTCCACCTGCGTTCGACCGCCGTCAGCCCGTCCGTGGTCACCCCGGGCGGTGCCTCCGCGAACGTGGTGTGGATGCCGAGAACGTGCGCCGGGAACCTGCCGCCGAGAACCGTGGTGATGTTGCCTCCCCAGTCACCGCCCTGGGCCACGAACCGGCTGTAGCCGAGCCGTCCCATCAGTTCCACCCATGCGGCAGCGATCCTCTCGGTTCCCCACCCGGTGGCGGCCGGCTTGTCGCTGTAACCGAAGCCGGGCAGCGACGGGACCACGACGTGGAACGCCCGCGCGTCCGCGTCCCTCGGATCTGCCAGCTCGTCCACCACATCGATGAACTCGGCGATGCTGCCCGGCCAACCGTGCGTGAGGATCAGTGGAGTGGCATCCGCGCGGGCGGACCGGCGGTGCAGGAAGTGGATGCCCAGATCATCGATGGTCGTGCGGAACTGGCCGATACGGGCAAGACGCTCTTCGAACGCCCGCCAGTCGTACCCGGTGCGCCAGTAGTTCACGACATCGACGAGGTCGGCGAGCGGAACGCCCTGTTCCCATCGGCGAGGGTCGGGCGCGGGGCGATGGACCGTTTCGGTCTCCGGAAGTCGCGCCGCGGCGAGTCGGGCGCGCAGATCGTCGAGGTCGGCGTCGGTTGCGTGGGCTTCAAATGCTTGCACGTCACTGGTCGGACGGGGCATGAGGACTCCTGCCATCGCGGAACCGGCTACGAACTGTCAAGAACCGGCTAAGACGGTTCTAACAGCCATCGCATCAGGCCGCAACCGGCTAAGGTGGTTCCATGCGTGATGAGTTCCCTGACTTCCGTCTCGGCAAGGTGCTGGCGACCAGCTTCACGGCGACTCTGACGGAGCGTCGCGGCGACGCCGTGGAGCGCATTCCCACGCCGCACCGACTCGTCGACTGGCTGGCAGTGAGTGGCCTCGCCGTGGACTCCTGCACCACTGCCCAGCTCGACGTCGCCCGGGAACTGAGGGAGTCGATTCACGCCGCCGCGACAGCGGCCGCGACGCAGGAACCGCTCCCTGAACCCGCCGTCCACGTCATCAATCACCGCAGTGTCGAAGGCCGGGCTGCCGCGATCCTGACGCCTGGAGGAAAGCGGCAGTGGCGGCTCGGCTCGGATTCCGGTGTGGAAGACGCCCTGAGCGTGATCGCCGCCGATGCGATCAGCATCATCGCCGGTGAACGGGACGGGAGATTGGCCTTGTGCGCATCACCAACCTGCCGAGCCGCCTTCTTCGACACCAGCCAGAGCCGCACGCGCAGATGGTGCGACATGAACACCTGCGGGAATCGCCAGAAGAAGGCGCGCTTCCATGCCAACCAGCGAAAGAACCCCGGATCAGCGGATTGAGTCAGCGGCCGGCCCTCTCCAGGGTGGCCGTGCGCGTACGTGGGTGACGGCCGACCATTGCCGGAGAAGCAGTTGCCGGCACTCGGCAGGCCGTCGTGAACTCGTCGGTGTGCCACCCCGCCGGGATGATGTGCGTGCCTCCTCCGGTCAAAGCCTGCGGCCCGCGCGCAGCTCCAGCCGCTCCCCTTCGAAACGCGCACGGAAGCCGCGGTCGTGCGAGACCGCGACCACCGCCCCCGGGTACGCCGCGAGCGCGGCCTGAAGGTCCTCGACGAGGTCGAGCGCGATGTGGTTCGTCGGCTCGTCCAGTACGAGGAGGTCCGCCGGCCGGGTCACCAGGCGCGCGATCTGAAGCCGCCGTCGCTGGCCGACGGACAGGGCGGCCACCGGGACGTAGAGGTCCTCCTCCCGGAACAGGCCCAGCGCCAGGAGCTGTTCGGTGTACTCGTCCGGCAGTCCGGGTTGCCCGGCAGCGAACGCGGCGAGCAGCGGGAGCCGTGAGGGGTGCGCGGGCAGTTCCTGCGGGAGGTGGCCGATCCGGGCAGGGCGACGCGCCGTGCCCGCGTCCGGCTCCAGGTCGCCCGCCAGGACGCGCAGCAGCGTCGTCTTGCCCGCGCCGTTCTCCCCCGTGACCAGCAGGCGCTGTCCGGGCGCGATCGTCAAGGCGCCGTCCAGACGCAGCCGCTCCCCCACCCGTACGTCGTTGAACTCGGCGAGGGCTCCCTGGACCGAGCCGTCCGCCGCCGACAGCGCCGTGGTGAAGCGGAGCGGTGCCGGGGGCGCTGCCACCGGGTGGCGCAGCAGTTGGGCCAGGCGCTCCCGGACGGAGCGCACCTGCCCGCCGAGCTTCGCCTCGCTGGACCGGCGGTGCTTGCCGAATCCCTGCTTCGGGTCGCGACCGGTGGTGGCGAGCCGTCTGCCCGCGGCGTCGAGCAGTTCCTCGGTGCGGGCCACCTCGGCGGCCCAGTCCGCGTACCGCTGCTGCGCGGCGCGGCGGGCGGCGGCCTTCGCGGCGCGGTAGCCGCTCCAGCCGTCGCCGTACCGGCGCACGGTGCGTTCGTCCCGGTCGACCTCGAGGATCGTGGTGGCGATGCGCTCCAGGAAGCCGCGGTCGTGGGTGACCGCCACGACGGTGCCGCGGTGTGCGCGCAGGTGCTCCTCCAGCCAGTGCACTGCCGCCGCATCGAGATGGTTCGTCGGTTCGTCGAGAAGCAGCAGCTCGGGGGAGGCGACCAGGACGCAGGCGAGCGCGAGCCGCGACTGCTCACCGCCGGAGAGCGAGCCGAGCAGGCGGTCGCGGGCGACCCCGGCGAGCCCGAGTCCGTGCAGGGCGGCGTCGACGCGGGCGTCCGCCGAGTAGCCGCCGCGTTCCTCGTACGCGATCAGCAGGTCGCCGTAAGCGGCGAGCTCCTCGTCCGAGGCGCCGGCGAGGGACTCCTCTGCCGCACGGAGCTCCCGCTCCATGGCACGAAGTTCGGCCAGGGCGAGGTCGACGGCGTCCTGCACGGTGCAGGACGGATCGAGGTCGAGGGTCTGCGCGAGGTGGCCGGTGCCGCCGGGGAAGCGGACGGTGACCTCCCCGGCGTCGGGCCTTTCGGCTGCGGCGAGCAGCCGCAGCAAGGTGGATTTGCCGGCACCGTTCTCACCGATGACGGCGGCCTTCTCGCCCGGGCGGACGGTGAAGGAGACCTGATCGAGGATGGTTCGGGTGCCATAAGACTTGGTGACGTCCTTGACCGACAGTTGCGTCACGGCAGCGGGGGCGGCGGTGGGCAGGGCGAAACGGGCGCGGTCGCGCATATGACGTTCCCTGGTGGCGTGCGAAGGGTCTACGGGCAGCAGAAACGGCGGCGTCGGCCGTGCCCGGACTCAGACGAAGAAGAGGAAAGCCATGCCCCCACCTTAACAAGACGGACCGTCTCGTATCAACTCGTTACGAACAGGCCAGTCGCCCTCCATTGGCCGTTCCCGGCCGCTCGCACGGGCGGATACGGTCCGGGCATGGACGAGCTGACCAGGGTCATCCGCCATGCCGCCGAGCACGCCGCCGCTTATCGCCGCTCACTGCCCGGGCGGCCCGTGGCGCGCCCGGTGGACCACGCGGTCCTGCGCGCCGCCTTCTCCCGTCCCTTGAACCACTCCCCCGCCGACCCGCTCACGGTGATCGACGAGTTGGTGACCGCCGCCGAGACGGGACTCGTCGCCACCGCGGGGCCCCGCTTCTTCGGTTTCGTGGTCGGCGGGGCGCTTCCCGCGGCCACCGCTGCGGAGATCCTGGCCGCCGGGTGGGACCAGAACGCCTTCAACGCCGCGCTCTCGCCCGCCGCGCTGGCCGCGGAGGAGGCGGCGGGCGTCTGGCTGAAGGACCTGCTCGGGCTTCCCGCCACGGCGTCCACCGGGTTCGTCACCGGCGGGCAGGCGGCCAACACCGCGGGACTCGCGGCAGCCCGGCAGCACCTGCTCACCGAGGCCGGCTGGGACGTCGCGCGCAAGGGGCTGGGCGGCGCCCCGCGCCTGCGGGTGGTCGCGGGCGAGGAGCGTCACGCCACCGTCGACCGCTCGCTGCGGCTGCTCGGCCTGGGCACCGACCGCGTGGAGACGGTCCGCACCGACGGACGCGGCGCCCTCGACACCGAGGACCTCCGCCGCGTACTGGCCTCCGACGCGGACACCCCGGCGATCGTCTGCACGCAGGCGGGCAACGTGAACACCGGGGCGTGCGACGATCTCCGTACCGCCTGCGATGTCGCGCACGCCCACGGCGGCTGGGTGCACGTGGACGGCGCCTTCGGCCTGTGGGCGGCCGCGAGCCCGTCGACCCGCCCCCTCGTCGACGGCGTCGAGCTGGCCGACTCCTGGGCCTGCGACGGCCACAAGTGGCTGAACGTGCCCTACGACTGCGGCTACGCCTTTTGCTCCCGCCCCGCCGTCCACGCCGATGCCCTGGCCTACACCGCCTCCTACCTCACCCGCGCCGACGGTGCTCCGGCCGGTGGCGCCGACTACACCGTCGAGTCCTCCCGCCACGGGCGCGGCTTCGCCACCTGGGCGGCGCTGCGTGAACTCGGCCGGGACGGCGTCGCCGCCCTCGTGGACCGCTGCTGCTCCCTCGCCCGCCGTTTCGCCGCCGGCCTGACCGCGGCGGGCTTCGATGTGGTCAACGACGTGACGCTCAACCAGGTCCTCGTCGGCTTCGGTGACGACGCCCGCACCGACCGGGTGGTGCGGGCCGTGCAGGACGACGGCACCTGCTGGATGGGCGCCACCACCTGGCGCGGCCGACGGCTGATGCGCATCTCGGTCTCCGGCCACTCCACGACCGAGGCCGACGTGGACCGGTCGATCGCGGCGATCGTGCGGCTGGCGCGGGCGTCATGACCTTGGCGGACTCACCTCTTGCACGGCTTCGATGCCGGCTTGCACGGCTTCGAAGCCGACGGATCCCATCCGATCGAAAAAGTGTACGTTTCATGCTGTTCTGGACTGCAAATGAGATCTAACCTCATGTACAGATGGCGGGCGATGGCCGGCCAGTCGACCACCGCCGCCTGTACGAGCGGAGGCGGAGATGAAAGCGTCGATACGGCGGTCCGCGATCTTCGCGAGCGCGGCCGCTCTTGTGATAGCCGTCTGCGGTACGACCGGCACCGCCCAGGCCGATCCGGGCGATGGTGAGCTCCAGTTCGGCTACGTCCTGCCGGAGACGGGACAGCTGGCCTACCTCGGCCCGCCGCAGATCGAGTCTCTCAAGTTCGCGATAGAGAAGATCAACGACGCCGGCGGGGTTCTGGGCAAGTCCGTGCCGACCGTGGTCTCCAGTGACGAGGCGGGCCAGGAGGCGGTGGCCGCACAGTCGGCCGACCGGGTCCTGGCGGCAGGCGTGGACGCGATCGTCGGTGCCGCGGCTTCCGGCATGTCCCTGGCGTTCATCGACCGGGTGACCGGTGCGGGCGTCGTGCAGTGCTCGGGATCGAACACCGCGCCGACCTTCACCGACTACGAGGACGACGGCTTCTACTTCCGTACCGTCCCGAGCGACGCGTTGCAGGGTCCCATCCTGGCCGATGTCGTCCGCGACGACGGTCACGACCGGGTGGCTCTGGTCGCACGGGCGGACGACTACGGGCGCGGCCTGATGGAGGCCACCCGCGAGACGCTGGAGGAGCGCGGTGCGACGGTGACGCTGGCGGAGACCTACGACCCGAAGGCCAGCAACTTCGACCAGGTCGTCCAGCAGGTGGAGAACTCCGATCCGGACGCCGCCGTGGTGATCGCCTTCGAGGAAGGCACCCAGATCCTGCAAGGCATGATCGAGTCCGGACTCGGGCCCGACCGGATCGGCGTCTACGGCGCCGACGGCCTGCGCAGTGAGGAGCTGCCCTCGCTGGTCGCGCCGGGCCAGCCCGAGAGGCTCTCCGGGATGAAGGGCACCGCCCCGGCCTCGGCGTCGAACGAGCAGTACGTGAAGGATCTCCAGGAGTTCGCGCCGGATCTGAAGGAGCTCCAGTTCGCGCCGCAGGTGTTCGACTGCGCGACGACGATCGCGCTCGCCGCCGAGAAGGCGGAGTCCGACGATCCCGGCGACTACGTGAAGGAGATGAACGGGATCACCAAGGACGGCGACAAGTGCAACTCGTTCGCCGCCTGCAAGGAGCTGCTCGCCGACGGCAAGGACATCGACTACGACGGTGTGAGCGGCCCGCTCGACTTCACCGACCAGGGCGAACCCGGCCAGGCGTCGATCGAGGTGTACGGCTACGACGACGAAGGAAAGCTCCAGACCCTGCGCACCGAGACCAGCAGGGCCGAGGAGTGAGGGAGAGGACGGACAGCGGAGATCAACGGACGCGGGCGAGGGTGCCGAGGTAGAGCTCGATCACCTTCTCGTCGTGCAACAGGGCCGTGCCCGTGCCGGTGTACGCGTTGCGGCCCTGGTCGAGGACGTAGCCGCGGTCGCAGAGCTGGAGGCACCTGCGGGCGTTCTGCTCGACCATGAGCACGGCGACACCCGCGTTGTTGATCATTCTGCACCGGTCGAAGACGTGGTCCTGGTGGAGGGGCGACAGGCCGGCCGACGGCTCGTCGAGCAGCAGCAGCTGCGGCTCCATCATCAGGGCGCGGGCCATGGCGAGCATCTGGCGCTCGCCGCCGGACATGGCGCCGGCCTTCTGCTTGCGGCGGTCGGCCAGCAGGGGGAAGAGCTCCTCGACCGCCGTGACCCGTCGCGCGTGGTCCTTGGGCCGTAGGTACAGGCCCATCCGCAGGTTCTCCTCCACCGTCAGCGTGGGGAACACGTTCTGTAGCTGCGGCACGTAGCCCACGCCCCGCCGGACCATCTCGTGCGCGGGCCGTCCGGTCACGTCCTCGCCACGCAGCCGCACGGTCCCGCCACGGACCCGCAGCAGTCCGAAGACGGCCTTGACCAGGGTCGACTTGCCGGCGCCGTTGGGACCGATCACGCCGACCACCTCGCCCGGCCGCACCTCGACACTGCATCCGCGCAGTACGTCGACGCCCGGCACGTAGCCGGCGACGATCCCGTCGGCCGCCAGCACCGGTGCCTGCTCCTCAGCGGACATCGCTACTCCTCCTCGCCCTGTTCGCCGTTCGCCTCCGGCTCGTCGTGCCGCTTGCCCAGGTAGGCGTCGACGACGGCGGCGTTCCGGCCGATCGTGTGCGGCGGGCCCTCGGCGACCAGGCTCCCGTCGGCCATGACGGCCACCCAGTCGCTGATGCCCATCACCACGTCCATGTCGTGCTCGACGAAGCACACCGTCAGCCCCTCGTCCCGCAGCCGCGTGATGTGTCCGAGCAGCGACTGGGCCAGCGCGGGGTTCACCCCGGCCATCGGTTCGTCGAGCAGGAGCATCACCGGCCGGGTCATGAGGGCGCGGGCGAGTTCCAGCAGTTTGCGCTGTCCGCCGGAGAGGGTGCCGGCGAAGTCGTCGCGCAGGGGTGCGAGCCGGAACCGGTCCAGCAGTTCGTCGGCCCGGCGCTCGGACTCCCGCTCCTGCCCGCGCCACAGCGGCCTCAGCAGCGCGGGCAGGGCCCCTTCGCCGCGTTGCCCGGGTGCGGCGAGCAGCAGGTTCTCCAGCACTGTGAGCCGGGCGAGCGCTCGGGACAGCTGGAACGTACGGACCAGTCCCCGCCGCGCCACCCGGTGTGCCGGGGAGCCGGTGAGCGGCTGCCCTTCGAACGACCACCGGCCGCCGTCGGCCCGGTCGAACCCGCTCACCACGTTGAACAGGGTGGTCTTGCCGGCGCCGTTGGGGCCGATGAGCGCGGTGATGGCCCCGCGCTGCACCTCCAGGTGCTCGACCCGCACGGCGACGAGGCCGCCGAAGGTGCGGGTCACCTGGTCCAGGACCAGCAGGGGGTCGGGCTTGCGCACCCCGGGCTCGGGGTCGATCGCGGAGAGCCGGCCCGCGTGGGGCACGACCGGGTCAGCGGCCACTGAGCAGCATCTCCTTCCGGCTGCCGAGGATGCCCTGTGGCCGGAAGGCGACCAGCAGGATGAGGGCGACCCCGACCAGGGCGAAGCGCACCGCGCCGACCTCCGAGGTGCTGATGAGGTCCGGCGAGATGTGCCCGGCGTCGATGGCCTGGCGCAGCGCGCTGTCGAGGAAGCTGAGGACGAACCAGAACAGGACCGAGCCGACGACCGGCCCGAGGATCCGGCCCGCCCCGCCGAGGACGAGCAGCGTGTACAGGAAGAACGTGACGCCCGGATCGTAGTTGTCCGGGTTCACCGACTGCACCTGGATGGCCTGCATCATGCCCGCGACCGCCCCGATGACACCGCCGAGCGCGAGGCTCTGCATCTTGTAGGAGTAGACGTTCTTGCCCAGGCTGCGCGCGGCGACCTCGTCCTCGCGGATGGACCGGATGACCCGCCCCCAGGGGCTGTGGATCAGCAGGGCGAGCAGTCCTCCGACCACGAGCACCAGTGCCCAGCCGACGATCATCACCCAGAGGTCGCGGGAGCTGAACCGTACGAGCCACACACCGTACGTGCCGGGTTCGATGGGGCTGAGGGCGTAGAAGTCGTTGGCGAAGCGCTGTAGCCCGAACACCCCGCCGGTGACCGGCTCGGCCCAGCTGGACCGGTAGAAGAGCCGTAGCGTCTCCCCCGCGGCGATCGTGGTGATCGCGAGGTAGTCGGCGCGCAGCCGCAGCGTGGGCAGGCCGAGCAGCAGGGCCAGCACGATCGCGCAGGCGATCCCGCCGAGGACACCGAGCCACATCGGGCCGCCGTACGTCGACACCGTGATGGCGAGGCCGTAGCCGCCGACCAGCATGAATCCGACCTGGCCGAAGTTCAGCAGACCGGTGTATCCGAAGTGCAGGTTGAGTCCCATCGCGGCGAGGGCGTAGACGGCGGCAATGGGGCCGATTCCGGAGCGCAGGGCGTCGGAGACGATGGCCGAGAAGTCCATGGCACACCCCTCACCCGACGCGTTCGGCCCGGCCGAGGATGCCCTGCGGCCGGACGAGGAGGACCAGGATGAGAACGAGCAGCGCCCACGCGTACTGGAGGTCGACCGGGAACCACAGGGTGGACATCTGGGCGACGATGCCGATGACGAGGCTGCCGACCATCGCGCCGTAGGCGGAGCCGAGGCCGCCCAGGATGATCCCGGCGAACATGAGCAGCAGGAGCTTGAAGCCCATGTCCCAGGTGACGATCTCCACCAGGCCGAAGAAGACCCCGCCGAGCGCGGCCAGCCCGCCGCCGAGCATCCAGACGAAGAGCACCACCCGCTGCACGTCGATGCCCGACGCCTCGGCGAGGTCCCGGTTGGCGGAGACGGCCCGGACGGCCGTGCCGATCCGCGTCTTCTGTAGGAGCGCGGCGGTGCCGAGCAGTACCAGTACGGAGAGCAGGGTGACGGTGAGGTCCCGCGGGGTGATGCCGGCCGGGCCCAGGTCCAGGGCACTTTGGATGTCGTACTGCGCGTAGGAGGCGGGCCGGGTCCCGTACAGCACGAGTACGACGTGGCGCAGGAGCAGTGAGAGCCCGATGGTGACGATGAACATGTTGATCAGCCCGGTGCCCCGGGCCCGCAGCGGGCGCCAGATGCCCCGGTCGACCGCGCCGCCCAGCAGGGCGCCGAAGACCACCGCGGCGAGGGCGGCGGGGATCAGGTGCCACCCGGGACCGGCCGGGGAGACGTTGAGGAAGAACGCGAAGGTGGCGCCGATGGTGACGAACTCGCCGTGCGCGAAGTTGATCAGATGGATGGTGCCGAAGATCAGTGAGAGTCCCACCGAGGTGATCGCGATGATCACTCCGAACTGGATGCCGTCGATCAGCGCCTGGAGAGCGCGCGCGGCGAACGTGGGCCCGCGCGGGACCTCCTCACCCTGTGCCTGCGCGGAGGCCGTGGGCACCATGACGAGGACCAGGGTGAGGACCGGTACGAGCATCCGCTGACAGCGCATGATGGTTCCGGTGGGTCACGACCATCCCTAATGAGCTCAGTGTAGATACAGGTCGGGGCGGTGAGACAGGCAGCGGACCACAGTTGTGTCCACGGGAAGCAGAGGATGCGGGATGGACGACAGCGGCAGCCTCACCGGTGCCTACAGCGACGACAGCGTGCTCTTCCGGGTCCTCCGGCACCTCGGCTGGGACGCGCTGGCCAACATCGGCTACTTCACCCTGCCCACCCTTCCGGTCGCCGTCGTGGCGGGGCCGGTGTTCTTCCAGCGCCGTCTGGCCCGCCGGTCGCTGGCGCTGCTGGAGGCCCGGCCCGGCCAGCTCGTGCTGGATGCCGGCTGCGGCCGCGGTGACACCACGGCACGGCTCGGCGCCGCCGGGTGCCGGGCGCTGGGGGTGGACATCCAGCCCGCGCAGATCGACCAGGCCCGTCGCCGCTTCGGCAGCCGCTCGGGGGCGCGCTTCGCCGTCGCCGACGCGACGGCTCTGCCACCGCAGGCGGCGGACATCCCGCTCCCGGACGGCTCAGTCGATCGTGTGCACTGCCTGGAAGCCGCCTTCCACTTCGGTCATGAAGGCCGCACGTCGTTCCTGAGCGAGAGCTTCCGGCTGCTGCGCCCCGGAGGGAGGCTCGTCCTCGTGGACGTCACCTCCCGCGGGAATCGGCCGATCGCAACGCTCGACCCGGACGGACTCGTCCGCGACACCTGGCGCTTCGACGACATCGAACCCTACGAGCGCTACCCGCTGATGGCAGCCGCCGCCGGCTTCACCACGCAACGGATGCTCGACTGGACCACCCCCGTCCTCCACCGGGCGGCCCGGCTCTCCGCCCTGTTCGCCGGCACCGCGTCCACCCGGGCCGGGCGACGGGC
Source organism: Streptomyces sp. NPDC029044 (assembly GCF_040637495.1). Taxonomy (NCBI): domain Bacteria; kingdom Bacillati; phylum Actinomycetota; class Actinomycetes; order Kitasatosporales; family Streptomycetaceae; genus Streptomyces; species Streptomyces sp. NPDC029044. The sequence goes on from NZ_JBEZWN010000082.1 coordinate 27,161, forward strand.
CCTGTGCGTGCGGTGGCCCGGCCTGCGAGAGCTCGACGCCCGCGAGTGGGACGAGGTCATCGCCATCGTCCGAGCCCACCGTGCCATCGGCCGCGTCACGCGCTACACGGCTTATGTCTTCGGTAAACCCGCCCGCGTGTCCGGATCATCTGAACAGAGGTGATCGGCATTACCTGCTCACCCTCTCCTCCTCTCTGCGACCTGTGTGTCTTTTGACGCGCGTGGGCGTTTCCCCGGGCATTGATGCGTCGAGTCCCAGATGATCATTCCCATGGGATCTCGCGTAATTGAACTTCCGCCTGTGTTCTGCCCTTTGGAATCCGCGCTTCACCCGCGTGTGCGTCACATCGAGAAGCGCGCTGTCGAGTGGATCAGCGGTAGCGGCATGTGCGCCTCCGAGGAGGAACTGGCCTGGGTCGTCGCCACACACAGCGCCGACTTCTATGCACGGTTCGTGCCGCTCGCCGACGACGACCGGCTGCTGGCCACGAGTCTGTGGGTGTACTGGGGATTCGGCTTCGACGACGCGCGGTGCGACGGGGGTCCGCTCAGTACACGTCCGGCGCAGTTCAACGCGCTGGCCTGCCAGGTGCAGCGGGCCTGCGAGACCGATGCGCCGGCCGGCTCCGACCGGTACATCGGTGCTCTGTGCGAGATCGTGCGCATGTTCCGGTCGCTGGGCACGCCTGCGCAGGTCAGCCGGTTCGCGCACGCGCACCGCGCCTGGTTGTCGGGCGTGGCCTGGCAGGTGGGCAATCAGGCGCTGGGCCGGATGCCCGGCCTGGACGACTTCCTGACCATGCGTCTGCTGGCAGCGGGCGGGGAGCCGACGTTCGCGATGCTGGAGATCGCGACGGGTGCCGAGGTGCCCGACCGTGACCTGTACCGGCCTGCGGTGCGAGCACTGACGGAGATGGCCATTCTGGTCGCCGCGCTCGACAACGACCGGCACTCGCTGCCCAAGGAGCAAGCCCGCGACCAGGCCGACCAGAACATCTACACGGTCCTGATGCACGAGCGGGACCTGACGTCGGAACAGGCGGTGGAGGTGGCGCACGGACTGCGCGACCGCGTGCTGCTCCGATTCCTGGAACTGCACGACCGTGTCCGCCCGGCAGCCGGTCCGGAGTTGGCCACCTATCTCCAGGGGCTGCGCTACGGCATTCGCGGCAACAACGAGTGGGGGCTGCGCGTTCCCCGCTACCTCAGTCTCGGCCACTGGCCCGACGAGATGGAGGAGACCGTGCTGACGTGGGCCGAGGAGCCGTCCGACACCCGTCCGGGCCCGTTGGAGGGTGCTCCCGGCGTCGCTTGGTGGTGGGACGGGGACCTGGTCTGAGCGCCCTCAGTGGCCGGTGGCCAGGTCGAGGGTCCACCAGAGGCCTTCGCCGCCCTGCGCGACGCCCACTCCCGCGTGTACGTAACGGCAGGTCAGGATGATGGCCCGGTGCGGCGGACTGTTGATCCAGGTACGGACGGCGGCTTCCGGCGTCGCGGGCCCGGCTGCGATGTTCTCGGCCGTGTGGCGTGGGTGGTAGCCGGCGGCGCGCATGCGGGCGGCGGGGCCGCTGCCGTCGGTTCCGGTGTGGGTCAGAAGCTCCCTGCGGGCCATGTCGGCGCTGTGGGCCTGGGCGGCCCGGTTGAGGGAGGCCCGCAGCCGAACGGGTCCGCAACCGGCCCTGCCGCGGTGCCGGTTGACGGCGGCGGCGACCTCGGCCGCCGCGCTGACGCGAGGCTCGGCCGGTGGCGAGTAGGTGGTCTCGCGCTCGGGTGCGTGGACGGGGCCGAGCCTCGGCAGGGGCCATGGCGGGGGCTGGTAACGGGGCGGCGGCGGCACGGGCGGGCCGCTCCAGGCGAGGAGGGCGCCCGCCATGGCGAGAACGGTTTCGCGCATCCCGATCATATTTCCTCTGCGATTCTTGCGGATTGGGCTTTCCCTTCAAAGCGTAGTCACTTTCCGGAACCCGCACGGCGACCTGATCATGTGAAACATGCGGGCGTGCATACATTCCGCTCTTGTGCGAGCCCTTCGTTCGGGGGAAGTGCGGCGTTTCCCGATACTCCGCGTGTGCCGTGCCGACTAGGCTGAGTTCGCTTTTCCCTCACTCCCACCTCATTTCTGTTTCGGAGGATTTTCATGTCGCAGCGGGTTCGTCGCATTGCTGTTGTGTCTCTGGCCGCGCTGGCGCTCGCCGCGTGTGGAACGGTGACGTCCGCCGCTGCGGCGCAGCCGGCGGCCGTCGCGATCGGTGAGCCCGGTCCGGAAGGTTTCGGCGGCGGAAACGGACACGGCCACGGCAGGCCGCTGCACTTCGGCCCCTTCGAGTTCCCCCGCTACGGCACTGTCTCGGGTGGCTTCTCCTGGGGTGTGCGCGACTAGCACACGCCATCACGTCG
>NZ_JBEZWN010000083.1:0-28819 GCF_040637495.1 Streptomyces sp. NPDC029044
TGGCGCCGCCGTCGGTCGAGACCTCGGTGTAGAGGAAGTCGTAGTTGGCCTCGATGTCGTACCAGCCGTCGAGGGTCCGACCAGTGCACGGAGCGGTCGGGCTACTCGGAGTCCCTCTATACGGCCCTGGCCGCATGGGCCTGTCACGCCGTCATGTCCCGTCGCTGGCTCACGGCCGGTCTGCTCACCTGTGCGGCGGGGCTCTGCCGTCCCACCGCCGCGGCGCTGATCGCCGCCCTCGGCGTCGCCGCGCTGCTGTCCCTGCGCCGGCGCGCGGACGGTGTCGTGCGTCCGCTGGCAGCTGTGGCGATCGCACCGCTGGGGCTGTTCGGATATCTGGCCTGGGTGAACTACCGCATGGGCGACATCAACGGCTACTCCAAGCTCCAGGACGGCGCCTGGGCCCACAAGTTCGACTGGGGAGTCCACACGTTCAACGTGCTGACGTCCCTCCCCGTCGGACACTTCGACTATCTGTTCGCCAGGGCCTTCGAGGACGTCATCGGCGTCTGCGTCGTGCTGGCGGTGCCGGCGCTGACGGTGCTGCTGCTGCGGCTGCGCCCACCGGCCGTCCTCGTCGTCTACCCGGTGCTGTCGTACCTCATGGTGATGACGACCCAGCAGATCTTCGGCAACGTCTCGCGCTATCTGCTGCCCCTCTTCCCGCTGTTCGTCCCTCTCGCCCTCGCGATGAGCCGGCTCGGATGGCCGTCCCTGGTCACGGTCCTCGGCACGGCCGCGCTGGCCTCCGGGTCGTACGCGGGGTACGTGCTCTTCGAACTCGGCGTGCCGTAGCGGCCGTCGACGTGTGAGATGCCTCCGAAACATTCCCTTCACGCAGGAAGCATTTAGGGGTAACGACCACTGCCTACCGTGCCTGCCCTGTCGTCCCCGACCCGCAGCAAGGAGGCGTGGCATGAGTGCCGAGCCACGACTGGCAGAAGTCACCGAGCCGGAGCCCGCGCAGAAGGCAGCGCGGGGTACGGACCAGGCCGTCAAGGAGACCCTGGAGGACTACACCCTCCGCTTCGCGCCGCGCAGTTACCGGCGCTGGACCCCGATGGTGGTGGCGACGACCGCGCTCGGCGGCATCGCCTACATGGCCGACTTCTCCATCGGGGCCGGCATCGGCCTGGCCCACGGCACCGGCAACGCACTGCTCGCGATCGCCGTCGCCGCCGTCGTCATCTTCGTGACGGGCTTCCCGCTCGCCTACTACGGGGCCCGCTACAACATCGACCTGGACCTGATCACCCGCGGCTCCGGCTTCGGCTACTTCGGCTCGGTCCTCACGAGCGTCATCTTCGCCAGTTTCACCTTCATCTTCTTCGCCCTCGAAGGCTCGATCATGGCCCAGGGCCTGAAGCTGGGCCTCGGACTGCCGCTCTGGCTGGGCTACTTGGTCTCCACCCTGATGGTGATCCCCCTGGTGATCTACGGCATGACGGCGCTGAGCAAACTCCAGGTGTGGACCACCCCGATCTGGCTGCTGCTGATGGTCGGCCCGCTGGTCTACCTGGTCGCCGCCGACCCGGGCACCGTGGACCGCTTCCTCGCGTACGCGGGCACCGACGGGGACGGCGGCGTCAACACCGCCTCGGTGCTGCTGGGCGCGGGCGTGTGCCTGTCGCTGATCGCACAGATCGGGGAGCAGATCGACTACCTGCGCTTCATGCCGCCCAAGACCGAGGCCAACAAGCGCGGTTGGTGGACGGCCGTGGTGATGGCCGGTCCCGGCTGGGTGGTGCTGGGCGCGCTGAAGCAGGCCATCGGCGTGTTCCTCGCGGTGTACATCATCGCCGAGGTCGGTCCGACCGCCGCGCCCGAGCCGATCCAGCAGTTCAAGCACGCGTTCGACGCGATGATGCCGTCCTGGATCGTGCTCCCGCTGGCCGTGGCCCTGGTCGTGATCAGCCAGATCAAGATCAACGTCACGAACGCCTACTCCGGCTCCCTCGCCTGGACCAACTCCTTCACCCGGGTCACGAAGCGCTACCCGGGCCGGATGGTCTTCGTCCTGGTCAACCTGGGCTTCGCGCTCGCGCTGATGGAGGCGGACATGTTCAGCTTCCTCAACAGCATCCTGGGCTTCTACTCGAACTGCGCGATCGCCTGGGTCGTCACCGTGGCCACCGACATCGGCATCAACAAGTACGTGCTGAAGCTGTCCCCGCACGCCCCCGAGTTCCGCCGCGGCATGCTCTACGCCGTCAACCCGGTCGGGGTCGTCTCCTTCGTCGCCGCCTCGGGGCTGTCGATCGCGATGTACTTCCACGGTCTCGGCGACACGCTCCAGCCGTACTCCCCCGTCGCCGCGGCCGTCATCGCCTTCGTCCTCACGCCGCTGATGGCCGTGGTCACCAAGGGCAGGTACTACCTGCGCCGCACCGACGACGGCATCGCCGAGCCCCTCCTGGACGAGGACGGCAACCCCAGCGCCGTCGCCTACCCATGCCATGTGTGCCGGCAGCAGTTCGAGCGGCCGGACGTCGCCGCGTGCCGGACGCACGACGCGGTCGTCTGCTCGCTGTGCCTGAGCACCGACAAGCTCGGGGACCACGTCCTGCCGGCCACGGCCTGAGCCGTGGGCGGGAGCGCGGCCGGGCGCTCCCGCCGTACGGCACGTTCCAACTCGGTCTCGGACGTGCCGTGCGGGGCCGCAGGGGGCGGCGGCTCCGGGGCCCGGGCGGCATACTGATCTTGCGCCGCGCAGTGAGCGGGCCGACGGTCGGAGAGGGGATGACGGGATGACCACCGATGAGCATGACGGAAGGGGAACTCCCCACGAGCCGCCCGGCGTCCCCCCGGCCCCCGACGACGTGTGGCTGAGGTTCCTCACGGACAGCGAGTCCGCCATACGTGTCTCCGCTCCCCGGGAACCCTCCGCCGCGGAGCGGGCGGCGGGGCAGCGGCTCCAGCCCCCGCACGCCGTCGGCGACCTGTGGCAGCCCGAGGAGTTGTGGGTGCGTGTGGCGTGGCAGGACCTGGACCGCCGTGCCAAGGCCCGCCGTGTGGGACGGGTCGTCGCCACCGCGGCCGCCGTCGCCCTGGCCCTCGGAGCCTGGTCCCAGCTGTCCACCGGCGCGGGCGCGGGCCACCGGCCGGGCGAGAGCACGGTGCGTCAGGTCGAGGGGGCGACCGCCCGGCTGCCCACGGCCACACCCGTCCCGCCGGCATCCCCCTTCCCGCAGCCGTCCCGATAGCCCACGCACGGGGGGTACGGTCGTGCCCCGCCGCCTAGGATGAGCCACACAGGCCGGATCTGGGCGCTCGTCCGGGCGCGGCCCCCCACAGGCAGGAACGCGCAGGCACCGACCGAAGGGGGACGGAGATGAGCGCGCCACGCCTCAGCAGCACCCCGTTGCCGGGCATAGGGGTCCGCTACGACCTGACGACACGGGACGAGGGCCGGCGCCTCTCGGTGGTCGCGCACCGCGACGGGCACCGGACGGTCAGCGCCTACCGCGAGGACGACCCGGACGCGTGCGACCTCTCGGTGCGTCTGACGTCGGAGGAGGCGGCCACGCTCATCGACGCCCTGATGCCCGAGCACCACACGCCGAACCTGCTGTCCACCACCGACCTGGGGCTCGTCGCCGAGCGGATCGAACTGTCCGGTTCCTCCCGCTGGAACGGGCGGCTGCTGGGCGAGTCCCGGATCCGGACCGAGACCGGGGCGTCCGTGGTGGCGGTGCTGCGCCGGGCGGAGGCGATCCCCTCCCCCACCCCGGACTTCCGGCTGGCCGGGGGCGACATCCTCATCGTCATCGGGACCCGCGAGGGCGTGGAGGCGGCCGCCGCGATACTCGGGCGGGAGTGACCCGCCATGCAATCCTCCGCCGTCTTCCTGATCGAGTTCGGCTGTCTCATCCTCGGGCTGGGGCTGCTCGGCCGCTTCGCCGGGCGCTTCCGCTTCTCGCCGATCCCCCTCTATCTGCTGGCCGGGCTCGCCTTCGGGGAGGGCGGGCTGCTGCCGCTGGGCGCCAGCGAGGACTTCGTCGCCGTCGGCGCCGAGATCGGCGTCATCCTGCTGCTGCTCATGCTGGGCCTGGAGTACACGGCCACCGACCTCGTCTCCCACCTCAGGACCCACTACCCCGCCGGAATCATCGACGCCGTGCTCAACGCCCTGCCGGGCGCGATCCTCGCCCTGCTGCTCGGGTGGGGCCCGGTCGCCGCCGTCGTCCTGGCCGGCGTCACCTGGGTCTCCTCCTCGGGCGTCATCGCCAAGATCCTCGGAGATCTGGGGCGGCTGGGCAATCGGGAGACCCCGGCCATCTTGAGCATCCTCGTCCTGGAGGACCTCTCCATGGCGGTGTATCTGCCCATCGTCACGGCCCTGCTGGCCGGGGTGGGCCTGGCCGCGGGCGGCGTCACCCTCGCCATCGCCCTGGGCGTGCTGACCCTGGTGCTGGTCCTCGCGGTGCGTTTCGGCCGCCTGGTGTCGCGCTTCGTCTCCAGCGACGACCCCGAGAAGCTGCTGCTGGTCGTCCTCGGTGTGACGCTCGTGGTCGCCGGGGTCGCCCAGCAGTTGCAGGTGTCGGCGGCGGTGGGCGCCTTCCTGGTGGGCATCGCGCTGTCGGGTGAGGTCGCCGAGGGCGCGACGAGTCTGCTCGCGCCGCTGCGGGACCTGTTCGCCGCGGTGTTCTTCGTCTTCTTCGGCCTGCACACCGACCCGGCCAGCATTCCGCCCGTGCTGCTGCCGGCCCTCGCCCTGGCCGCCGTCACCACCGCGACGAAGATCGCCACGGGCTACTGGGCCGCGCGCCGCGCGGGCATCGGACCCAGAGGCCGCTGGCGGGCAGGCGGCACGCTCGTCGCCCGCGGCGAGTTCTCGATCGTCATCGCCGGGCTGGCCGTCACGTCCGGCATCGAACCCTCCCTCGGCCCCCTGGCCACGGCGTACGTCCTCATCCTGGTCCTGCTCGGCCCGCTGACCGCCCGCTGGACGGAACCGCTGGCCACCCGCCTGACCGGACGCTCCCGTCGGCGCAGCGCGCCGGTTGTCCCCGGCTCTCACGAGGCACTCGACGACCAGGACACGGTCGGCCGCACCTGAACGAGCCACCGGGACGGCCGGCGAGACGCCCACGCCGACCGGCCCGCAGGCAGTGGCTTGGCCGGACAGCCGACACCACCGGCCCGGCCCTCCGACCGCCTCGCCCGATGCGGGCGTCCCCACCGAAGGGCTAACGTCAGCCCGGGGCGCAGGCTCCCCCGCGTGCCGACGAGGCACTCGACGACCAGGACACGATCGGCCACACCTGGCCGAGCCGACGAGACCGCCCACGCCGGCCGGACCGGCACAGGCTTCGCCGGACAACCGACACCACCGGCCCGACCTTCCGACCGCCCGATGCGGGCACCCGCACGTCCCCGTCAGCCCCGGGCGCAGACTCCCCGCGTGCCCACTCGACGACCAGGACACGGTCGGCCGCACCTGAGCGGGGCGGCCGGTGAGGAGGCCCACTCCGAGCCGCCGGAGCGAGCAGAAGCCCGTGGGGCGACGGGTTCAGCCCGTCTTCCAGCCCCTGCGTGTGTCGATCCGCTCCCACTCCGCGTCCCACTGGGCCAGGCGCCGCCGGTCGAGGGCCAGGCGGGTCAGCCAGGCGGCCCCCAGGACCGCTGCGCCCGCGAAGGCTCCGGCGAGCGCGCCGCCCATCGTGGTGTGGAGCCACACCTCGCCACTGGACACCGGCCGGCTCGTGATGTCACCGCTCCGGTTCACCCACACGGAGATGGTGCTCCCGGCAGGCGCCCTGGGCGCCACCCGGACCTCCTCCCGGTGCGTGGAACCGTCGGGCGCGGTCCACCGCACCTTGCCCCACACCCGGTGGTCACTGGCCGTGCGGGCCGGAGACGGACCGGGGGCGTCCTCGACGACCACCGCCGTGACCTGGCGGCTCTCGGCACGCTGCCGTTCGGCCGCGCGCTCGACCGTGCCCGCGGCGATCAGCCCGGCGGTCAGCCCGCCGAGCAGGGCGAGCACCCAGCCGACGAGCACGACCCAGGCCTCGACGACGTCGACGCGCCGTTTGAGCGCGTTGCGTCGCCACCGCCACCACCGCACGGTCACCCGCTCTGACGCTTTCATGGGCCGACACCCCCTCGTGAGCACCGGCAGCACCCTTCCAGTGTGCGCCCGACTGCCGCTGACGCTCGCCGATCAGTGCCGGGCGGCCCGTCACGAGGAGGTGAGGGCGTGGTTCACGCGGGAGACGCCGCGATCCGTACCCGGTCGCTCTCGTCGCCGGAGAGGAAGGAGGCCATCGCGCTGCCCTCCTCGGCGACGGTGGTGCGGTCGGCCCGGGAGAAGGGGCGCAGCGGCTCCACCCGCACCGTGTCCGCCTCGACGGTCCAGGTTGCGGCGACCCTGCCGTCGAGCAGTACGACGCGCTCGCCGGCGACGGACAGGTGGCGGTGCGCGTCGTCGATGATGCGGCTGCGGTCGTGGTAGCCGAGGATCGCGTTGTCGAACGCCGGCAGGAAGCGCACGGGCACCGGCGTGTCGGGGTCGGGGCGGGGCGCGTCGGGGAGGTCGAGCAGTTCCCGGCCGCGCTCGTCGCGGAAGGAGACCAGTTCCCCGCGCAGGGCGGAGACCGCGGCGGGCAGTCCGGCGAGGCCGCACCAGGCGCGCAGGTCGGCCGAGGCGGCGGGGCCGAAGGCCGTCAGGTAGCGCCGGACGAGCGCCTGGCCGACCGGGTCGGAGCCGTCCGTCGCGGGCGGGTCGGCCTCGCGGCCCAGCCAGGAGGAGACCAGCGCGTAGCGCACTCCCGCTTTGGTGCGCCACAGTCCGCGCGGCGGCAGTTGGACCATCGGGAGGAGGGCGGCGACCAGCATCTCGCCCAGGGGCCGGGGCCCCGCCGCGGGCCAGCGGTCGACGACGGCGCGCGCGAGTTCGGGCATGGAGCGGGGTTCGCCGTCCGCCATGACCTTCCGGCCCGCCGCGGCGAGTTCGCCGGGATCGACCCCGTCGAGCTCGCGCCGGTAGACCCCGAGGACCCGCTGGCGCAACATGTCGTCGTGGCGGGCGCGCCAGGCCAGGACGTCGTCGGCGGTGACGAGATGGACGGTGCGGCGCATGAGAGGGGTCCGCACGACACGTCGCCCCGTCAGCAGGTCCGACAGCTCCGCCGGGTCGAACGCCCGCAGCCGCGACCAGAGCCCCAGAAACGGCTCCTGCGGTTCCTGCGCCTGGAGGCCGCACAGATGCGCGACCGCGTCCAGGACCGGCAGGTCGGCGCGGTCGAGGAGCAACTGCCGGGCAAGGGTGGCGCGGTTGAGCGCCCGGGCGTTCAGAACGGTCATCGGGGCACCTCGGCCTCTGCGTCGTGTTCCGGCCCGTGGTCCAGGTCCTCCGGGCGGCTTGCACGCTCACCGTCGCACGGGATGCGGTCAGTTAGTGACCGCATCCGGCACGCGCCGCCGGTACCCCATGTTTCCTATCGAATTACTAGGAAAGCATTGACGGCACCGCGCACTCCTGCGCAGGATGATGCGCATGGCCCACCCGTCTTTCCCGCCGATGAGGCTCAACGCCCCACTGTGCAAACGGACGTGAGGAGTTCCCTGTGATGGGCGTTGCCCCGGCGCCGTCCGGCCCGGACGCGGAGTCCGACCAGGCCGGGCCCGGCCGTGCGCACTGGCTGCGCGTGGCCCGCGAGACGGCGGAGGACCTCGCCACGGACGCGGTGGCCAGGGACCAGGCGGGCAAGCCTCCCTTCGACGAGGTGTCGCGGCTGCGCGAGTCGGGACTGCTGACGCTCCTGGTCCCCGCGGGGCTCGGGGGCGGCGGCGCGGACTGGACCGAGGCGTACGCCGTGGTCCGGGAGATCGCGGCGGCCGACGCTGCCATCGGCCAGCTGCTCGGCTGTCACTACTTCACGTCCTGGAGCGCCCTGCACCTCGCCGGAGCCGACCTCGCCACCCGGCTGGAGCGGCGGTCCGTGGCGGAGCAGTGGTGCTGGGGCGGCGGCCTGGCCCGCCAGGAACCGGCGCTGACGCTCGTCAAGGACACGCGGGGGTACGTCCTCGACGGCCGGCAGAGCTATGCCGCCGGCGTCCTGGTCGCCGACCGTCTCGCCGTCCGGGCGGTGCGGGCCGACACGGGCGAGCCTCTCGCGCTCGTGGTCGATCCCGCCCGCGCGGGCGTGGTCGTCGACGGTGACACCGACCCCTTCGGCCAGCGGCTGGCGGCGGGCGGCAGTGCGGAGTTCGACGCCGTGCCGGTCACCGCCGGCGACGTACTGGGGTCCCTGTCGGCGGACGAGGACCTCCTGTCGCCCCTGACGGCCCTGATGTCACCGGTCGGCCGTCTGCTGTCGGTGCAGCTCCGGCTCGGCATGGCGGAGGGGGTGCTCGCCGAGGCCCGTGAGTACAGCAGGACCGGCCCCTCGCACCGACACCCGGACCGGCCGGTCGGCTCCCCCCAGGATCCACAGGTGCTGACGGCGTACGGGGAGCTCACGGTGCTCACCCGCTCGGCTTCCGCACTCGCCGACCAGGCACGCCGGGCCGTCCGCGGCGGACTGGCCCACGGCGAGGATCTCACCTACGAGGAGTACGCGGAGATCTCCGTCCTCGTGGCCATGGCCGAGTCAGCCGCGTCCAAGGCCGCCCAGGAGTCCACCGCCCGGGCCCTCGACATCATCGGCGCCCGCTCCGCCTCGGCACGGCTGGGCTTCGACCGGTTCTGGCGCAACGCCCGGACCCACACCCTGTACGAGCCTGTCGGGCACCGGCTGAGGGACGTCGGGGACTACTTCCTCAACGGTGCGCACCCTCCCTTCGTCCTGCCCGTCTGACCACACGGCGACGGGCCGCCGGCTCGCGCCGCAGGTGAATCGCCCACGAGCGGGCAGGAGACCCGCCGACCGGGACGACGGTGGCGCGACGGGCCCGAGGCCTCGCCCGACGCCCTCGGGCAGTCCGCGTCACAGCCAGGCGCAGGGTGTTGCGCTGCGGACCAGCCGCGTACCTCAGGACCCCGGCATCGGCGGGCGCGCCGCGTTGCTCATGAAGATCTGCGACCTCGTCCAGGCCTACCGTCCGGCCCCCGTGGTCGTCCTCCTCGACGAGCCGGCCGCTCGGAGTGCGGTGGTCAGCGTCCTCTTGCGCGTCCACCGTCAGCGGCCGGCTGGGCACGCTGCTGTCCGTGGCGGCGCACAGCGCGCCCGTCCGTCGCGCCCTCGAGGCGAACGCCGACGCCGCCGGCACGCGGCTGGTCGTCCACGCCCGCGCCGACACCGCCGTAACCGCGGCGTTCGCGGCAACGGCCTGAGGCGGTTCTGTGGTGTCACGGCATCGTGCTCTGCGCGCTGACCAGTTCGGTGACCGCGCGCAGACCGCCTTGGGCGAGGGCGGCGCGCTGCCGGTCCGCGCCGGTGCCGTCCTGGAGCAGCCGGTGGATCAGGGACGTGACCTGGCGGGTGTCACCGGAGGCGTCGAGGGCGGGGGCGACGTGCCGCAGGAACTCGTAGAGAACGTCGCCGGCGCGGTGCGGTGTGCCGTCGGGGTCGATCAGGGTGTCGCCGAGCCCGTGGCGGGCGGCGTGCCACATGGCGGCCTGGAGCAGTTCGGGCGCGCAGTCGGGCAGGGGCACGCCGGCCGCCGCTTCCGCCAGTGAGGTCTCCACGAGGGCGCGGATGACGGCGGCGAGCATGACCGCCTCGTCCGCCCGTAGCTGGACGTCCAGGCACCGCACCTCGATGGTGGGGTAGGTGGCCGAGAGCCGGGCCTGCCAGTAGAGCTGACCGGTGTCGGAGATCAGGCCGGACTCCTGAAGTCGTTCCACGCGCCGGTCGTAGTCCGCGGCGTCCTCGAAGTGCGGGGGCATGCCGCTGACCGGCCACCGGCTGAAGATCACTGTGCGCCAGCTGGCGAAGCCGGTGTCGTGGCCGTCCCAGAGCGGGGAGTTCGCGGCCATGGCGGTCAGTGTCGGCAGCCGGAAGCGGATCCGGTTCAGGACCTGCACGCCCGCCTCCCGGTCGGGGACGGCGACGTGCACGTGCGTGCCGTTGACCAGTTGCTCCGCCACCAGTTGCGGCGCCTGGGTGACCATGGCCCGGTACCGGGCCTGGTCGGTGACGGCGATGGGGCGGCCGTGCCGCAGCGGTGGGGTCCCGCAGACCCCGATACGGCAGCCGTGCTGCTCCGCGGCCACCCCGACGGCGTGTCGCAGCCGCAGCAGATGGCCGCCGACCTCCTCCAGGGTGTCGCAGACCGGGGTGGCCACCTCGACCTGCGCCTGGAGCAGCTCGTACTGCACCTCCTGGTCGGTCACGAGATGACCCACGCCCGCGGCGGCGCGCACCTTGTCCGCCTGAGGTACCGGCAGGCCCGTGACCGGGTCGAGCAGCAGGTACTCCTCTTCCACGCCGATCGTCGTCATCGACACCTCTGTTCCGCCCGGCGGGCCGGGCCGGACTCCGGCACGCGGAAGACGCACCGCACGCAGCGGTGACCGCCCTCCAGGGCCCGCCCGCTTCCGGGGCCCGCCCGCGGGTTACCGAGTGCCGCACTCGCGGCGGAACAAAACGTGACACAGCAATAGAAACCGCTTACACGGAAAAGACGCCGCCCGGTCGAATGGATCACTCCGCCGTTCGGCCCACGAACACTCGGCGACGGACAGGGGCGACGAACCGGACCGAATAGGTTCCTCCAGGCGGAAGACCGTCCGTGCACCGTTGCTGCCGATCGAGGAACTGATGGCGACAGACACTGAACCGGTTGCGCCCGTACCCGCGGTGGAGCGCCGCGACCGAGGGAGCGTCGTCGTCTCCCGGCTGACGACCACCGATCACAAGAAGCTCGGGCACCTGTATCTGATCACGCCACGCCGCCACAACTTCCCCACCCTGCCCAAGCTCCGCTCCGAGTCCCCCACCTTCGACCTGCGCGACCCGGACGTGGCGGGTCCCTGCGAGGCGGAGAACACGGGGCAGCGCGATGTGCTCGACGCCGAGGGGCACAAGGGCGACCGGCCGTGAGACGCGGCAGGCGCGGGGCACCGGACGGCGAGCCGAGCAGCGTCCTGGCCGACGAGACCGAGGGCTACCTCCTCGCCCACGCCCACCGTCACCAGGCACAGCACGAGGCCGAGGAGCTCTGCGCGCAGATGCCGTGGCTGACCACGGCCCAGGCCGAGGAACTCACCGCCCACTACGTCCGCCGGCGTCTCGACGTCACCCGGCAGCTGATGCTCGACACCGTGCGACGGGCCGCAGAACTGCGACAGGAGTACGAGAGCCGCTACGCCGAGCTCCGAAGGGCCCTGCTGCGGCGCCACGCGGCCGGTGCGTGCGCGGTCCTGGCCTGTGCCGCCGGGGTGGGCGCGGTGGCGGGCGTGCTCATCCGCTGAGGGCCCGGATCAGCGGCCGTGGCCGTCCTGGGGGTCGTGGCCGTACTCCTGGGGCCGCGGCCGACCTCCTGGGGAGCAGCCCGAAGCCGGCAGGTGGGGGCCCCGGCGGTCACGCCCCCACCCCCACCCACGCGATCGCCGGTCGGCGCTTCTCAGTGGCCGTTCGGCGGCTGGAAGCAGCCGGTCTCGGGGTACGGGCCGTTGGTCCGCACCGCGAAGTTCGACTTCTGCAGGAAGGCCGTGACACAGGCGTCGTCGTGCACGCGCAGGGCGACGCGCGTGCCCTCGGGCGTGACAGGGCCGTCGCCCTCCCAGTGCGAGGGCAGTCCCGTGACGGTGAGCGTGCCGCCGAGGCGCTTGCCGTCCTTCGCCACCCGCTCCTCCTCGTAACCGAGCCGGAGCAGGGCCGTCCGGACGGTCGCCGGGTTCCATTCCCGCTGCTCCCACAGCCGCTTGAGCACCGGCCTGATGCGGGCGGCCTCCCGTTCGGCGTCCGCGGCGTGGGCGGGGGCCATCTCGCCCGCCCGGCGGTAGGCGTTGTTCTCGTTGTAGTGCGGGGCCCTGTCACCGGCACCCGGCTCCACGTACGGCGAGGCTCCCGAGGCACTGGGCGAGGATGCGACGGACGGCCGGGAGGACGCCCCTGGGGTGGTGCCAGGGGTGGTGCCCGGGGCGTGCAGGTCGCCGCAGGCGGTGAGGGTCGTGACGGCGGCGAGGGCCACGGCGGCCAGGCGGGCCCCGCGAGCCAGCATTGAGGTGGACATGAAGCCGACCCTCTCACCGAGGCCGGCTCCCGCGGGCCTGACACGGCAAGCCGATTCGGCCACAGCGCCGGCGTCGTCGCGCCAGCGTGGCCACGGTAGCGCACGCGCCGACGCCCCGGTCAGGGCCTGGCCGGTTTCACCTTCCTGTCGGTGCCGTTCACCCGCACGGTGACCTTGCTGCGGCTCCGGGCCCGGTCGGCCGTGATGCTGAACGAGGTGACCTTGCCGTTCCGCCACGTGCAGCCGACCTCGTAACCGCCACGTGCGCGCAGGCCCGTGAAGGAGCCCTTGGCCTTCCAGCCGTCCGGCAGGGCGGGCAGCAGGTGGATGACGCCGTCGTGGCTCTGCAGGAGCATCTCCGCCACGGCGCCCGAGATGCCGAAGTTGCCGTCCATCTGGAAAGGCGGATGGTTGCAGAACAGGTTGGGCAGCGTGTTGTACGTCAGCAGCCCGCGCAGCATGATCCCGGCGCGCTGCCCGTCGCCCAGGCGGGCGAAGAGGGCCGCCCGCCAGGGCCAGGTCCACGAGCGGCGGCTGTCGCCCGACACCGTCCCGGCCGTGAACGGGACGCCTTCCTTCTCGCCGCAGCGCGCCTTGAGAGAGACGAGCGCGGCGGCAGCGAAGTCCGGTGTCCTCGGGGTGATCTGGCGGCCCGGGTAGACCGCGAAGAGGTGCGAGGTGTGGCGGTGGATGTCGTCGGGGCTGTCGATGTCCTCCTGCCACTCCTGCAACTGGCCCCACTTGCCTGTCTTGTTCGGCGCGAGACGTGCCTGTAGGTCCGCGATCCTGGCCCGGTAGGCGGGGTCCGCCTTGAGCACCGACTCGCAGTCCAGGTAGTTCTGGAACAGGTCCCAGATGATCTGCTGGTCGTACATGACGCCGTCCTCGCGCGGTCCGTGCTCGGGGGACCAGCCGTCGGGCGCGACCAGGAGGCCGTCCGCGCGCTCCTTGAGGTGGTCCTCCCAGAACGCGCAGATCTCCTTGATCATCGGATGGGCGACGGTGCGGAGGTAGTCCAGATCCTGGGTGAACGCCCAGTGCTCGTAGAGGTGCTGGGCGTACCAGGCACTCGCGACGGTGTTCCACTCCCAGGCGTTGCCGCCGAAGACGCTCTGGCTGGTGCGGGCCGTCCAGCCGCGCGTGTCCTCGCCGAAGGCGTTACGGGTCGCGACGCGGCTGGGCACCGCCACCTGCTCGACGAACCGGACGAGCGCCTCGTGGCACTCCGGCAGGTTCGTCGTCTCGGCACCCCAGTAGTTCATCTGGACATTGATGTTGGTGTGGTAGTCGGAGGCCCACGCGGGCTGGTTGCTGTCGTTCCAGAGGCCCTGGAGGTTGGCGGGCAGGCCGTCCGGGCGGGAGGAACCGATCAGCAGGTATCGGCCGTAGCGGAACATCGTCTGCTCCAGTGCCGGGTCCTCCCCGCCCGCCGCGTAGCGCGCGAGCCGGGCGTCGGTCGGCAGGGCGACGACGTCGGCACCGGAGGTGCCCCAGTCGACCGCGACACGGTTCATCAGGGCACGGGTCTCGGCGGTGTGCTCCTCGCGCAGCGCGCCGTAGGACCGGGCGGCTGCCGTGCGGAGCGCCCTGGCGACGGCCGGCGCCGGGTCGGCTCCGCGCCAACCGGCGGCGGCGTCGAGCTTGTAGTCGGTGCGGGCGTCGAGGAGGAGAGTGAGGGTCGTGCAGCCGCTGAACCGGAGCGTCGCCCCGTCGGCGCGGAGCTCGCCGTCGGTGTGGACGGCCTGGACGGTGCACGCGTGCTTGAGACCGTTGCCCATGAC
Organism: Streptomyces sp. NPDC029044; assembly: GCF_040637495.1. Lineage (NCBI taxonomy): Bacteria > Bacillati > Actinomycetota > Actinomycetes > Kitasatosporales > Streptomycetaceae > Streptomyces > Streptomyces sp. NPDC029044. The sequence continues at coordinate 13,908 of NZ_JBEZWN010000083.1, forward strand.
GCCGCTGAAGCCGATGCGCCCGGCGGCGGCGTCGACGACGGTCGGCGCCTGGTCCTGTCCGGACGTCAGCGCTATGGCCCCGGAGAGTTCCCGGGCGCGCTCCGAGGTGTACCGGAAGACCATGACGTCCGCGGACCGGCCGGCGAAGGCCTCGCGCAGGACACGCCGTCCCGGTGCGCCGAAGCGGGTGACGTGGACGCCGTTCACGAAGTCGAGGGAGCGCCGGTAGTCGACGACCGCGCGCTGGGTGCGTGAGTCGAAGCCCTTGCCTTCCAGCGCGATCTCCGCGATCTGCAGGCCGGTGGAGGAGGCGCGTGGGGTCAGGGTGAGGCGGTAGGCGCGGTAGGCCGTGCTGTTGGCGATCCGGAAGGTCCGGGTCTCACCGCGGCCGGCGAAGGGCTCGGAGGGGTTCTGTGTGTCGAGGGTCGTCCAGGCACTCCCGTCCTGTGAGGCCTCGAACCGCCACCGCCCGGGGTCGTCCTTCGGACGGTCCGGGGCCGATGTCAGCGCGTACGACGTGATGGCGACCGCGCGGGGCAGGTCGGCCTGCCAGACGACCGCCGGTGCGGCCGGGCCGACCCGCCAGACCGTGGCCGGATCGCGGTCCACCGAGCGCGACATGTCCGTGGGCCGGGACCCGGCCCCGGCCCCTTCGGAGTGCCCGCTCGGCGACGACAGGTACATCGCGCCGCCCGAGCCGAGGTCGACTCCGGCCAAGCCGATCTCGCTCACCTGGAAGTGGCTGACGCCCGCCTTCGGGACGAAGTCGAACCGGTAGAAGCGGTAGGCCGCGGTGTCGGCGCAGGTGAACTCCCGTGTCTGAAAACGCTTTTCGAAGGGGGCGTCCAGCGTGCGTCTGTCGAGTGCGGTCCACGCGGTGCCGTCGGTGGAGCCGGAGAACGTCCACTCCTGCGGGTCGCGCTGCGGTACGTCGTCGGCGCTCGTCAGCCGGTAGGTCGCGACCGTGGCCGGGGCGGGGAGCTCGACCTGCCACCGCACCTTCGAACCCGGCCCCTCGATGCACCACTTGGTCTTCGTGTCACCGTCGTACGTCTTGTCGACGCCCTCCGATGAGCTGCTGCTGTACGGCCCCCCGGGAGCCGTGACCTTCGGAGTCGCACGGGGAGCGAAGGTGACGACGAGGTCGCCGAAGTTCCGGTACGAGCCGAAGCCGGTCATACCGGTGTCGAAGTCGCTGTCCGGCTTGCCCGCCAGGGCGTTGTCGTAGTCGTTGACACCGCCCCAGAGGCTCTGTTCGTTGAACTGGACACGCTCTTCGTGGGGGTCGGCGAAGAGCATGGCACCGAGCCGGCCGTTGCCGATGGGCAGGGCCTGTGACTGCCAGTCCGTGGCGGGCACGGAGTAGGTCAGCGCCTCGCGCGACAGGGTGGGCCACGGCGCGGGCGCCGAGTCGTCTCGCCCTGCGGCGCCGGCCTGTGCTGCGGGTGATCCGCCGGCGAGTTGTGCGAGCAGAGGCGCGAAGGCGAGGCCACCGCCGAGCTTGATGACGCTGCGTCGCTGCGGTTGGCTTGCATCGCTCACGGTGAGATCTCCCGGGGCTATTCATCGGCTCTTTCGCAGGAAAGTGACGCCACATCGACATCTGGCGGCGGCGTGAACATCGTCGCCGTGAAATAGATCGGATGTCTATAGGCGTGCGTTCGCGGAGCGGCTGTCCGAGTCCCCACCGACCGACTCGGCGTCGAGGACACCCCGAGCGGATTCGAAATTTCGCATGCCATTCGGAAACTCGTGGCTTCAGAGATCCTCGATGGCGGATCGATCATGTCGACACCACCGCATCTCCTGCCGGACAGGCGATTGACCTGCCGCGTTTCCATCCAGGGGCTTCGAATGTTTCGATGTGGAAATCGAATCCTGCGAGGAGGATTGACGGGATCGACTGGACTTCTATTATTCAAATGCTCGACACATCGATGCACGTTCGACATTTCGACCAGTTGCAGCGCTCCTCTCGTACGCAGCAAGGCACCTTCCCGGCGGCGCCGAACCGCACAACGGCATGAACCGAGCGGGGAGAACGCCACGCATGGGGATGTCATGGCTCCATCAAGTGCGATCCCTGCCAGCGGCTCTCCCCTCAGGCCGTGCCCGGCCACCGGGCGGACCACCCCACCCCCCACCCCCGACGAGGAGACCCATGAACCCGCTGAAACGGCTCGGCTGTCGCCGGGCCTCGGTCCTCGGCCTGCTGGCCGCGACCGTCCTGGTGACTCCCGGGACGGCGACCGGCGCGCCCGACGCCGTGCAGGCCTCCACCCTGGGCGCGCAGGCCGCCCAGTCCGGACGGTACTTCGGCACCGCCGTGGCGGCCGGACGGCTCGGCGACGGCACGTACACCGGCATCCTCGACCGTGAGTTCAACTCGGTCACGGCCGAGAACGAGATGAAGTGGGACGCGACCGAGCCGTCCCGGGGCTCGTTCACCTTCAGCCGCGCCGACCAGATCGCCAACCGCGCTCAGGCCCGCGGCCAGCGCCTGCGTGGCCACACCCTGGTCTGGCACTCCCAACTGCCCGGCTGGGTCAACTCCATCAGGGACGCCAACACGCTGCGCGGCGTGATGAACAACCACATCACCACCGTGATGAACCGCTACAAGGGCCGCATCCACTCCTGGGACGTGGTCAACGAGGCCTTCGCGGACGGCGGCAGCGGCCAGATGCGCGGTTCGGTCTTCCGGGACGTACTGGGCACCGGCTTCGTCGAGCAGGCGTTCCGCACGGCGCGGTCGGCCGACCCCGCGGCGAAGCTCTGCTACAACGACTACAACATCGAGAACTGGAACGACGCCAAGACCCAGGGCGTCTACCGCATGGTGCGCGACTTCAAGTCGCGCGGGGTGCCCATCGACTGCGTCGGCCTCCAGGCCCACTTCGGCGCCGGCGGCCCGCCCGGCAGCTTCCGGACGACCCTGTCGAACTTCGCCGCCCTCGGAGTGGACGTCCAGATCACCGAGCTGGACATCGCGCAGGCGCCGCCGACCGCCTACGCGAACACGGTCAGGGCCTGTATGAACGTCGCGCGCTGTACCGGCATCACCGTCTGGGGCATCCGGGACAGCGACTCCTGGCGCAGCGGCGAGAACCCGCTCCTGTTCGACCGCAACGGCAACAAGAAGCCGGCGTACAACGCGACGCTGACGGCGATGGGCGGCACACCGGCCGTCACCCGCGGCACTACCGCCGTCACCCGTTGACCGACCGTGCCGGGGGGAGCGCTCCGATGGGAGCGCTCCCCCCTCGGCCCGACGCCGACCTCCGGACGCACCCCTGCCAGAAAGCCGAGGTATCCGCCATGCGCCGCATCCTCCCCGCCCTGGTGGCAGCGCTCTCCGCACTGCCGCTGGCGCTCGCCGCCGCCCCGACCGCCCATGCGGCGGATCCGACGACCATGACCAACGGGTTCTACGTGGACCCCGACTCCAGCGCGAAACGGTGGGTCGCCGCCAACCCCGGCGACGGCCGGGCGTCCGCGATCAACGCCTCGATCGCGAATGTCCCGACGGCCCGCTGGTTCGGCTCCTGGAGCGGCACGATCGGCACCGCGACCGGCGCGTACGCGGGCGCCGCGGACGCCCGGGACAAGCTGCCCCTCCTCGTCGCCTACAACATCTACAACCGTGACTACTGCGGCGGACACTCCGCGGGCGGAGCCTCGTCACCGTCCGCCTACGCGAACTGGATCGCCCAGTTCGCGAGCGGGATCGCCGGCCGCCCGGCCCTCGTCGTCCTCGAACCGGATTCCCTCGGGGACTACGGCTGCATGAGCCAGGCGCAGATCGACGAACGCGAGAGCATGCTGACGGGTGCGCTCGCCGAGTTCAACCGCCGAGCTCCCAACACCTGGGTCTACCTCGACGCCGGCAACCCGGCGTGGGCGAGCGCTGCGACCATGGCCCGGCGTCTTCACGAAGCCGGTGTCCGGCAGGCTCACGGCTTCTCGCTCAACGTCTCCAACTACCTGACCACGGCCGAGAACACCGCGTACGGCAACGCCGTCAACAGGGAACTCGGCGCCCGGTACGGCTACACCAAGCCGTTCGTCGTGGACACCAGCCGCAACGGCAACGGCTCCAACGGCCAGTGGTGCAACCCGTCAGGCCGTCGCATCGGCACTCCCACCCAGCTGGGCGGAGGCGCCGAGATGCTCCTGTGGATCAAGGTGCCGGGCGAGTCCGACGGCAACTGCGGCGTCGGAAGCGGCTCGTCGGCGGGGCAGTTCCTCCCGGAGGTCGCTTACAAGATGATCTACGGCTACTGATCCGGAGCGGCTCGGGGAGCATCTCGGATCCGTGCACGTCCCACCCGGTGACGGCCGTCGGCCGCGGCGGCGCCACGTCGAGCCGGCGAGAGAGTCGAAGCGCTTCGACGCTGCTCGATCGCCGCTCGCCGCCGCGGCACACCGGCCCCGGGGCGCCGTGACGCCGCGGCGGACCTAGGCTGGAAGCGGCCGCTGGAAACGAGCCCTGAGGGGGCCGCTGTCCGGACGGAGGCGTGTCGCGTGGAGATGGCCGGCAAGCAGGACGCGCCCACTGCCGTTGTCGTGGTGAACCCGGACGGCATGGTGAGCGGCTGGAGCGAAGGGGCGCGGCTGCTGCTCGGCTGGACCGCGCAGGACACCGTGGGGCGGCCCGTGGCCGACCTGCTGGTCGATCCCCCGCCCCGCGGCTTCCCCGAGGGCTACGGCGCCGGCCCCGATCCCACCGGGTTCACAGCCCTGCGGCACCGGGACGGTTCCACGGTGGACGCCGTGCTGTCCGCTCACCCGTTGTTCGGCCCCGATGGGCGGGTGATGGGGCACGCGGTGACCGTCCAGCGCTGGGGGCGCCGCCCGGTGATCGCCGACCGCGCCTTCGAGCAGTGCCCGTTCGCTCTGGGCGTTTACGACCCTGAGCTGCGGTTCCAGTGGATCAATGCCTCCTCGGGCCGGGTGATAGCGCACTCCGAGGAGCAGGTGCTCGGCAAGAAGTACCGCGAGGTGCTGCCCGAATTCGACCGCTCGCTGTTTCCCGAGAGGGACGACAAGCCCTACACCGACGCACTCGCCGAAGTGGCGAGGACGGGCGAGCCCACGCGTCTCATCACCGTCTTCCGCCCCCGCGGCAGTGACTACGCCAATGCCTGGGCCACCAGTATCTGGCCCGTCCGGGATGCCGGGGGCAGGGTCCGTGCGATCGCCAACTGGGGATTCGACATGAGCGCCGAGTACTGGGCCCGGCAGCGCCTGCTCATCCTCAACGAGGCCAGCGGCGGCATCGGCCGGACGCTCGACGTGATCGGCACCGCGCAGGAACTGGCCAGGACCCCGGTGCCGGGTTTCGTCGACCTGGTCAGCGTGGATCTCTTCGACGAGGTGCTGCGCGGAGAGGAACCGCCGTCCGTGTCCGCGTTCGACCCCGGCGAGACCGTCCGGCTCAGCCGTGCCGCCCAGCACAGCACGAAGGTTGACGCCGACCGGGCACCGGAAGCCATGGCACCGGTCACCCACGGGCCCGGTTCCGTCGCCGCCCGCTGCATGGCCACCGGCACGTCCACGGTGGAGCTCACCACCGAGCCCGGCGAGGGCGGCGAATGGGCCTTCGGGCCCGGCCTCGCCGCCGACCCGGCCCACTGGCCCCCGGGCAACCCGGTGATCGACGGGTCCATCGCCGCCGACGGGCTGACCGGGCGGATCACCGTGCCGCTCCAGGCGCGCGGCGCGCTGCTCGGAATCGTCTCCTTCTCCCGCCTCGACCGGCCGGAGGCGTTCACCGCCGACGACCTGATCCTCGCCGAGGAGCTCGCCGCCAAGGCGGCCGTCGCCATCGACAACGCCCGCCGGTACTCGCGCGAGCGGACCACCGCGCTGACCCTGCAACGCAGCCTGCTGCCGCAGGGGATGCCCAGCCAGGAAGCGGTCGAGGTGGCATCCCGCTACCTGCCCGGCGGGACCGGCGCGGAAGTGGGCGGTGACTGGTTCGACGTCATTCCGCTGTCCGGCGCCCGGGTCGGCCTGGTCGTAGGCGATGTCGTGGGCCACGGTCTGCACGCCTCGGCCAGCATGGGCAGGCTGCGCACGGCGGTGCGCACTCTCGCCGACGTCGACCTGCCGCCCGACGAGCTGCTGACCCACCTGGACGACCTGGTCCTGCACCTCGCCGGGGACCACCGGCCCGACGGCCACTTCCAGCCGACCGGCGAGTCCGGCGCCACCTGTCTGTACACCGTCTACGACCCCGTCTCCCGCCGCTTCACGTTCGCGAGCGCCGGCCATCCGCTGCCGCTGATCATCGCCCCGGACGGCACCCGGCCCCCGGTACCCGCCCATCCGGGGCCGCCGCTCGGCCTCGGCGGACTGCCGTTCGAGGCCGCGGAGCTCGAACTGCCCGAGGGCAGCCTGCTGGCCCTCTACACCGACGGGCTGGTGAGGAGCCACGAGCGCGATGTCGATGAAGGGCTCACCGAACTGGAGCGGGTCCTGAGCCACTCGACCACCTCGCTGGAGGACCTGTGCGACACGGTGATGGACGGCATGCTCCTGGACAGCCGGACCGACGACGCCGCCCTGTTGCTCGCTCGCACCTGCGCGCTGGATCCGCACCACGTCGCCGACTGGGAGGTCGAGCCCGACACCGCGCAGGTGCCGCACGCCAGGAAGTTCGCCGTCGACCAGGTGGACGCCTGGGGCCTGGAGGAGGCGGCGTTCGTCACCGAACTGGTCGTCAGCGAGCTGGTCACCAACGCCATCCGGTACGGCGAGCCGCCGATCAGACTGCGGCTGATCCGCGACAACGCGCTGATCTGCGAGGTCTCCGACGCCAGCAACACCGCCCCGCACCTGCGCCGGGCCCGTGCCTTCGACGAGGGCGGCCGGGGGCTGTTGCTCGTCGCCCAGCTCACCCAGGGGTGGGGCACCCGGCACACCGGCAACGGCAAGACGATCTGGTGCGCGCAAGCGACACCGTCCCGGACCTGACGGCTCGTAACCGCCCTCCCCGACCGCCAAGATCGACAACTGGTCAAACGTAATGTGGCCTGCGAAGCTGGAGTTCAAGGGCTCATCTACTAGGTTGTCTAGGAGGTTCCCGTGAAGATGCTGATCAACGTCCCGGAGACCGTGGTCGCCGACGCGCTGCGCGGTCTGGCGGCTGCCCACCCGGAACTGACCGTGGACGTGGAGAACCGGGTGATCGTGCGGCGGGACGCCCCCGTCGCCGGACAGGTGGGGCTGATCTCGGGCGGAGGCTCGGGGCACGAGCCGTTGCACGGTGGTTTCGTGGGTCCCGGCATGCTGTCGGCGGCCTGTCCGGGCGAGGTGTTCACCTCCCCCGTACCCGACCAGATGCTGCGCGCGGCCGCCGCCGTGGACAGCGGGGCCGGCGTGCTGTTCATCGTGAAGAACTACACCGGTGACGTGCTCAACTTCGACATGGCCGCCGAGATGGCCGAGGACGAGGGCATCCAGGTCGCGAAGGTGCTGGTCAACGACGACGTGGCGGTGACCGACAGCCTCTACACGGCCGGGCGGCGCGGCACGGGCGCGACCCTGTTCGTGGAGAAGATCGCGGGCGCCGCCGCTGCCGAGGGCATGCCTCTGGAGCGGGTCGAGGCCATCGCCCGGCAGGTGAACGAGAGCTCCCGCAGTTTCGGGATCGCGCTGAGCGCGTGCAGCACCCCGGCCAAGGGCAGCCCGACCTTCGATCTGCCGCCGGGTGAGCTGGAGTTGGGCATCGGCATCCACGGCGAGCCGGGCCGGGAGCGGCGCGCCATGATGACCTCCGGCGAGATCGCCGAGGCGGCCGTCGAGGCGGTGGTGGAGGACCTCCAGCCGCGCAATCCGGTGCTGGTCCTGGTCAACGGCATGGGTGCGACCCCCCTGCTGGAGCTGTACGGCTTCAACGCCGAGGTGCACCGGGTGCTCGCCCAGCGCGGCGTCCCCGTGGCCCGCGTCCTCGTGGGCAACTACGTCACCTCCCTGGACATGGCGGGCGCCTCGCTCACCCTGTGCCAGGTCGACGAGGAGCTGCTGCGGCTGTACGACGCGCCGGTGAAGACCCCGGGTCTGCGCTGGGGCGTGTGACACACCGGGGGCAGAGGACCACCACGTACCTACCAGGCAAGGAGATCCAGTGCTCGACGCCGACTTCTTCCGCCGTTGGATGACGGCCACCGCCGCGTCCGTCGACCGCGAGGCGGAACGGCTCACCGCCCTCGACTCCCCCATCGGGGACGCCGATCACGGCAGCAACCTCCAACGCGGGTTCACGGCCGTCGTCGCCGCCCTGGAGAAGGAGACCCCGGGCACACCCGGCGGGGTTCTGACCCTCGCCGGACGCCAGCTGATCTCGACCGTCGGCGGCGCCTCGGGGCCGCTGTACGGGACGCTGCTGCGCCGCACCGGCAAGGCGCTGGGCGATGCCGGCGAGGTCAGCGCGGAGCAGCTGGCCGAGGCTTTCCGGGCGGGGGTGGACGCGGTCATGACGCTCGGCGGTGCCGCCCCGGGCGACAAGACCATGATCGACGCGCTGGTGCCCGCGGTGGACGCGCTCGGCGATTCGTTCACGGCGGCCCGCACCGCCGCGGAGGAGGGCGCCGTGGCGACGACGCCCCTACAGGCCCGCAAGGGACGGGCGAGCTATGTGGGCGAGCGCAGCATCGGCCACCAGGACCCGGGCGCCACATCGGCGGCGCTGCTGGTCGCGGGACTCGCGGAGGCCGCCGGTGAGTGACGAGCAGGTGGTGGGAATCGTGCTGGTGTCGCACAGCGCGCAGGTGGCCGCGTCGGTCGCGGAGCTGGCCAAGGGGCTCGCCGGCGGTGGCCCGGTGGTGCCCGTCGCTCCGGCGGGCGGCACCGAGGGCGGCGGGCTGGGTACGAGCTCGGAACTGATCGCCGCGGCGGCCGCGTCCGTCGACCGCGGCGCCGGGGTCGCCGTCCTGACCGACCTGGGCAGCGCGGTGCTCACGGTGAAGGCGCTGCTCGCGGAGGGCGATGAACTCCCGGAGCGGACGCGTCTGGTGGACGCGCCCTTCGTGGAGGGTGCGGTCGCCGCGGTCGTCACGGCGTCCACCGGGGCGGACCTGGCGGCGGTGGAGGCGGCCGCCACGGAGGCGTACACCTACCGGAAGGTGTGAGTGAGCGACGGCTGCGGCCGGGCCCGCCCGGACGGCGGTGTGCCCGGCCGCAGGCGTGAGTGTGACACGCCGTCAGCCGCTCAGCTCCCGTCCGCCGCGCCGGCGCCGGCGAACCGCCTCACCACCCGCTCCCCCTCCGTCACGGCCGCCGCGTGGTCCTCGATGGGTGACACTCTGGTGTTCTTGAAGACGATGTAGGTGACGCCGGAGGGTACGCCGCCGCCGTGCGGGTCGGCGCGGATACCGAGGGCCTTGGCGGTCGCGTAGGACGCCTCCCCGATGATGCCCTGCGGGCCGGTGTCGCCGACGACCGCGTACTGCACCCGGTCGCGGTAGACGACCGCCACCACGGAACCGCCGCCGATGCCGTGCTCCCGGTAGTCCCAGAGGGCGCTCGGCGCGGGTACGACGATGAAGGGCAGGCGTTCGGCGCTCAACGGGCGCCCGTCGGACTGGGCGTAGGCCGTGCTGGCGGCGAAGTACGGGTCGGTGCGGCTGTTGCAGCGGGGTCCGGGGCGGCCGTCGCAGTCGATGTCCATGTCGGCTTTCCAGAACACGGCGTCGCGGGTGCCGCAGACCGGGATGTTCGCGGGGGCGCCGTTGTCGCTGCGGTAGCGGCCGTGCGAGACGGGGGTGCAGTCCCGCACCTTGGCGAGCAGCTCGGCGGCGCTGACGGTGCTCTCGCGCCATACCGCGGGGTGGGGTGGGGCGGCGGGCGGTGTCGTGGGGGCGAGCAGGGCGGCGCTGGCCGCGGCCAGGGTGAGCGACTGGACACGCACGATACGGGAGCCTCTCGTGGGGGACCTGACGGGCACTCAGCCCAATCTGGGCCCGGGGCGATCACCCGGCCACCGTTGGGGGGCCGGACGGTGCACGTCCCCAACCCCCGACAGGGGCCGGGGGCCTGAGTCCGTGTGAGACTCCGGCCGCCCGGCCGCCTGCGCCGGCGCGGGATCTGCGACGACAGCTGTCCGCGCGACAGGCCCGAACTGCCCGGTGTCCGCCAGGAGTTCGGCCGTGAGGATCCTCAGCATACGTAACTCTCCCGGGTGGTCGCGCCCGGCGGGGGTGACGCTGCGATCCGGAGGCGGCGTCCGCGCCACGGGCGACGCCCTCTTGATGGGACCGCGCCGACAGCGGCATATTGGTCCGGACCATTCATGTGTGCCACCCCCGGGAGGCCGTGCCGTGCGAAGCCGTTCCGCCGCCTCGACCCTCCTGCGCAACCTGGCGCTCTGCGGCGCTCTCGCGCTGGCCGCCTCCTGCGGGTGGGCCGGAGCGGAGGAAGGGGGCGGCGGTGCCGTGCCCGGTGCGCCCACGGGTGTCACCGCCGCCGCGGGCAGCGCGACGAGTGTGCACGTCATGTGGAACGCGACCGCCGGGGCGGAGGTCTACGAGGTGTATCGCGGCACCACGAAGGTCACCGAGGTGCCGGGTTCGAAGCACATGGTGGACGTCACCAGGTTGCGGCCTTCGACGCAGTACGCCTTCTCCGTACGGGCACGCGACACCGACGGGCGGCTGGGCCCGCCGAGCCGCACGGTGCGGACGAGGACGCCCGCGGCGGTCGCCGACGACCGCTCCGCGCCGACCCGCCCGGCGGCGCCCCAAGGCCGGGCGGCCGGAAGCCGGGCCGTCCAGCTGTCCTGGTCCGCCTCGGCGGACGACCGGGGCGTGGTGTCGTACGACGTCCACCAGGGGGCTACGAAGATCCACAGTGTGGGCGGTGGGCAGACGGCCACGGTGCTCACGGGGTTGCGACCCGGCACGCCCTACGCGTTCACCGTCCGGGCCCGGGACGCGGCCGGCAACGTCTCCCCCGCCAGTGCCACCGTCCGCCTCACCACCCCGGGCGCGGGCGACGGACGCGCCACCGCCCCCACGGGCTTCCGGGCGACGAGCCACCGCGAGGACGGGGCGTACCACGTCGACCTGAGCTGGGTGCCGCCCCGCGTGGACGGTGCGGTCGCCGAATACCAGATCCATCTGGACGGCCGGCCCGCCACGTCCCTGGTGTACGGCGGCAGCACGCCGCGCGACCGGGCCACGTACAGCTTCTACGTGGGGCGCGAAGCCGGCGTCACCCACCGGGTCCGCGTCCGGGCGATGCTGCCGGACGGCACCTGGGGAGGCTTCTCGGCGGAGCGGGCGGTGACGACGGGCGCGGCGCGCTGACACAGCCCGCGCATCAGCCGGGAGCGGGAACCCGTCACCTGCACGGGGGCGCTCGGAGTGCGGCGGAGGCCCAGGGCGCTTTGGCTGACTCCGAGGCAGCACGGGCGTTCCCCGACCCTCGGCGGCGCAAGGGATGTACCGCCAACCGTGCCGCCGGAGGGCAGTCCACATGCGCAACTCATCGTCAGTTCTCCGCTCCGGCCTGACCGTGGCAGTCGCCGCGCTGCCCCTCGCCCTGGCCTCGGCCGCTGTCGCGGGCCCGGGCATCTCCGTGAGCACGACGGGGTCCACGGTGTCGGTCACGACCAGCTCGTGCACGCAGATCAACGGCAGCTGGGGCACCGCCTCACTCCTCACCAGCAGTCAGGGCAGCTTCGCCCAGGGCCGCCAGGTGACGCTGTCGGGGACGTCCACGAGTCAGTCCGCCGCCTGGTCGAACGTCAGCCCGGGCACGTACACCGTGATCGTCATCTGCTCGGACGGCACCACCGCCGGCACCCAGTCCGTCGTGGTGTCCACCGCCCCCTCCCCGTCGCGGTCGGTGACCCCCTCGGCCTCGCCGTCCCGCGGCGTCATGGGCGGGGTCGGCGGGTCCTCGACGGACTACGGCACCGTCACGCTGGTGGCGGGCGGCACACTGGTCGGCTCGGGTCTGCTCGGGGCGGCCTGGTACCTGCGCCGGCGCAACAAGCCGCACCGGCTCTGATCCGGTGCGAACGGCGGCCCGCCCCTTCCGAAGCGCTCCGGTCGGGCGGGCCGCCGTCATGTCGCGGCGAGGACGGGCGGGGCGCTCAGGTCGGTTCGCCGTCCGGGAGTTCGGCGACATCCGCCAGGGCGCGCCGCAGCCACTGGGTCCAGAAGGTCTCCAGGTCGATGCCGGCCCGCAGCACCAGATGCCGCAGCCGGTCCTCGGTGCCGTCCCGGCCGGGCGGGAAGTCGCGCCGCTCGATCTCCTCGTACTCCGCCAACTGCCGCTCGTGCAGTTCTAGATGGCGCCGCAGATCGGTCTCCAGGCCCGCCGTGCCGACCACGGCCGCCGCCCTGAGCCGCAGCAGCAGGGTGTCGCGGTGCGGCTTGGGGTCCTGGGAGGCGGAGGTCCAGCGGGCCAGTTCGGCGCGGCCCGCGGGCAGGACCTCGTAACTCTTCTTCTGCCCGCGGGCCGGCTGCGGTGACGGCAGGGCCCTGATGAGGCCGTCGGCCTCCAGTTTCCCGAGCTCGCGATAGATCTGCTGGTGCGTCGCCGACCAGAAGTAGCCGATCGACCGGTCGAACCGGCGGGTCAGCTCCAGCCCGGACGACGGCTTCTCGAGCAGGGCGGTGAGGATCGCGTGCGGGAGTGACATGGCCTCATCCTAGGGACGCGTCACCGCACTACAGGGCGGCCGCGAGCTCGGTGCCCTGCTTGATGGCGCGCTTGGCGTCCAGCTCGGCGGCCACGTCGGCGCCGCCGATGAGGTGCGCGCTGCACCCGGCGGCGAGCAGCTCCTCGTACAGGGCGCGGCGCGGCTCCTGCCCCGTGCAGAGCACGACCGTGTCGACCTCCAGCACCGTGCTCTCCTCGCCCACCGTGATGTGCACTCCGGCGTCGTCGATCCGGTCGTAGCGCACGCCCGGGACCATGGTGACGCCGCGGTGCTTGAGTTCGGCGCGGTGGATCCAGCCGGTGGTCTTGCCGAGGCCGGCGCCGACCTTGGAGGTCTTGCGCTGGAGCAGGTGGACGGTGCGCGGCGGGGCGGGCCGCTCGGGCGCTGCGAGCCCGCCGGGGCCGCTGTAGTCCATGTCCACGCCCCACTGGCGGAAGTACGTGGCCGGGTCCTCGTGGGCCTTGTCGCCGCCGTCGGTGAGGAACTCGGCGACGTCGAAGCCGATGCCGCCCGCGCCGAGGACCGCGACCCGGTCGCCGACGGGGGCTCCGTCGCGCAGGACGTCGAGGTAGCCGACGACGCTCGGGTGGTCGACCCCGGGGATCTCGGGGGTGCGCGGGGTGACGCCGGTGGCGACGACGACCTCGTCGTAGCCGTCGACGTCCGCGACCGTGACGGGCGTGTTCAGCCGGACGTCCACGCCGTGCCAGTCGAGCTGGGTGCGGAAGTAGCGGAGCGTCTCGTCGAACTCCTGCTTGCCCGGGACCTTGCGGGCGACGTTGAGCTGGCCGCCGATCTCGCTCGCCGCGTCGAACAGCGTCACGTCGTGCCCGCGCTCGGCGGCGGAGACCGCGCAGGCCAGCCCGGCCGGCCCGGCGCCGACGACCGCGACGCGCTTGCGCAGCCGGGTCGGGGAGAGCACGAGCTCGGTCTCGTGGCAGGCGCGCGGGTTGACCAGGCAGGAGGTGATCAGGCCGCTGAAGGTGTGGTCGAGGCAGGCCTGGTTGCAGCCGATGCAGGTGTTGATCGCCTCGGGCCGGCCGGCCTCCGCCTTGGTGACGAAGTCGGGGTCGGCGAGCATCGGGCGGGCCATCGACACCATGTCGGCGGCGCCCTCGGCGAGCAGTTCCTCGGCGAGTTCGGGGGTGTTGATGCGGTTGGTGGTGACGAGCGGGACGGACACCTCGCCCATGAGCCGCTTGGTCACCCAGGTGTACGCGCCGCGCGGCACGGAGGTCGCGATGGTGGGGATGCGGGCCTCGTGCCAGCCGATGCCGGTGTTGATGATCGTCGCCCCGGCGGCCTCCACGGCCTTGGCGAGCGTGATCACCTCGTCGAGCGTCGAGCCGCCCGGGACGAGGTCGAGCATGGACAGCCGGTAGATGACGATGAAGTTCTCGCCGACCGCCTCGCGCACCCGGCGCACGATCTCCAGCGGGAACCGCGTCCGGTTCTCGTACGAGCCGCCCCAGCGGTCGGTGCGGTGGTTGGTCTGGAGGGCGATGAACTCGTTGATGAGGTAGCCCTCGGAGCCCATGATCTCGACACCGTCGTATCCGGCCTGCCGGGCGAGGCGGGCGGCACGGACGTAGTCCTCGATCGTCCGCTCGATGTCGGCGTCGGTGAGCTCGCGGGGCGGGAAGGGGCTGATGGGTGCCTGGACGGGGCTCGGCGCGACGAGATCCTGGTGGTAGGCGTACCGGCCGAAGTGCAGGATCTGCATCGCGATCCGCCCGCCCTCGCGGTGCACGGCGTCGGTGATGACCCGGTGCTGCTCCGCCTCCGCCTCGGTGGTGAGCTTCGCGCCGCCCTCGTAGGGGCGCCCCTCGTCGTTCGGGGCGATGCCACCGGTGACGATCAGGCCCACTCGCCCGCGGGCGCGGGCGGCGTAGAAGGCGGCCATGCGCTCGAAGCCACCCTCGGCCTCCTCCAGGCCGACGTGCATGGAGCCCATGAGGACCCGGTTGGGCAGGGTCGTGAAGCCCAGGTCGAGGGGGGTCAGCAGGTGCGGGTAACGGCTCATCGGGCCCTCCGTGCGCGGTGTCGTGCCTGTAGTTGTAGAGGACTACCGACGGTTTATGCAACTAGTTGCACAAGGTGATGGAGGGCACAGGAGGGCCATGACCCGGGGCCTTGGACCGGTGGGTCCCGCCTGGTCGCACTGCTGGTGGAGATCGCCGGGGGGGGCGGCCCGTCCCGCACCTACGAGAACGCCAAGGCGATGATGTACGGCGACCCG
>NZ_JBEZWN010000084.1:0-26967 GCF_040637495.1 Streptomyces sp. NPDC029044
CGGGGCGCGAGTCGAGGTAGCGGCGGGCGCCCCAGCCGAGTACCGCCTCGGCGATCAACGGCCCCAGCGGGCCCTCGAAATGGCTCAGTTGTTCCGCCGCGCTCCGGCAGTAGCGGCACTCGTCCAGATGCTGCTGGACATCCGGCAGGAGTGCGCCGCCCCGGCGGATCGGGACGTCGAGGAGGCGGTTGTAGAAGCGGCAATCCTGGGTGGGCGCGAGATCGCGATGGGCATGTACACAGGCTTCGCGGAATTTTTCCCGCGCTTGTTCGAGGGCCGCTGTCGCGATCTCGGTGTCCATACCCAGCAGCCCGGCCGGGACGCTCAAAGGATCGGCCTCGACCTCGACATGCCACAGCAAACAGCGGGAGGCGGCGGGAAGTGCCTGGAATGCCCGCTCCGCGAGGATGCGATTTTCGGGCGTCATGGACGTCGCGGCGCGCAGCCCGCGCCCTCCGGCCGGTTTCTGCAGGGCGGGCAGAACGGCCGATATTCGGTCGTCGCCGGACCACTCACGGATCGTGTCGCGCACGGTCACCAGGAGGGCCGGGCGCAGCGCGACGGCCGACTCGCCGAAGGCGAGGCGGTTGAGGGTCCGGTGGAAGGCGGTTCCTGTCACCATCGCGGCGACCTGCGCCGACGAGGCCAGACAGATGACCGCGTAATCGTGCACCGACTGGTAGTGCCGCGCCATCAGCAGTGCGACGGAATGGGCGGCGACCTCGCCCTCCGGGCTGCCTCTCAGCGGAGCGGCGAGTGATTCATCGGATTCCCCCGGATCCCCGCCGGGCGGGGGATACGGAGGACGAGGGGGGTGGGGGGTGGGCACTGAGATGGTTCCTTCCCACGCGTGTGACACACAGCGGTCATGCCGCCGAAAAAGGAGGCCCGGTTGGTGCGTACCTCTTTTGGCGCGGCGCGGGAGGTGCGAATTCACCGAGGGCGAATCGGACGCGGTCCACAAATCACGTGCGACACCCGGCCATTCCCCCCGCACGCGTGTTTCACTCTTCCACAACCCCCACACAGCCAACAAGGCACCCGGACAACATCCCCGCCATTGACAGAAAGTCAGAAACGGGGAACGGATGTACGCGGCTCGTACCCGTTTTCGACATTTCCCTGCGGCCCGTGTGAATCGGGCACCGCGCCCGTTCGTCAGATCTGCCAGGACCGCAGCCGGTCCGCCGCGCCGTACACGTCGGTGGTGCCGGACAGCAGGTCGCGGGCGAGGTCGACGAGGGCCCCGTAGGGCGGGTCGATGCCGACGCCGCTGACGAACATGTACGCCACGGCGGTCGCGCAGGCGAAGCGGGCGTTGGCCGAGGGCAGTGGCCGGAGCACGGTGATGGTGTGCAGCAGCGCGGCGGCCCGCCAGGCGGGGTCGGAGTTCACTCCGAGGCGGGGTGGGTCGACGCGGTGCCGGGCGACGGCGGCGACCAGCGCGGAGAAGTCGTTGACGGTGGGCTGGTCCGGCAGGACCTCCTCATGGCGCTGAAGCAGCCAGGGCACGTCGATATGGATCACGGGCGCCATGAGTCAGGCGGCCCGCCCTTCGCCCTTGGCGGGCGGTTCGTCGTCGGGGAACGCGGCGGCGAACTCGTCGGCGTGGGTGGAGAAGAACCGGCGGAAGGCTTCCGCGCCTTCCTGGAGGGCCCGGTGACGGGCTATGTCGGCCGCGGCCGCCTCTCGCACGAGCGCCTTCATGGACGTACCGCGCTCCTTGGCGATCTGCCGGAGGTCCTCAAGTTCGCGGTCGCTGAACTCCACGTTGAGAGCTGGCATGCCTTCACGGTACCGCTCGGGTACTGACTCGTAAATACCCCCAGGTCAGCGCGGCTGTCGAGTGGTACCGGGGCGGTGGCGGGCCTGAGATGTGGGTCACATCGGGCTGTGCGATGTCACATTCCGGGGCCTTGCCCGGCTCGCAGTGGTGAGCGCGCCAGAGGAGGCCTCCGCATGACCGAGAGCTGTGTACCCGGCACCGGCACCCCGCTCGACGCGGCGACAGGGGTGTTCGTCGACCATCGCGAGCTGCTGTTCGGCGTCGTCTATAACATGCTCGGCAGTGTCGCCGACACCGAGGACGTCCTCCAGGAGACCTGGCTGTCCTGGACGGCCCGCGGCGGCGGCGCTCCCCTGGCCGGTGTCGACAACCCGCGCGCCTACCTCGTCCGGGTGGCCGTCAACCACGCGCTGCGCCGCCGTGCCGTGATCAGCCGCCGGCGGGAGACGTACGTCGGCCCGTGGCTGCCCGAGCCCCTGGTCGCCGACGACACCGGGACCGCGGAGGACCCGGCGCTGCGTTCGGAGTCGGTGTCGCTGGCGATGCTGGTGGTCCTGGAGTCCCTCACGCCGCTGGAGCGGGCGGTGTTCGTGCTGGGCGAGGTGTTCGGCTACCCGCATGCCGAGATCGCGGAGATCATCGACCGCTCCCCCGCCGCCGTACGGCAGTTGGCGCACCGGGCCCGGGAGCACGTGCACGCGCGGCGCCCACGGTACGAGGCGCATCCGCGGGTGCGGCGGGAGGCGACCGAGCGGTTCGTGCGCGCGGCGCTCGGCGGGGACATCGCCGAGCTGATGGAGGTCCTCGCGCCGGACGTCACGGCGTGGACGGACGCAGGCGGCAAGCGCCGGCGGGCGAGCCTGCGCCCGGTGCACGGCCGGGACAAGGTGACCCGTCTGCTCACGTCCGGCCGCGGTGGTCCGGACCATCCCGTCTGGCGCTACCGGCGCGTGAACGGCGACGACGCCGCGGTGCTGTTCGACGGCGAAGCGCCGTTCGCCGTCCTGGTCCTGGACCTCACCCCGGAGGGCGACCGGGTGCGCGGCATCTATGTGGTGGCCAATCCGGACAAGCTCGCCCACCTCTCCGGGACGGCGGCGTGAGCACCGGGAGCGGCGAGCGCCTCGCCGACTGGTTCGACGGGCGGCTCGGCACCCACACGCTGGGCAGGAAGTACCTGCGCAAGGTGTTCCCCGACCACTGGTCGTTCCTGCTGGGCGAGATCTGTCTGTACAGCTTCGTGGTGCTGGTCCTCACCGGCGTGTATCTGACGCTGTTCTTCCACCCGTCGATGAACGAGGTGACCTATCAGGGGAGTTACGTACCGCTGAACGGTGTGCGGATGTCCGAGGCGTACGCGTCCACGCTGGACATCAGCTTCGACGTGCGCGGCGGGCTGCTGATCCGGCAGATCCACCACTGGGCGGCGCTGGTCTTCGTCGCCGGGATGCTGACGCACATGATGCGGCACTTCTTCACCGGCTCGTTCCGCAAGCCGCGTGAGGTCAACTGGCTGTTCGGCTGGCTGCTGCTCTTCCTCGGTCTCTTCGAGGGGCTGTTCGGTTACTCGTTGCCGGACGACCTGCTGTCGGGCACGGGCCTGAGGTTCGTGCACGGCGCGCTGCTGTCCGTGCCGATCGTGGGGACGTACCTGGCGATGTTCCTGTTCGGCGGCGAGTTCCCCGGAGACGACATCGTGGCCCGCTTCTACGCGCTGCACGTGCTGCTGATCCCCGGGGTCATGGCCGCGCTGATCGTGGTCCACCTGCTGCTGGTCGTGTACCACAAGCACACCCAGTTCGCCGGGCCCGGGCGCACCGAACGCAACGTCGTGGGCTCACCGTTCATGCCGGTGTACCTGGCGAAGGCGGGCGGCTTCTTCTTCCTGGTGTTCGGGGTGCTCACGCTGATGGCGGCGGTGGCCACGGTCAACCCGGTGTGGTCGTACGGGCCCTACCGCGCCGACCAGGTGTCCACGGGCGCCCAGCCCGACTGGTACCTCGGCTTCGCCGAGGGCCTGGTGCGGATCATGCCCGGCTGGGAGGTCACCCTGTGGGGGCACACGCTGGTGCTGGGTGTGCTGATCCCGATCGTGGTGTTCCCGCTGCTGCTGGTCTTCATCGGCGTGTACCCGTTCCTGGAGGCCCGGTTCACCGGCGACGGGCACGAGCACCATCTGCTGGACCGGCCGCGCAACCGCCCGGTCCGTACGGCGATCGGAGCGGCCTGGATCAGCCTCTACCTGGTGCTCCTGGCGGGCGGCGGCAACGACATCGTGGCGACCCGCCTCCACCTGTCGATCAACACGGTGACGTGGGCGGTGCGGGCCGGGATGTTCGTGGTCCCGGCGGTGGTGTTCGTCGTGACCCGGCGGATCTGCCTGGGGTTGCAGGACCGGGACCGGAAGCTGGTGGCGCACGGCCGGGCAACGGGGGTGATCAAGCGGCTGCCGCACGGCGAGTACGTCGAGGTGCACGAGCCGCTGGACCCGGCCCGGCTGCACACGCTCACCGCTCACCAGCGGCCCGGGGAGCCTGTCGGGCACGATCCGCGCCGGGCCCTGGCCGGGCCCGGTCAGGAGTGAGCCCGGCAGAACTCCCGGACGGTCCGGTTGAACGGTTCCGGCGCCTCGATGTTGCTGAGGTGCCCGACGCCGGGGAGGACGACGAGCGTGGCCCGCGGGACCGCTTCGAGGAACTGGCGGGCGACGGTCTCCACGGGTGAGCGCGCGTCGAGCTCACCCCACAGCAGCAGCGTGGGCACCTCGATCTTCGGCAGCAGATCGCGCTGGTCGGCCTCCGCCATGACGGTGAGCTCGGTCCGCATGCTCCGGGCCCGGGTGTCGGCCGACATCACCGACAGCAGGCGTACGGCCTCGGCGGACGGCTGCCCGGCGAAGAGGCCCGGCATGGTCGGTGCGAACACCTCGGCCGGGACGGCGAGCATCCGTTCCGCGCCCTCGACCCGTGCCCGCACGTCCGCCGCGGGCAGTGAGCCCTTCCAGCCCGCGTAGGTGTCGACGAGGAGCAGGGTCCGCACCAGCTCGGCGTGGTGCCGGTAGAGCTCCAGCACGATCGTCCCGCCCCAGGAGGCGCCCAGGACATGGGCCGGGCCGAGGTCCACGTCCTCGACGACGGCAGCCAGACAGCGGGCGTAGTCGGCCAGGGTGAAGTCGGGGGGTACGTCGAAGGAGCGGCCGGCGCCCGGTTCGTCCCAGGCGACGACGGTGAACTCGTCGGCCAAGTCCTGCGTCTGGGGGCGGAACAGCCGGGCGTCCGCTATGGCGCCGTGCGCGAGCACGAGGGGCGGGCCCTGGCCCACCCGGTCGTACGCGACCTCGATGCCGTCGACCCGCACCGCTGGCATGACACCAGGCTACGCGCGCGTGCCGGGGGCGTCCTGTCGGCGGACTCCCCCGGCACGCGGCACCGCTGTCCGGTCCCTACCCCTGGTCCGCCACGAAGGAGGCCATGCGGGTCAGGGCGGCGTTCCAGTTGATCGTGTGCTCGTTGGTCGACCAGGACTGGATGTCGTCGATGTAGCAGAACTGGCCGACGCAGCCCTGGAGTTTGCTCTGTGCGTAGGGGTCCTGGATGCTCGAGTTCGGCCCGCCCGCGAGGGTGCCCTTCGGCGGGTTGGGCTGGTTGGGGTCGAGCTGGCGGGCGTACCAGCGGCTGTGCTGGTTCTGCGCGCTGACCTCGCCGTATCCGGTGACGTAGGAGATGTTCAGCGCGTTGCGGCCCAGGATGTAGTCCATGCTCTGCAGCGCGCCGTCCCGGTACTTCGCGGCGCCGGTGATGTCGTAGGCGGTGGCGAGGACGACCGCGTTGTTGAGCACCTGGTGGCTGGAGCCCCAGTCGTAGGTGTTGCCGTCGGGCGCGTACGGCATGCCGTAGGGGTGGGCTTTGAGGGTGGCCAGATAGCGGTCGGCGCCCTGGACGACGGACCGGCGCACCTTGTCCCGGCCGGGCAGGCCGTTGGGGACGGTGGCGAGGTCGAGCCGGCCGGCCGCGCCGGTGCGGGCCCAGTCGAAGCCGATGGGCTTGAAGACGTCGGCCGTGTGCACCGGGGACGTCAGGACGTACTCCTCGAACCGCTTCTCCTCGGTCGTGAGGTACAGCTCGGCCGCCGCCCAGTAGAAGTCGTCGGTGACGTCGCTGTCGGCGTAGGCGCCGCCGCCGATGCCGTCGCTCTCGGAGGCGAGGCGGTCCGGGTGGGCCAGTGCCGCCGCCCAGGCCTTGCGTGCGGCTGCCAGTGCCTTGGCTGCGAAGGGCTTGTCGTGGGAGCGGTACAGACGGGCGGCCTGCGCCGCCGTGGCGGCCAGGTTGAGGGTGGCGGCGGTGGAGGGCGGGTGCAGCTCACGCTTCTGCGGATCGTCGTGCGGCATCAGCGGCAGGCCGGTCCACTGCTCGTCGTGCATCTTGTGATGGGCCATGCCGGCCAGCGGCTTGCCGTCGGGCACCTGCATCTTCAGCAGGAACTCCAGCTCCCAGCGGGCCTCGTCGAGGATGTCCGGGACCTTGTTGCCGCTCTCCGGGATGGCCAGGGTGCCGTCCCCGAGCTTGTCCGCCTGCCCGGTGCGGGCGTGCCGGGCGCGTTCGTAGGTGCTCAGCAGCTCCCAGGTGGAGATGCCGCCGTTGACGACGTACTTGCCGTGGTCGCCCGCGTCGTACCAGCCGCCGCTGACGTCGAGGGTGTAGTCGCACACGCCGGGCTGGCAGGGCACCGAGGTGTCGCCCTTGTTGGGAGCCACGCCCACGTGACCGGCCGGGCGGCCGTAGCCGGGGCGCAGGTCGTCGCGTATCGCGAGGCCGCTGCGCTGCGTGTAGTAGTACTTCGCCGAGTCCAGCCGGAGCCGCTCGTAGGCCTTCGCACCGATGTCGAAGGGGCGGCTGGTCTCGCCGTCGGCGACGAGCGTGAAGCCCGCGCCCTTGGTACGGAACGTGCCGAAGTCGATCGAGTGGACGTTCTGCCCGGAGGAGGCGTCGAGCCCGCGCGGCAGTGTCGTTCCGCGGGCCACCACCTTCCCGGCGGCGTTCTTGAGCTGCCAGGGCAGCTTCGCCGTGGCGTCGGTGACCAGGGTGGCGTTCTTCGGGCCGGCCGGAAGGTAGCCGACCTGGTTCACGCGGACCCGGGGCCCGGTGTCGGGCTCGTACGGTTCCGGGACCACCCCGCCCAGCAGCGAGACGTCGTCCATGCAGAAGCGCCAGGCGTCCGCGCTGCCGCCGAGCTGGAAGCCGACCTGCCCCTGAGCGGTGTCGACGGGCGAGGTGAAGGTGTACGAGTAGGTGTCGCCGGAGACGCTGAGCTGCGGTGTCACCTCGTGGTAGGTGTCGTACGGCGACACCGACAGGCCCACGATCGCCCGCACCACATGTCCCGCGGGTGTCCCGGTCGCGCTGAACGAGAAGCGGTACGACTCCCCCTTCACGAGGGTGATGTCGTTCTGCCCGACGGCGGCGTCCCAGCGGTTGGTGGTGCCGCCGGGGACGTCGGCGCAGAGCCGGCCGTCGGACAGGCCGGCGGTGACGTTGCTGGTGGTCCACCAGGGGTCGGTGGTGGTGTCGAAGGTGCCGTTCCTGACCTGCTCGACCTCTTCGGCCCCGGCCGGCGCGGAGGGCAGCGCGGTGAGGGCGGTCGCCAGCAGGGCGGTCAGGGACAGCAGTGCGGTTCTGCGTCGTTTCACGTCTGGGCTCCTCCGGGAGGTGCGGGTGGCGCTCGGCGTGGGAGCGCTCCCAGATGCGGACGCAGGCCATGGTTGTGGCTGATGTGACGCCCCGTCAACGGTCCGGACGGGACTGGCTGTTCACCGCCCGTCCGGACCGGGGCGGCCTAGAGGGTGTCGAGCCGGCTGATGCGTATCGCGCCCCGCGCCTCCCCGGGGTGGCGGCTCGTCAGGGTGAGCCGGATCCGGGAGCCGCGCAGGGGCTTGAAGGTGATCGCGGTGGGGGCGTCGGAGGCGGCGGCCCAGCCGGTCTCGGTGTCCCGCGCGGGCTGCCACGCCCGGCCGTCCCAGACCGCGACCTCGATCGTCGCGGGCAGGCTGTGCGTGGCGTCCACCGTGAAGGAGACGTCCACCCGGTCGAAGGCGCGGGTGCGCCCGTGGTCGACCGAGACCCAGTCCTCGGCCCGCGCGCCGTCGAAGGCCGGCAGCAAGGGCGTGGCCTGCTTGAAGAAGCCGTTGGACCAGCCGGTGGCCGGATCGCCGTCGAGCATGGCGGCGGGCAGGGTGTCCGGACGGCCGGAGTAGCTCGCGTCCGCGCGCGGGTGGCCGGCGGGGGCCGGGTGTTCGGGCCCGAAGGCGGCCGGGGCCGTCTCGGCCCGGCCCTGGGCCGGGGTGGCGCGTACGGTCACCGTGCCGGTGCGCAGCCCCTCGGCGCGGGCGGTCACCTGCACCGCGCCGGCCTTCGTGCCGGACCGGACGATGGCGAGGGCCTTGCCGTGGAAGGCGGTCCGGGTGCTCGCCTGGTAGCGCTCGGCGCTCTCCTGGCGGCCGTTGTCGAGCCCGGCGAGGGAGCCGCCCGCCACCTCGAAGGAGAGCAGGTGCTCCGCGTCGGGCACGACCACACCGCGCCGGTCGACGACCTCGGCGGTCACGAAGACCAGGGAACGGCCGTCGGCGGCGAGGGACGTGCGGTCCGCGGTCAGGCGCACCGCGTGCGGGGTTCCGGCGGTGCGCAGGACGTCGGTGGCGACCACCTCGCCGCCCTGCCGGGCGACGGCCTTCAGTTCGCCCGGCGCGAAGGGCACCCGCCAGGTGAGGTGGAGCTTGCCGGCGCTGCCGTTCGGGCTGGTGTAGCTGCCGGGGTAGGGGCCGTCGGTGAAGGTCTTGTCGTCGCCGGTCGCCTCGGTCGTCTCCAGGTAGGTGCGGCCGTCGACGGTCTTCTTGGTGTCGAAGCGCCGTACGCCCAGGGACTTGCCGTTGAGGTACAGCTCGACGGTGGCGACGTTCGCGTACGCCCAGACCTCGACCGTGTCGCCCTTGGCGTGGTTCCAGGTCATCGGCAGCAGGTGGACCATCGGCCGCTCGGTCCACTGGCTCCGGAAGAGGTAGTACATGTCCTTGGGGAAGCCGGCGGTGTCGACCGCGCCGAAGAAGGACGCCTTGACCGGGAAGACGTCGTACGGGGTGGGTTCGCCGATGTAGTCGATGCCGGACCAGAGGAACTGCCCGGCGAACCACTTGCGGTCCCGGTCCTTCTTGTGGCCGTACTCGCCGCTCATGGTCCAGGAGGCGAGGTTGTTGTCGTAGGAGGAGGTCGCGCGTCTGCCCGGTGTGTGGTTCTCGCCGGTGTTGAGGTGCTCGGGCTCCTGGTAGGCGCCGCGGGTCGAGGTCTCCGAGGAGGACTCCGACTCGAAGAGGAACAGGTGCGGGTAGGCCGCGTGCAGCTGGTCGACGGACTTGGCGGTGTTGTAGTTGAGGCCGAGGCCGTCCAGCTTGGCCAGCATCAGGTCGGCGGCGGAGCCCTTGGCGGGCAGGCGGCGGTACTTGTCGGAGCCGATGACCAGCGGGCGGGTGTCGTCGGCGGCCCTGATCGCGTCGATGATCCGGTCGGCCATGGCGAGGCCGGCGGTGGAGGTGGAGTCGGGGACCTCGTTGCCGATGGACCAGCTCAGCACGGCGGGCGAGTTGCGGGCCGCGAGCACCATCTCGGTGGCGTCCTTCTCACACCACTCGTCGAAGAAGCGGCCGTAGTCGTAGCGGTTCTTTCCGGTGCGCCAGCAGTCGAACGCCTCCACCAGCATGACGACGCCGAGCTCCTCGCAGACCCGGATCACCTCGGGCGCGGGCGGGTTGTGCGAGGTGCGCAGGGCGTTGACGCCCATGGACCGCATGATCTCCAGCTGCCGGCGGACGGCGTCGATGCTGACGGCGGCGCCGAGTGCGCCCAGGTCGTGGTGGAGGTCGACGCCCTTGATCTTGTGGTGGGTGCCGTTGAGGAAGAAGCCCTCGTCCGGGTCGAAGCGGAAGGTGCGCAGGCCGAAGACCGTGCGGCAGGTGTCGGTGGTCCGGCCGCCGACGCGCAGTTCGGTGTGCAGGGTGTAGCGGTGCGGGGTCTCGAAGTCCCACAACTCGGGTCGCCGGACGGTGAGTTCCTGGGTCTCGGTCCGCTCGCCGGTGACGGTCGCGGCGGAGGAGGTACGGGCGACCGTCCGGCCCTTGCGGTCGACGATGCGGGAGACGACCTCGACGTCGGCGGCCGCGCCCGAGGCGTTGACGACGGAGGTGGCGACCCGTACGAGGGCCCGCTCGGCGGAGATCTCGGGCGTGGTCACGCGGGTGCCCCAGCGGGCCACGTGCACCGGCTCGGTGATCACCAGGCGGACCTCGCGGTAGATGCCGCTGCCCGAGTACCAGCGGCTGCTGGGGAGCCGGTTGCGGACCTGGACGGCGATCACGTTCTCGGTGGTGCCGTCGGTGTGGACCAGGTCGGTGAGATCGAGGGCGAAGCCGGTGTAGCCGTAGGGGTGGCGGCCGGCCTCCTTGCCGTTGCAGTAGACGGTGGAGTCCATGTAGACGCCGTCGAACTCCACCGAGACGCGCTTGCCGGTGAGGGCGGGCGGCAGGGTGAAGGCCAGGCGGTACCAGCCGAGGCCCCCGGGCAGGAAGCCGGTGCCGCTGGTGGTGCCGTGCTCGGTGGTGGGGGTCTGCTCGATGCTCCAGTCGTGCGGGACGGCGGTCTCGCGCCATCCGGAGTCGTCGTAGCCGGGAAGGTGTGCGTCGGTGTGGGCGCCGGTCGAGTCGGTGATGCCGCCCGGGTTCACCAGCGCGAAGCGCCAGCCGTCGCGCAGTGCGACGGTCCGGCGGCCGGACGTGGTGCGCGCCTCTCCTGCGGCCCACGCCTCCGGGGCGCCGAGCAGCGCTCCGGCGGCGGGCGTGGCCGTTGGAGGCGAGCAGGACCGATCTGCGCGTGACCGACATGGCGGCTCTCCCTCATGAGGACCCAGAAGTACTCACAACTGATCGCGAACACACAGATTCTGTCGAGCCGTCACACATGACCGTCAAGGGTGCGGGAGCGCCCTTCTGCCTCAGGGGTCACTTCGACCGGATTTGCGCCTTGCCTGCGGCCGCGGAGTCGGCACGGGGGTTACCGGTCCACGTCGGGTGCCTACGGACTACGCTGGAACTCAACTGGCTTCCCTGTTCACTGTGAGTGTCCGTATGGAGTCGCGACGATGAGCCCGGACGAGGTGTTCGACGATGGCGTGGCCGCCCGTGCCGTCATCGCCGTCGACGGCACGCTCACCGAGTGGAGCGAGGGCGCCCGCCGGCTGCTGGGACACACCGCGGCCGAGGTCGTGGGCCGCCCGGCCGCAGCACTGCTGGCCGACGGCGCGGAGCTCCCGGCTGTGCCGGACGACTCCCGCTGGAGCGGCACCCTCACCCTGCGCCACCGCGACGGCCACCCCGTGTCCGTGTGGGTGCTCGCCCACCGCAGGCCGCCCGACGGACCGGAGGCGACCGAGTGGCTCGCGGTGTCCCCGCCGGAGGCCACCGGCTCCGGACTGCCG
The DNA here is from genome assembly GCF_040637495.1 of Streptomyces sp. NPDC029044. Taxonomy (NCBI): domain Bacteria; kingdom Bacillati; phylum Actinomycetota; class Actinomycetes; order Kitasatosporales; family Streptomycetaceae; genus Streptomyces; species Streptomyces sp. NPDC029044. The sequence continues at coordinate 11,303 of NZ_JBEZWN010000084.1, forward strand.
GACGACCCTCTGGTGCGCCTGGCCCTGACGCAGTCGCCCTGCGCCACGATGATCTTCGACGAGCGGCTGCGGCTGCGCGGCGTCAACGAGGCCATGGCGGACCTCCTGGCACTGCCCGCCGGACGGATGCTGGGTCTGAAGCCCACCGACATCGGCAGCCGGCCGCAGAACGTCGAGCTCGAGGAGAATCTGCGCCGGGTGCTGGGCACCGGCCGGCGGCAGGACATGCAGACGTACATGAAGGCCACCGGCGAGAGCCGGGCCGCACACGCCTGGCTGGCGAGGATGGCACCGCTCACCGACGGGACCGGCCGGGTGCGCGGCGTGTGCGTGACGGCCCACGACTTCTCCGACCAGTACCGGTCACGGGAGCGGCTCCAGCTGGTCAACGAGGCGAGCGTGCGCATCGGCACCACCCTCGACGTCACCCGGACGGCCCAGGAACTGGCGGACGTGTGCGTCCCCGCGCTCGCCGACTTCGTCAGTGTCGACCTGCTGGAGGCGCAGGAGGGCGGCGGCGAGGCTCCCGGGACGCCGGTCCCGCCGGTGCATCTGCGCCGCGCGGCGCACCAGTCGGTCAACAGGGGCAGCCCCGAAGCCGTCGTCAAGCCCGGGCAGGTCGACGTCTACCCGGAGCACTCCCCGCAGGCGGCCTCGCTGGTCGCGGGGCACACCGTCGTGGCCTCGGGCTCCTCCGGCGACCTGGAGCAGTGGCTCGCCTGGGACCCGGTGCGCTTCCAGCGGGTCCACGAGTACGGCATCCACTCCACGATGTCCGTCCCGCTCCAGGCCCGGGGCACGACCCTCGGCGTGGCGGTCTTCACCCGCTTCCGGCGCCCCGAGGCGTTCACCGACGACGACGTGCTGCTGGCCGAGGAGGTCACGGCCCGGGCCGCCGTCTGCATCGACAACGCACGCCGCTACTCCCGCGAGCGCGAGACGACCCTCACCCTGCAACGCAGCCTGCTGCCCCGCACCCTGCCGCACACCGCCGCGGTGGAGGCGGCCTCCCGCTACCTGCCGGCCACCCGCTCCGGCGTGGGCGGCGACTGGTTCGACGTGATCCCGCTGTCCGGGATGCGGGTCGCCATGGTCGTCGGCGACGTCGTCGGCCACGGCATCCAGGCCTCGGCCACCATGGGCCGGCTGCGCACCGCCGTGCGCACCCTCGCCGACATCGACCTGGCCCCCGACGAACTGCTCACCCACCTCGACGACCTGGTCGTCCGGCTGTCCCAGGAGTCCGGCGGGGACCACGGCGCCGGAGAGGTGGGCGCGACCTGCCTCTACGCGGTGTACGACCCGGTGTCGCGGCGCTGCAACCTGGCCCGGGCGGGGCATCCGCTGCCCCTGCTCGTGCCGCCGGACGGCCCGGCCCAGCAGCTCGACCTGCCCTCGGGTCCCCCGCTGGGGGTCGGAGGGCTGCCGTTCGAGTCCGCCGAGGTGGAACTGCGGGAGGGCAGCGTCCTGGCGTTCCACACGGACGGGCTGCTGGCGAGCCGGGAGCGGGACGTCGACGCGAGCGGCCGGATGCTCCGCGAAGCGCTGTCGGCGCCCTCCGACTCCCTGGACGAGACCTGTGACCGCGTCCTGCACAGCCTGCTCCCGCCGGGCGGCTCCAGCGACGACGTGGCCCTGCTGCTGGCCCGCACCCGCGGCCTGCCGTCCGCCCAGGTCGCCACCTGGGACATCCCCGCCGACCCGGCACTGGTGGCCCCCATCCGCAAGCAGGTCGTCGACCAGCTCGAACGCTGGGGACTGACCGAGGCCACGTTCACCGCCGAGCTGGTCGTGAGCGAACTGGTCACCAACGCCATCCGCTACGGCGCCCCGCCCATCCGGCTGCGGCTGATCCACGACGCGGCCACCCTGATCTGCGAGGTGTCCGACACCAACCACACGGCCCCGCATCTGCGCCGGGCCAAGACCTGGGACGAGGGCGGCCGCGGTCTGCTCCTGGTCGCCCAGCTCACCCAGCGATGGGGCAGCAGGCACACCGCCGAGGGCAAGACGATCTGGTCGGAGCTCGCCCTGCTCGACGGCGAGGTCTGACGAGGTCTGAGCGCGCCCGGCCGGGCCGGTGACGGCGGCCCCTGACCGGCCCCCGACCGGCCCCCGACCGGCCGACCCTGGCGGTACGGCGGCAGGGCCGGTAAGAGGCTCTTACCCACGCCTGGTTTCATGAGCGGGCCCGAACGATCGCGTCCCGGAGGACCCCGCTCTGAACACCCCGCTCGCCGAAGTCCTGTCCGTGACGCTGCTGGCCGCCGTGCTCGTCTGGGCCGTCGCCCGCCCGAAGGGCCTGCCCGAGGCCGTGCTGGCGGTGCCGGCGGCCGGGCTCGCCCTCGCCCTGGGCGTGATCTCGCCGGAGCACGCCTGGGAGGAGGTCCAGCGACTGGGGCCGGTGGTCGGCTTCCTGGCGGCCGTGCTGGTACTCGCCCACTTCTGCGACGTCGAGGGGCTGTTCACGGCGTGCGGGGCGTGGATGGCCCGCTGGGCCGCGGGACGTCCCACCCGGCTGCTCACGGCGGTGTTCGCGCTGGCGTCCGTCATCACGGCCGTGCTCAGTCTGGACGCGACCGTCGTCCTGCTGACCCCGGTGGTGCTCGCCACCGCCACCCGGATGGGCGTCGCAGCCCGGCCGCACCTGTACGCGTGCGCCCATCTGTCGAACACCGCCTCGCTGCTGCTGCCGGTCTCCAACCTGACCAATCTGCTGGCCTTCACCGCGAGCGGGCTGAGCTTCACCCGCTTCGCGGCGCTGATGGCACTGCCGTGGCTGGTCGCGATCGCCGCCGAGTACCTGGTGTTCCGCCGCTTCTTCGACGACGGCCTCGCGGCGCCCCTCCCCTCCCCCGAGTCCGCGCCGCGTCCCGAGCCGCTGCCGATGTTCGCCCTCGTCACGGTCGGCTGCACGCTCGCCGGGTTCGTGGTGGCCTCCGCCGTGGGCATCGAGCCGGCCTGGGCCGCGACGGCCGGTGCGCTGGTGCTGGCCGGCCGGGCACTGTTCCGGCGGCGGGCGACGCCGCTGACGGTGGTGCGGTCCGCCTCCCCGGCCTTCCTCGCGTTCGTGCTCGCGCTCGGCGTCGTGGTGCGCGCGGTCGTCGACCACGGGCTCGCCGACGCGCTGCGGCGTGTGCTGCCCGACGGGTCGGGACTGCTCACGCTGCTGGGCGTGGCCGCGCTGGCCGCCGTCCTGGCGAACCTCATCAACAACCTGCCCGCGGTACTGGTGCTGCTGCCCCTGACCGCGGGGGCCGGTCCCGGCGCCGTGCTGGCGGTCCTGCTCGGCGTGAACATCGGCCCCAACCTGACCTATGCCGGATCACTGGCGACCCTGCTGTGGCGGCGGATCGTGCAGCAGCAGGGGCACCGGGTCGGGCTCGGGGAGTTCACTCGGCTCGGACTGCTCTCCGTGCCGGCCGCGCTGGTGCCGGCCGTGCTGGCCCTGTGGCTGTCCCTGACCGTGGTCGGGGCCTGAGCGCAGGCCCGTGATCAGCGGCGGCCGTCTCCGCCGTAGCCCCCGTAGCCATAGCCCCCGTAGCCGTATCCGCCGGGGCCGTATCCGTGGCCGGGGTAGCCGTCTCCCGGGTTGCCGTACCGGCCGTCCGCGTCGCAGTAGTAGCCGTAGCGGTGGCAGGGCGATGCGGTGGCGGCCGGGCTGCTCGGGGCCGGGGAGGTCGCGGACGGCGTCGGTGAGGGCTCGGGCGTCTTCGAGGGGAGGAGGGTCGGCGTGGGCGTGGGGCGCGGGGCAGGGACGGGCGCGTTCCAGTTGACGGCCTCCATCTGGAGGTCGGCCTTGGAGGTGTCGATCACCCAGCGCTGGGCCTCGTCGTCCGTGCGCGCCTTGAGGACGAGGGCTCCCGAGCCGTTGGTCGCGGCGGGGGCCAGGGCGAGGTCCTGGTCCCAGCGGGGCACGAGGGCGCCCTGGAGGGTGAAGTCGTAGCGGATGTTCTTCGGGTCCGGCCGGGACGCGCCCGCGCAGGGGGCCAGCCGCACCGAGTAGCCCAGCCGCGAGTCCAGGCACAGGTCGGGGGCGGCGCCGTTGCGCAGCAGTCCGTCGGTCTCGTACGTCCACTGTTGGGCGGCGTCCGCGGAGCAGGTCGTGAGTTCGGCCTCGCCGTCCTCGACGGCCTTCTCGCCGTCGATGCCCACGCACAGGTCCGAGGCGACGTTGTGCAGCCGCCCGCGCAGGGCGCCCTTCGCGGCGTCGTCCGCCCCGGCCCAGGACGGATCGGTGCTCGCTCCGCCCGCCTCGGAGTCGGGTGCTTCCCCGGAGGGCCGGTCGGCTCCGGCCGGGGCGCCGTCGCCGCCGTTGCCGGTGGACCACAGGACCAGCGGCAGGACGACGAGTCCGCCGACCGTCAGGATGCCCGCGGTGAAGTTGCGCCGCCGGGCGGCGCGGCGGGCCGTCCTGTGGGCGGATCTTCGGGCTGCGGTCCGGGGCCCCGGGGAGGCGGAGACGGGCGGTGGTACGGACAGACCCTCGCCGGTCGTGACCGGAGCGTGGGCCCCGCCGGGGAGTGTGCCCGCCGCCGCGGGAGGGAGCGGCACGGCCGCCGGGCCGCCCGGATCGGTGAACGACTCCCCGACGGTGCCGGCGAGGGCGACCGGGTCCGGGAAGGCCCCGCGCCCCTCACCGGCCGGCCCGGGGAAGGACTCACGCGCCGCCCGGACCGGATCCGGGAAGACCTCTCGCCGCTCACGGGCCGCCTCGGGGAAGGGCTCACGCGCCGGACGAACGGGGTCGGGAATGATCTCGTACGCCATGCCGGCCGGGTCCGGGAAGACCTCGCGCGCCAGGGCCACCGGGTCGGGGAACAGCTCACGTGCCGCGGCGGCCGGGGTTTCGGCGGTGGCCGCACCGGCCGCTCCCGCGGGCCGCCCGCGCTCGGCGGGACGCCCGCCCCCGGCGCTCTCCCCCGCCTCGTTCGCCCGGCTCTGCGCGTACGCCCGCCCGCCCCAGCCCAGCACCGCCTCCGAGAGGGCGGCGCCGAGGCCGTGGTTGAACTGGTCGAGCTGGTCGGCGGCGGCGTCGCAGTGTCCGCAGCTCTCGATATGCGCGCGTAGATCGGGGTCGAGGGCGAGACCCCCGCGCCGGTATGTCACGTCGAGCAGGCGCAGATAGCGCCGGCACTCCTCGTCGGGGGCGAGTTCGCGGTGGAGCTGGAGGCATTCCTCGCGCAGCCGGTCCCGGGCCCGGCCCAGTTCGACGCGTGCGCCCTCCTCGTCCAGGCCGAGCAATCCGGCCGGAGAGGTGAGGGGCTCGGCCTCGACCTCGACGTGCCACAGCAGGCAGCGGGCGGACTGGGGCAGGCGCTGGAAGGCCCCGGACAGCAGGCGCCGCCGCTGCGAGGGCAGCAGCCGGGACGCGGGGCGCTCCCCCTCGCCGGTGCCGGTGAGCAGCTCCGGGTGGAGCATGTCGACTCTGTGGTCACCGGCCCACTCGGCCGCGATACGCCGCACGGTGAGGAGCAGGTGGGACCGCCATGCGGAGGTCGGGCCGTTCTGGCGGAGGGTCTCGCCGAAGAGCCGGGTGAAAGCCGCGGTGGTGAGCATTCCCGCGGAGCGCGGGCCGTCGGTGCACAGCCGGGCGTAGCCGAAGGCCGCCTCCCAGTGCCGGTCCAGCAGTTCGCCGACGGGGTGGAGCGCGGGCGTCGCCCCGGTCCACTTCCTGAGCTCTGCGCTCAGTTGCTCGTCCGTCGCGCCGAAGCTGCGGGCCGGGGCCGGGGAATTCGACGGGCCTGCGTCTTTCAAGGCTGCATTCCTCTCAAGGACACGCGGGATAAAGTCCATACCAAGGGGTATGCCGGCCCGTCGGCCTCGCGCATACGAAGAAAGGCGTGATGTGGGCACGCCGACAGGGCACACCTTTGCACAGGTCAGCGACAGGGAACAAGAGAGCCGGCGGTTTCGTGCATTGCGTGCGCCGCCAGGGCCTTTTGACAAGATGTCAATCAGCGGAGCGAAAGGCATTTCCGTGGTGTCTGCCCCCTTTTAGCGTCGCTCATTTTTCCGGCTCCGGAGGTGGCCCGAAACCATTGAGCTGCCACGTGCACAGCAGCTCACACCGCCGGCCGCCTTCCGGGCCCCTGTCTTTCGTGACCGGCCCGGGAACCAATAGCGGTGCTCAGGCGGGCGGCTCGCCGTGCCTCGTGCGGTAGGCCCCGGGGGGTGCTCCGTAGCGCTCGCGGAAGGCGCGGTTGAAGTGGAACGGGCTGGCGAACCCCGAGGCCGCGGCGACGCGTTCCACCGGCAGGTCGGTGTTCTCCAGCAACCGGGCGGCGTGCCGCAGCCGCGCCTCGCGCAGGGCCCGCATGGGTGACTGCCCGGCCTGCCGGCTGAACAGATGGGCGAAGCGGGACGGCGACAGCGCGACGCCCTCGGCGAGCGACCTGACGGTGTGCGGGGCGCCGGGGTCGGCGTCGATCAGCTCCTGGGCGCGGCGGATCCGTGCGTCGAGGCCGGGCCGGGGCTCCGCCGGCCGGGAACCGGCCGTGGTCAGGAGAACTATCTCCTCCAGTGCGCACAGGGCCAGTTCGCGGGCCGCGCTGCCGTGCGCCACGGCGACCTGCCCGTCCGGTGGTGCCGCGCCGGGCGGCGCCTCGGTGCCGGTCCAGCGGGCGTCGGCGTGCATCCGCCGGAACGCCGTCTCGACGCGGCCGTGCACACCGGCCGGGGCGGAGGTGACGACGTACGTCCCGTCCCCGGCGTCGTACGGCCGCAGCCACGCGGTCCAGGAGGGGCGGGCCTGGCAGTGGGCCCACCAGAACCGCCAGTGCCGGGCGCCGGGCTCGACGGTGTAGCCGTGCGGGACGCCCGGGGCGAGTACGACCAGTTCGCCCGCGCCGGCCGAGGTCCGCGCACCGCCCTGCCACAGCCTCCCCCGGCCTGCCGTGGTCCAGGTGAAGAGCCAGCTCGCCGAGCCGTAGGGGCGGCTGACGCCGTAGCCGGGGCTCTGGTCGAAGTGGCCGAGCACCACCAGTCCGGGCGGCGGGGCGGGATCCCCGGGCTCCCCGGAGCCGCCGGTGTTCCGGGGTCCAGCAGCGGTGGGCAATCCGTCAGCACGCACGGGCATCCTCCTGGGCGGCTCCGGGGCCTAGCGTTCCGTACCGATGGCGGCTGATGACATCCGACCGAGGAGTGCGTTCATGACAGTCACGGGCAACAGCGCCACCGGCGCTCCCATCCTGGACCCCACCGGTCTCCGGCGATACCGGGAGGGCTTCGAGGAGGACGGTTTCACGGTGGTGCGCGGGCTCTTCGGGACCGACGAGATCGAGCGGCTGTGCGGCGAGTTCGCGGCGCTGCGGGAGGCCGGTCCGGTGCCCGGGCATTTCGAGCCGCGCGCCGAGGACGGGCCGGGCGCCGACCCGCTGCACGTCTGGCCGCGGGTGATGCACCCGCACGAGATCAACGGCCCGGCGCGCGAGATCCTGCTGGACGCCCGGCTGCGGACGGTGCTGGAGGCGCTCCTCGGGGAGGAGGTGCTGGCCGCGCAGAGCATGTTCTACTTCAAGCCGCCGGGGGCCCGGGGACAGGCGCTGCACCAGGACAACTTCTACCTGCGGGTGGAGCCGGGCACGTGTGTGGCCGCGTGGGTGGCCTGCGATGTGATCGACCGCCAGAACGGCGGGCTGGAGGTCGTGCCGGGCACGCACCGCATGGACCTGTTCTGCCCGGAGCAGGCCGACTCGGACGTGTCCTTCGCCCGGGAGTACGTCCCGCCGCCGCCGGGGTTGGCGCCGGTGCCGGTGGACATGGCGCCGGGGGACGTCCTGTTCTTCAACGGGAGCCTGGTGCACGGCTCGCAGCCGAACCGGGCGGCCGAGCGGTTCCGGCGGTCGTTCATCGGGCACTACGTGGGGCGGTCGACGGAGCGGATCGGGCGGTTCTACCGGACGCTGGCGATGAGCGGGGCGAGGGTGGAACTGGCGGAGAGCGAGGGGGCGGGGCCCTGCGGCACGGAGTTCGCGCCGCAGGGTCCCCACTGAGCCGCGCGCCGCACGTTCAGTGCCCGGCGACGGGATGGGGGCCGTAGGGGCGCTCCAGCTCCTCCAGCTCCTTGTCGCTGAGCTCGGTCTCCACGGCCGCCACCGCGTCCTCCAGGTGCCCGGGCCTGGTGGCACCGACGCTCGGGGCGGTCACCGTGGGCTGGTGGAGGAGCCAGGCGAGGGCGACCCGCGCGCGGGGGACGCCCCGCTCCCCCGCGATGCGGGTGACCGCCTCGACGATGGTGCGGTCGCCCTCCTGGTAGAGGCTGCTGCCGAAGGTGTCGGTGGCGCTGCGCCCGGTCGTGGTGTCCCAGTCCCGGGTGAGGCGGCCGCGGGCGAGCGGGCTCCAGGGCATGACCCCCACGCCCTGGTCCGCGCACAGCGGCAGCATCTCGCGCTCCTCCTCGCGGTAGATCAGGTTGTAGTGGTTCTGCATCGAGACGAAACGCGTCCAGCCGTTCAGCCGCGCGGTGTACTGCATCTTGGAGAACTGCCAGGCGTACATCGAACTCGCCCCGATGTAACGGACCTTGCCCGCCTTGACGACGTCGTGCAGGGCCTCCATCGTCTCCTCGACCGGGGTGTGCGGGTCGAAGCGGTGGATCTGGTAGAGGTCGACGTAGTCGGTGCCGAGGCGGGTGAGGCTCCGGTCGAGCTCGGTCATGATCGCCTTGCGGGACAGTCCGCCGCCGTTCGGCCCGGGCCGCATCGGGTAGAACACCTTCGTCGCGAGCACGATCTCGTCGCGGCGCGCGAAGTCGCGCAGGGCCCGGCCGACGATCTCCTCACTGGTGCCGTCGGAGTACATGTTGGCCGTGTCGAAGAAGGTGATCCCCGCCTCGACCGCCTGCCGGATCAGCGGGCGTGAGGCCTCCTCGTCGAGGGTCCACTCGTGCGGGCCGCGGTCGGGCTGACCGTAGGTCATGCACCCCAGAGAGATCCGCGAGACGTCCAGGCCCGTCGAACCGAGCTTCACATACTGCATTGTTGCCGCTCCTGCCTTCGGAGATCTTCCTCGGGGAGCGTACGTGCTGGAGTGCACTCCATGGCCAGGCCGGGCACGGCACCTGACGGGCCGTCAGCAAGGCCTGTTCGGTCATACCCTGGCGACCGCCCGGGCTCACCGGACGGGGAACGTGTCTCCGCGCTCCGACTCCGGCCGGGGGCCGCGGATCCGGCGCTCCCGCTCCTCGATCGGCACGTCGTTGATGCTCGCCTCGCGGCGGGTCATCAGGCCGTGCTCGTCGAACTCCCACAGTTCGTTGCCGTAGGAGCGCCACCACTGCCCGTCGGCGTCGCGGCACTCGTACTGGAAGCGGACGGCGATGCGGTTGCCGTCGAACGCCCACAGGTCCTTGCGCAGGGCGTACTCCCGCTCGCGTTCCCACTTGCGGGCCAGGAACTCGGCGATCTCGGCGCGGCCGGTGACGAAGCTGCCGCGGTTGCGCCAGACGGAGTCCGGCGAGTAGGCGAGGGAGACCTTGTGCGGGTCGCGGGTGTTCCAGGCGTCCTCGGCGGCCTGCACCTTCTGCGCGGCGGTCTCGCGGGTGAAGGGCGGCAGCGGCGGGCGGTCGGTCATGAACCCTCCCTGACAGCAGGGGAGAACGAGCGTTCTCCTACGCGCTGCTACCGTAGGAGAACGCTCGTTCTCGCGTCAAGGAGGGTCGTGGATGGACAGCGCACTGGCCCGGGAGCGGGCGCTGGACGCCGCCGAGGAGCTGTTCTACGGACGGGGTGTGCAGGCCGTCGGCATGGACGACGTGCGCGGCACCTCCGGGGTCTCGCTCAAGCGGCTCTACCAACTGTTCCCGGCGAAGGAGCACCTGGTGGAGGCGTATCTGGAGCGGCGCGACGCACGCTGGCGCGGGCAGCTGGCCGCGTACGTCGAGGGCCGCGAGGAGCCCGAGGAGCGGATCCTGGCGGTGTTCGACTGGCTCGGTGAGTGGTTCGGCGAGCCGGACTTCCGCGGCTGTGCGTGGCTCAACGCGTACGGCGAGCTGGGGGCCACGTCGGCTCGCGTGGTCACCCAAGTCCGGTCTCACAAGGGGGCGTTCCGGGAGTATCTGGCCTCGCTCGTGGCGGCGGCGGGACTGCCCGGCACGCTGACCGGGCAGCTGTTCCTGCTGGCCGAGGGCGCCATGGTCACGGCGGGCGTGACCGGGAGCGCCGAGCCCGCGGCCGACGCGCGCGAGGCGGCCCGGCGGCTCCTGGACACCGGGTGAGCCCCGGGGTCAGCTCACCGTCTCGGACACGGTGATGGCGCCCACCGGGCAGGCGCGGGCCGCCTCCCGCAGCAGCGGGCTGCCGCTGTCCTCCCCGCCGGGCAGGAGGGCGCTGTAGCCGTCGTCGTCCTGGGTGAACACGTCCGGGGCGGTCAGGGCGCACTGGCCCGCTCCGATGCAGACGTCCTTGTCGATGTCGATGTGCATGCGCGGGGGCCTCTCACCAGGTCACGGGGAGTTCCAGCATCCCCTGGATCGTGTCGCCGGGTTTGAAGGGGATCTCCTCGGCCGGAGCGGCCAGGCGCAGGGTGGGCAGCCGGGCGAAGAGGCCGTGCAGGGCGATCTCCAGCTCGGCGCGGGCGAGGTTCTGGCCGAGGCACTGGTGGATGCCGAAGCCGAACGCGACGTGGTGACGGGCCGAGCGGTTCCAGTCGAGGGTGTCCGGGTCGGGGTAGACCGTCTCGTCGCGGTTGATGACGGAGGTCGCGAAGACCACGCCATCGCCCTGCCGGATCGTCGTCCCCGCCACCTCGATGTCCTCGACGGCGAGACGCAGCATGCCGTCCGCGATGGACAGCATCCGCATCAGCTCCTCGACCGCGGCCGGCAGCAGTCCCGGGTCCGCGCGCAGCTCGGCGAGCCGCTCGGGGTGCTGGAGCAGGGTGAAGGTGCCGAGCGAGATCATGTTGGCGGTCGTCTCGTGGCCCGCGACCAGCAGGATGAGGGCCATCGCGATCAGGCCCTCGCGGTCGAGGTCGCCCTCGCGCAGCTGCCGGTGGACCAGGTCGTCCAGCAGTCCGGTGCCGGGGTCCCGCTGCTTGCGGTCGATCAGTTCGCCGAAGTACGTCTCCAGCCGGTCGCGGGCGTCGAGTACGTCGGCGGTCTCCGGGCCGCGCAGCAGCCGTCGCGACTGTGCCTCGAAGAAGTCGTGGTCGGCGTACGGGACGCCGAGCAGGGCGCAGATCACCATGGACGGCACGGGCAGCGCGAAGGCGCTCACCAGGTCCACGACGGGCCCCTGGGCGATCATCGCGTCGAGCCGCTCGTCCACGATCTGCCGGATGCGTGGCCGGAGTTCGACGGCGCGCTTGAGGGTGAAGTCCCCGACGACCATCCGCCGCTGGACGCGGTGCTCGGGATCGTCGACGCCCAGCAGGGCCGTTCTGCGGTTGCGGACCCCGGCGAAGCGCCGGCTGGGGTCGGGGAAGCCGGGCCGGTCGCGGTCGGACGACAGGCGCGGGTCGGCCAGCAGGGCGCGGGCGGTGGCGTGTCCGCTGACCAGCCAGGCCTCGCGGCCGTCGAAGAGGGTGATGCGGGTCAGGGGGCGTTCGGTGCGCAGCGCGTCGTAGGCGGCGGGCGGGTGGTAGGGGCAGGTCCTGCTCTGGGGGAAGGCGACGGGTGCGGTCGTGTCCGTCATGAAGACCTCGCAGACGAGTAGTGCGTCGTGCCGATCTTCATTAGATGCCCCAGGCACCTATGGGGCGACGCGAAGTTCGGCCATGTCGCCGACGGCGCCAAGATGGCCGGGGAACGCCGTCTTCGTGTTCGAGCGCCGGGGACCGGAGCCCCTGTCACGGGGCCGACGTCCTCGCCCGGTCAGGGATGCCGCGGGGCCCGGCCCGAAAACCGGTTGTCGGTCCGGCGGGGCAGGGCCCAGGATCCAGCCATGCCTACGTTCACCGTTCTCCCGCCGCTGTCAGTCGCCGCCCGTGCCGCGCGCCGACAGCAGCAGTCCGGCCGCCGGGGAGGACCGACGCCGCCGCGGTCATGACCGCCGCGCTCGTCGCGGGGCTGCTCGCCGGGTACGGCATCGCCGTCCCCGTGGGTGCCGTCGGGACCTACCTCGTCTCCCTCACCGCCCGCACCTCCCTGCGCACCGGTGTCTGCGCCGCGCTGGGCGTCGCCACCGCGGACGGGCTCTACGCCCTCGCGGCCACGCTCGGGGGGAGCGCCCTGGCGTCCGCGCTGCGGCCCGTGCTCGGGCCGTTGCGCTGGGTCTGCGTGCTGGTGCTGCTCGCGCTGGCGGCATGGGGCGCTGTCACCGCCGTGCGCGAGTACCGGGGCCACCGGCTCGCGACCCGCACCTCCCCCGCTCCCCCGAGTCCCGCCCGGGCCTTCCTGGGGCTGCTGGGCATCACCCTGCTGAACCCCACCACCGTCATCTACTTCGCCGCCCTCGTGCTCGGTTCCCAGGCCACCGGCCCGGCCGGCCCGCTGGAACAGGGCGTGTTCGTGCTGGCCGCCTTCGCCGCCTCCGCGAGCTGGCAGGTGCTGCTGGCCGGGGGCGGAGCCCTGCTGGGCCGGGCGCTGACCGGCCATCGGGGGCGGCTGGCGACGGCGCTGGTCGCGAGCGGGGTCATGACGGCCCTGGCCGTGCGGATGGCGCTCGCGCCGGGATGAGACGCGGCGACTCCGGCCGGATCCGGCGGGGTGCGGATGATTCCCGGGGGCACGGATGTTGAAGACGGACGGCGATGAGCCTCGGACGCGACGATGGGACGGATGCCATGCCTCTGGAAGGCGAGTACGAACCCAGCCCGACGCAGTGGGTGCGCAAGCAGGTGGAACTGTACGAGAGCTCCGGCGGTACGGAGGGGACGACGCTCCAGGGCACGAAGATGCCGGTCGTCGTCCTGACCTCGCGGGGCGCCAGGAGCGGCAGGCTGCGCAAGACGCCGGTGATGCGGGTCGAGCACGAGGGGCGGTACGCCGCGGTGGCCTCCCTCGGCGGGGCGCCCAAGCACCCCGTCTGGTACTTCAACATCCTGGCCGACCCGCACGTGGAGCTCCAGGACGGGCCGGTGAAGCAGGACATGACCGCCCGTGAGGTCACGGGCGAGGAGAAGGCCGCGTGGTGGGAGCGGGCCGTCGCGGCGTACCCGGCGTACGCCGACTACCAGAAGAAGACGGACCGGGAGATCCCGGTCTTCGTCCTGGAGCCGGCCGCGGGCGGCTGAGAGCGGGCCGGCTGCCCGCGGAGGGCAGCCGGCGAAAAACTTTCCGCCCCGTGGGTGTGAACCGGCCGCGACGGGGCACGCGAGGTTCAGGCCCCGCCGCGCTCCCCCGTCGCGGCGGGGCTTTCCGCTGCCTCCCGGGCAGGGCGGTCGGTCACGTCGAGGAAGATCTGGTCGGCCTCGGGCACCGTCCGGGCTATGGACCGCTTGATGCGTACGGCGACCTCCTCCACGCGCTCGCTGTCCAGGCCGGGCACCAGATCGACGCGGGCCGCCACCAGGGCCGTGTCCAGACCGGTCTTCATCGTGAACAGCGCTTCCACACTGTCGATCTCGGGCTGTGCCCGCAGCAGCTCCCGGATCCGCCCGCTCGTCTCCGGGTCGGCCGCCTCGCCGATCAGCTGGTCCCGGGCTTCACGGCCCAGCCGGAAGGCCACGTAGACCAGCAGCGCGCCGATCGCCAGCGAGGCCGCGGCCTCCCACACCACCTGGCCGGTGACCATGTGCAGCGCCATGCCCGCGATGGCCAGGGTGACGCCGAGCACCGCCGTGCCGTCCTCGGCGACGACCGTCCGCAGGGCCGGATCGCGCAGCCCGGCGCCCGCACCGCCCTGCCGGCGCACCTGGTACAGAGCCCGCAACAGAGAACCGCCCTCCGCGAGGAGGGCGATTCCGAGCACGATCAGGCCGGCCACATAGCCGCCGAGTTCCTCCTCCGCACCGCTCGTCAGGGCCTCGAAGCCCTGGAAGAAGGAGAAGCAGCCGCCCATGACGAAGATCCCGACGGCCGCGAGGAGCGACCAGAAGAACCGCTCCTTGCCGTAGCCGAAGGGATGACGCCGGTCCGCGGGGCGGCGGCTGCGGCGCAGCGCCGCGAGCAGGAACACCTCGTTCAGGCTGTCGGCCACCGAGTGGGCCGCCTCGGACAGCAGGGCGGGTGATCCCGCCGCCAGGCCGCCGATGGCCTTGGCCACCGCGATCACCAGATTGGCCGCGAGCGCCACCAGCACGGTGACGCGTGTCTTGTGATCACTTCCTTCATCAGTCACCCACGCCGATTGCCCCGGTCGGGGGTACTCACACCGTGCCGTCGGCGGAAAACGGGGAACGCGTTCACCAGGGCCCACGTACGGCGAGGAGGTCGTTCCCATGAGCCGCGACGACGGCGACGACGGCAACACCGGCTATGGAAGGAGGGCGTTCAAGCGGTCAAAGGCGCATTTCGCGGACCGGGTCACCGCGGACGGCCGGGACGGCTGGCCGGTGGAGGCCGGCCGCTACCGCCTGGTCGTCAGCCGTGCCTGCCCCTGGGCGAGCCGGTCGCTGGTCTCCCGACGGCTGCTCGGTCTGGAGGACTCCCTGTCCCTGGCCGTGGCCGACCCCATCCAGGACGACCGCAGCTGGCGCTTCACACTGGACGAGGACGGTCGCGACCCGGTCCTCGGCATCCGCTACCTGAGTGAGGCGTACGACCGCCGGGAGTCGGACTATCCGGGTGGTGTCAGCGTGCCGGCGCTCGTGGACGTACCCAGCGGCCGGCTGGTGACCAACGACTACCAGCAGCTGACCCTCGACCTCGCGACCGAGTGGACGGCCCTGCACCGGGACGGTGCGCCCGACCTCTACCCGGACGCGCTGCGCGACGAGATCGACGAGGTGACGGCCGACGTCTACGAGGACGTCAACAACGGCGTCTACCGGGCGGGGTTCGCCACCGGGCAGGAGGAGTACGAGGCCGCCTGCACGGGTGTGTTCCGTCGGCTGGAGCTGCTCGCGGGGCGGCTGGAGCGGCAGCGCTACCTCGTCGGGGACACGATCACCGAGGCGGACATCCGGCTGTTCACCACGCTGGTGCGTTTCGACGCGGTCTACCACGGTCACTTCAAGTGCAACCGCTGGAAGCTGACGGAGAACCAGGTGCTGTGGGCGTACGTCCGCGACCTGTACCAGACCCCCGGGTTCGGCGACACCGTCGACTTCGACCACATCAAGCGCCACTACTACCGGGTGCACACCGGCATCAACCCGACCCGCGTCGTCCCGCTGGGCCCGGACCTGTCCGGCTGGTCGGCCCCGCACCACCGCGAGGAGCTGGGCGGCCGTCCGTTCGGTGACGGCACACCGCCCGGGCCGGTCCGTGCCGAGGAGCGGATACCGGCGGCGCACACCCCCTGACCACCCACCCACCCTCAGTCTTCAGGAGTTGCCGTGGCAAAGAAGAAGAAGATGTCCCTCGCGTACCAGCCGCTCGGGTTCGTGCTCGGCTGGTCGGGCGGCTGGCTGGCCGGGCTCGCCTTCCGCAAGACGTGGATGGCGATCCGGCACGAGGAGGACGCGCCCGACGCCCTGGACAAGGACCGCGGCTGGGGCGAGGTCCTGCTGGCCGCCGCGATCCAGGGCGCGATCTTCGCCGTGGTGCGCAGCGCCGTGGACCGCGCGGGCGCCAAGGCCATCGAGCGTTCGACCGGCACCTGGCCGGTCGGCGAGAAGGGCGG
>NZ_JBEZWN010000085.1:0-26315 GCF_040637495.1 Streptomyces sp. NPDC029044
GCCGGCCGCGGGTCGCCGCGCACGGGGCGTCAGGGCGTTGCGGGGCGCGCCGGGAGGGGGCCGGTGCGGTGTCGGCCCGGTCTGCCGGCGGGGTGAGGGGCGGTCAGCGGCTCTGCAGACGCACGTGGAGTTCCTTCTCCTGGTCGCCGGAGACCGTGCTCAGGTCGTGCACGTCGAACAGCGAGTCCAGGGTCGTGCGGAACCGTTCGATCGCCCAGTAGCCGCCGTGCAGGTCGGCCTCCACGGAGGACGACAGGTGGACCGGCTGGGCGCCCTCGTGCTCGTCGGCGACGTCGAAGGTGCCGAGCCACACGGTCGGACGGGTCTCGTGCAGTTCCTCGGGCACGTCGTCGGCGCACCGGTCGGACTCGAAGCAGGAGCACAGTGCGTCGAACACGATCCGGGCGTCGTGCTTGCTGCACCCGCTGATCTCCACCGAGACGGAGTGGGGGTGCGGTCGCTCGTGGTCCATCGCCATCGTGATCGCTCCTCTCGTGGCCACCGGATGCCGTATCCGCCCCTACCCCAGCAAAGCACCACCTTCCGGCGAGCACTACCGGCGGTGCCCCGCTTCCGGTGACGGGTTTGCGGGGCGGCCCGCGCCGTGTTGGGAGATGGTGGAAGGTGACGGAAGGGGCCTTCGGCAAGCGGCTCCACGCGGTAGAACATGGGGTGTCGGCACACGACGGCGTGCCGCGAGGACGGCGAAGGCGGGGCGTGGGATGAGTGCAGCCGGGTCTCCCGAGTCCGAGGGTGACGGTCCGGTGCGCGGGTCGGCGCGCCCCAGCGGGCTGCTGGACGTGCTGCGCGTGGCCTCCGTGGTCCTGGACGCCGAGGGCCGCATCGTGCTGTGGAGCCCGCAGGCCGAGGAGCTGTTCGGGTACGAGGCGCGGGAGGCGCTCGGGCAGTACGCCGCCCGGATCATGGTCCACGAGCAGCACGTCGACCTCGTGGTCAAGCTGTTCGCCGATGTCATGGGCACCGGGCAGAGCTGGGCGGGGGCCTTCCCGATCCGCCGCAAGGACGGCGGTACCCGGCTGGTGGAGTTCCGCAACATGCGGTTGCTGGACGACCAGGGCGAGGTCTACGCGCTGGGGCTGTGCGCCGACCAGACGACCGTGCACCGGCTGGAGCGGGACGTGGCGCTGTCGACGCGGATGATCGCCCAGTCCCCGATCGGGCTGGCCGTGCTGGACACCGAGCTGCGGTACGTCTCGGTCAACGGGGCGCTGGAGGAGATCAACGGCGTACCGGCCGAGGAGCACCTGGGCCGCACGCCCCGGGAAGTGGTGCCCCGGATGGACGTCGACGCCCTGGAGAGTGCGACGCGCCGCGTTCTGGAGACGGGCACACCGGTCGTCGACCAGTCCACGATCGGCCGCACCCCGGCCGACCCGCACCAGGACCATGCCTGGTCGATCTCGCTGTACCGGCTGGAGAACGCCTTCGGGACCGTGCTGGGCGTGGCCGTCTCGATCGTCGACGTCACCGAGCAGTACCGGGCGGGCATCGAGGCCGAGGCGGCCCGCCGGCGGCTGGCCCTGATCGCCGACGCCTCGGGCCGGATCGGCACCACCCTGGACCTGGACCGCACGGCCGGCGAGCTGGCCGAGGTGGCGGTGCCGGAGCTGGCCGACATCGCGGCCGTCGACCTGCTGGACGCGGTGGTGCAGGGCCGGCGCACCAGCCTCGGCCCCGCCGAGGCGGCCGTGATCCGCGCGCTGGCGGTGCAGGGGTACGACTCCGCCGAGGCGCTGGAGGCGGCCGACCCGCCGGGGCAGGTGGCCCGCTACGCCCCCGACCGGCTCGTCACCCAGTGCGTGCGCACCGCGAGCCCCGTGATGCTGCCGGAGGTCAAGGACGAGGACCTGGACCGCATCGCCCGTTCCTCCGAGGCGGCGGAGCTGCTGGGCCGGGCGGGGGTGCACTCGTATCTCGCGGTTCCGCTGATCGCGCGCGGTGAGGTGCTGGGGGCCCTGGACCTCAAGCGCACCCGCAACCCGCTGCCGTTCAGCGAGGACGACCTCTTGCTGGCGCGCGAGCTGGCCGCCCGGGCCGCCGTGCAGATCGACAACGCCCGCTGGTACCAGAGCGCCCGCGAGACCGCGCTCACCCTTCAGCGCAGCCTGCTGCCCAGCCATCCGCCGGTCACGGGCGGGCTGGAGGTCGCCTCCCGCTACCAGCCGGCCGGGGCCACGAGCGAGGTCGGCGGCGACTGGTTCGACGTGATCCCGCTGGACGCCGGGAAGACGGCGCTCGTCGTGGGCGACGTGATGGGCAGCGGCATCCCCGCGGCGGCGGCCATGGGGCGGCTGCGCACGGCGACCAACACCCTCGCATCCCTCGACCTCGACCCGAACGTGCTCCTGGAGCACCTCGACAAGATCACCGCGGGCTTGGAACAGACCATCGCCACCTGCGTCTACGCCGTTCACGACCCGCATCTGCGGCAGTGCCGGATCGCCAACGCCGGGCATCTGCCGCCGGTGCGCGTCCGGCCGGGTCTGCCCCCGGAGCTGCTCGACCTGCCGACCGGCGTGCCGCTCGGCGTGGGCGGCGTCGCCTTCTCCACCACCACCGTCGACCTCGAACCCGGCGACCGGCTGGTGTTCTACACCGACGGCCTCGTCGAGACCCGGCGCGACCCGCTCGACGAACGGCTCGACACCCTGCTGTCCCTGCTCGACGGGCCCGACCGGCCGCTGGAAGAGGTGTGCGACCTGCTGCTGCGCACCCTGCACGAGCCGGACAACTTCGACGACGTGGCGCTGCTCATCGCGCGGGCGACCCCGCCGGACCGAGGGCTTTCGGGCCCTACGGCCTGACGCCGATCACCACGTGGGCGTACCGCTCCTCCGACACCGCCAGCCGTGCCGCCAGACCGGTGCGCGCGAAGGCCTCGACGGCGGCCGGAGCCTGGTGCCGGCTCGTCTCCACCAGGACGCAGCCGCCGGGGGCGAGCCAGCGGGGCGCCTCGGCCGCGACCCTGCGCAGCACGTCGAGGCCGTCCGTGCCGCCGTCGAGGGCCACCAGCGGTTCGTGGTCGCGGGCCTCCTGCGGCAGCAGGCCGATCTCGTCGCTCGGCACGTACGGCACGTTGGCCGCGAGGATGCCGACGCGGCCGCGCAGCGCGACGGGCAGTGCCTCGAACAGATCGCCCTGGTGGACCCGGCCGCCGGCGGCGGCGACGTTGCCGCGGGCGCACCGCACGGCGGCCGGGTCGATGTCGGCGGCGTGCAGTTCGACCTCGCCGAGCGAGGCGGCCAGCGCCGCTCCCACGGCGCCCGAGCCGCAGCACAGGTCCACGACGACAGCGGCCTCGGGCGCCCGCTTGAGGGCCTGCTCCACCAGGAACTCGGTGCGCCGGCGCGGCACGAAGACACCGGAGGCGACGGCGATGCGCAGTCCCCAAAACTCGGCCCAGCCGACGACGAGTTCGAGCGGCAGACCGGCGACACGGCGCTCGACCATGGTGGCGGCCTCGGCCGGGGTGCGCGCGGTCGCGAGGATCAACTCGGCCTCGTCCTCGGCGAAGACGCACCCGGCGGT
Source organism: Streptomyces sp. NPDC029044 (assembly GCF_040637495.1). Lineage (NCBI taxonomy): Bacteria > Bacillati > Actinomycetota > Actinomycetes > Kitasatosporales > Streptomycetaceae > Streptomyces > Streptomyces sp. NPDC029044. The sequence continues at coordinate 3,550 of NZ_JBEZWN010000085.1, forward strand.
GCGCAGGGCGGTGACGACCGCGTCACGGGACGGCGGTGTGGAAGGGGGAACGGAGGAAGACACAGACGGCATGGAAGCCCAGAGCCTTTCGGGAACCGAAGGGCGCTCCGGCGATCGCCTACGACCGGCGATCCGCGCGACGTCGAGAGGTGAGCACCCGAGCTGACACAGCGGTAATGGGTCTCACCTCCTCGGCTTCCGACGGCCGGGTCCTCCCCGGCCGGACGGCAACCCTACCCGACGGACCGGCCGCCCCGGACGGCGAGCGTGACACCGCCCGGTCAACTGGTTGGGTTGTGCAACCATGGGAGGAGCCGTGCAGCACCGTGGTGAGGGAGGTCCCGTGCACAGCGCCGACGCCGTGGAGACCATCCAGCGGGAGATGACGGTCTTCGCCCGCCGCGCCCGGGCCGCGGCGGGCCGGATGCACCCCGAGCTGTCGCTGGTGTCGTACACGCTGCTGGGGCACCTGGAGGAGAGCGGCGGATGCCGGGCGACCGACCTGGCCGCCCACTACGCCCTGGACAAGTCCACCGTCAGCCGCCAGGTGGCGGGGCTGGAGCGCGCCGGCCTCATCGAGCGCCGCCCCGACCCGGCGGACCAGCGCGTCCAGGTCCTGCACCTGACGCGGTCCGGGCGGGACATCCTCGCCCAGGTCACCGAGAGCCGCCGGGCGGCCTTCCGGGAGCGCCTGGCCGGCTGGTCGGCGGAGGACCTGGAGCGGTTCGCGGAGTACCTCGTGCGCTACAACGCGTAGGCCGGTCCCGGCCGGCGGGGGCGGGACACCCTGCACGTACGGTTGAGGGCGCAAACACCGAGCACACCGGTCCGGCGGGGCACCGCCGGCCCGGCCCGGAGGCACCACCGCATGCACATCACCCGAGGCTTCACCGGGCGACCGCGCGTCGCCGACCCCGGTCTGCCGCCCGGCCAGTACGACGCGGGCGACGACTGGCCCGTGCTGTCCGCCGAGGTCACTCCCGAGCTGGCGCCCGCCGACTGGACGTTCCGCGTCGACGGCCTGGTGGCCGAGCCCCGCACCTGGGGCTGGGAGGAGGCGCACCGGCTGCCGCCGTCGGCGTACGAGGGCGCCATCCACTGTGTGACGAGCTGGTCGAAGTTCGGGGTGCGCTTCGCGGGCGTGTCCCTGGACGCGTTCCTGGACGTGGCCCGGCCCGATGCGTCGGCCACCCATGCCGTCGCCTACTCGCACACCGGCTACACCGCGAACCTCCCGCTCGCCGACCTGACCGGCGGACGCGCCTGGATCGCCTGGGAGTACGACGGACAGCCCCTCGCCCCCGAGCACGGCGGCCCGGCACGGCTGCTGGTGCCGCACCTGTACTTCTGGAAGAGCGCCAAGTGGATCGCGGGCCTGCGGATCCTCGACCACGACGAGCCGGGCTTCTGGGAGAAGAACGGCTACCACGAGCGGGGCAACCCGTGGGAGGAGCAGAGGTACTCCGGTGACTGAGGCCTTCGTGCCCCCCACGCGGTTCGCCGTGCCCGGGCGCATCGCCGTGAGCGAGCAGGCCGCGTCCGAGTGGCAGACCGCCACCATCACCGGGATCCGCCGCGAGACGCCGCGGGTGACCACCTTCCGGCTCGCGGTGCCCGGCTGGCCGGGACACCTGCCCGGCCAGCACCTGATGGTGCGGCTGACCGCCGAGGACGGTTACGCGGCCCAGCGGCACTACTCGATCGCTTCCGCGCCGGACGGCTCCGGGCAGATCGAACTGACCCTGGACCATGTCGAGGGCGGCGAGGTGTCGGGCTGGTTCCACACCGTCGCCCGGCCCGGCGACCGGGTCGAGGTGCGGGGGCCGGTGAGCGGCTTCTTCGCCTGGCCGGGCGACCGGCCCGCGCTGCTCATCGGGGCCGGCTCCGGCGTCGTACCTCTGATGTCGATGATCCGGCACCACCGGGCCCGGAACCTGACCGTGCCGCTGCGGCTGGTGGTGTCCGCGCGCAGCCCCGAGGAGCTGGTCTATGCCCGGGAGTTGGGCGCGGAGACGACGGCCGTCTTCACCCGGAGCGCGCCGGAAGGTGTGGCGGTAGGACGTATGGCGGCCGCACATGTGGCGCCGCTCCTGGCCGAGCAGCCTGCCGGTGGGTGGGAGGCCTATGTGTGCGGCTCCAACTCCTTCGCCGAGCATGCCTCCCGGCTGCTCGTGACGGCCGGTCAGCCGGTGGACCGGATCCGCATCGAGCGTTTCGGCTGACCCCGGTGTTTTGCCGCGGTCGCGCCGGGCACCCAGCCGGAGCGCCACCGCGGGCCGCTCCGCCGTGCCCACGAACCGGGGCGATCGGCGGGCGCCGAAGGGGGTACTCCGTCCGTGAGGGAACTCGCACGCGTGGCGTGATGCGGAGGGAGCGGCGGCGCACGGCCGGTCCGGGCCTCCGGCCGCGGGGTGACGGCGAGGAGGTGTACGTGCGAACACGGGTGCGCGGCTGGCGCTGGCGGAGCAGTCCGCTGCGGCGCCGGTCGGATGTCGTGGAAGCGTGGACGGTCCTGGTGGTCGCCGTCCTCGTCCTCGTGGGCGCGCCGCTGGCCGGAACGGCCGCCGCCCGGTGGGCCCACGGCGAGGCGAGGTCGGTCTCCGCCGAACAGCGGGCCGAGCGGCACCTCGTCCGGGCCGAGGTGATCGACAGGGACGACGACTCGCTGCCCTCGGTGCAGGCGGGCGGGCAGCACGCCTACCGGGCGATCGTGCGCTGGACCGAGCCGGGCGAGGGCACGCGCACCGCGACGGCCCGGGTTCCTGCGAACACCCGGCAGGGCGAGACCGTGGACGTCTGGTTCGACGACCGGGGCCACAACGTGCTGCCGCCGGTGGACGGAGCGGCGGTCTGGCAGCACACCCTCACCATCGGTACCTGCGCCGCGGGCGGTGCGGTGCTCGTGGTGCTCTTCGGCCACTTCCTCGTGCGCCGGGTGGCGCTGCGCCACCGGCTGGCGGAGTGGGACCGGGCATGGGCCCGTACGGAACCGCAGTGGACGCGCCGCGACGCGTGAGACGCGGGCGGCGGCCTTCGGCGCCGGCGGCCGGTGCCCCGGCGGCAGGCCGGAACAGCACCCTGGTCAGCCCTCCGACCCCCCACGTAGTGTGATCATCCGCACTGCCCTCGTAGCTGCTCCTCATCCAAGGCGGTCCTACATGGCCCTGTTCGACCTTCCGCTCGACGAACTCCGCGAGTACCGCAGCGCGGCCACCGAACCCGAGGACTTCGACGCGTTCTGGTCCAAGACCCTCCAGGAGGCGCGGGGGTACGACCTGGACGCCCGCTTCGAACCGGTCGACACGGGCCTGTCCACCGTGCAGGTGTTCGACGTTACGTTCGCCGGTTTCGGCGGTCATCCGGTCAAGGGCTGGCTGACGCTCCCGGCCGGGGCGGAGGACCCGCTGCCGCTGGTCGTGGAGTTCATCGGCTACGGCGGCGGGCGCGGGCTGCCCCACGAGCACCTGCTGTGGGCGTCCTCGGGCCGGGCGCACTTCGTGATGGACACCCGCGGGCAGGGCAGCGCCTGGGGCGGGGGCGGCGGCACGGCGGACCCGGTGGGCGGTGCGCCCGCCTACCCCGGTTTCATGACGCGTGGCATAGAAGCCCCGGAGCACTACTACTACCGCCGGGTCTACACGGACGCCGTGCGGGCCGTGGAGGCGGCCCGCTCGCACCCCCTGACCGACCCGGCGCGCACGGTGGCCGTCGGTTCCAGCCAGGGCGGCGGCATCACGATCGCGGTCGGCGGCCTGGTCCCGGACCTGGCGGGCATCGCGCCGGACGTGCCGTTCCTGTGCGACTTCCCGCGCGCGGCGACGATCACGGACCGGCACCCGTACCGGGAGATCGGCCTCTACCTCAGGACGCACCGCGGCCGCACCGAGGACGCCCTGCGTACGGTGTCCTACTTCGACGGCGTGCACTTCGCCGCCCGCGGCAGGGCACCGGCGCTCTTCTCCGCCGCCCTGGAGGACCAGACCTGTCCGCCCTCGACCGTCTTCGCGGCGTTCAACGCGTGGAGCCACGAGGACAAGGCGATCGAGGTCTACGACTTCAACGACCACGAGGGCGGCGGTCCGTTCCAGCAGGCGCTCAAGTTGCGCTGGATGCGCTCGTACATCTGATCCGGCCGTTCACCCCCGACGGGCTTCCACCCCGCTCCGACCAGTCGGTACGTTCATCGCGCCCGGGCCACGACGCGGCGGCCCGGGCCGGAGACGGTCGGCGAGGGGGCTCATGTCCGGGAACGGGATACAGGTGCACGGTCACTGCGACGCGCGCTTCGCGGCGGTACGCACGGCGTTCGAGGAGAACTTCCGGGAGCGGGGCGAACTGGGCGCCGCGGTGGCCGTCACCGTCGACGGCGAGACCGTGGTGGACCTGTGGGGTGGCTGGGCGGACGCGGCCCGCTCCCGCCCCTGGGAGCGGGACACGCTGGTCAACGTGTGGTCCACGACCAAGGGGCCGGTGGCGTTGTGCGCGCACATCCTCGCCGACCGGGGTCTGCTGGACCTGGACGCGCCGGTGGCCGTGTACTGGCCCGAGTTCGCGGCGGCCGGCAAGGAGAAGGTCCTCGTCCGGCACCTGCTGTCCCACCGGGCCGGCCTGGCCGGCCTGCGCGAGCCGCACACGCTGGAGCAGCTCTACGACTGGGAGCTGACCACGCAGCGGCTCGCGGCGGCCGAGCCCTGGTGGGAGCCGGGCACCCGGTCCGGTTATCACGCGCTGACCTACGGCCACCTGGTCGGCGAGGTCGTACGGCGGGTGTCGGGGCTGCGGCCGGGGGCCTTCCTGGCGCGGGAGGTGACGGGGCCGCTCGGCATCGACTTCCGCATCGGCCTGCCCGAGCGGGACTCCGGCAGGGCGGCCGAACCGGTCCAGCCGGCGGTCGCGGCGAGCAGTGAACAGGCGGCCGTGTTCGCGCAGTTGGCGCCCGCGGCCGTCGCGGCGCTGACCAACCCGGTGGTGTCCGCCGCCGCGGCCGGGACCCCCGGCTGGCGGGCCGCGGAGATCCCCGCGGCGAACGGGCACGGCACCGCGCGTGCCGTCGCCGGGCTGTACGGCGTCTTCGCGGGGCGCGGCTCGTACGGGGGCCGTCGCATCCTGTCCCCTGAGGCGGCCGAGCGGGTGCGCGAGGGGCAGGGCAGCTGCCGGGACCTGGTGCTCGGCGCCGGGTTCGAGCACGAGACGGAGGTCGGTCTCGGGCTCTGGCTCAGCGGCCCCGACGGCTCGTACGGACCCAACCCGCGGGCTTTCGGACACGACGGCTTCGGCGGCTCCTGCGGACTCGCCGACCCGGAGGCGGGAGTGTCCCTGGGCTATGTGATGAACCGGATGGGGTCGCGGATCGCCAACGACCCGCGCAAGACGGCGTTGGTCCACGCCTTGTACAGCGCGCTGTAGGGGCGGCTGCGGGCGGGCCGGTTTCGGCCGAACCGCCCGGCCACCCTTCCCAACTGGTTTAGACCAATGCTAGATGTGGTGGCGCACCGAGCCCGAACGGCTACCGAACGTCACCCACAGGAGGGGCGGCATGGCCCGCACCACCCCGCACGACCCCCCGTCGACCGAGGGAGAGCCGCTGTACCGCCGCATCGCGACGGAGTTGCTCTGCGAACTGCGCGACGGCATCGTCCCGCCCGGTGAACGGCTGCCCGGGGAGAGGCGGTTGGCCGGTCACTTCGGGGTCAGCCGGGAGACCGTACGGCAGGCCCTGGAGCTGCTGCGCCGCGACGGCCTCGTCGCCACCGACCGGCGCGGCAGTCACGCCACCCTGCCCGGCCTGCCGGTCGAGGCCCCGGCGTCGCTCACCTTTCCGGTCGGGGCCCGCTCGGCGCCGGACGGCGTCGCCCGCGCCACGGTCACCTGGGAGCCGCCCCCGGCGGACCACGCCGAGGCTCTGGAGCTGGCACCCGGCCGCCCGACCCTGGTCCACCGCTACCGGTGCGCGACCGCCGACGGACAGGGCCTGCGGACCGCCGTGACCTCGTTCTCCGCCGTGGCGCTCGCGGAGGTGGAGGAGCTGGCGCGCTACCGCGACCGCGCCGACGGCACCGCCGCCGCGCAGCTGCGGCGGGCCTATGACTGGATGCGCCGGGCCGGTCTGACCCTGCACCACCGCGATGCCATCACCCCTCTCGCGAGCACGCCGTCGGTACGGGTCACGCGACGGGTGCACGACCAGTACGAGCGCCCGCTGGAGATCACCGATCTCGTGGTGGACGCCCAACGGGACGCCCTGGTCTACGAGTTCACACTGCCGGGCCGAGCGGTACCGGCCACGGCGGACAGGCGTCGGTCACCCGTTCGGCGGACTGCCGACGCCGGTCACGGGGGATGACGGAGATCATCGGAACACGGCACGGCTTCCCCGCACGGCTACCCCCGGGCGACTTTCGAGAGGATCCCCATGGCCACGTTCACCACCTCCGACGGAACCGAGCTCTACTACAAGGACTGGGGCGAGGGGCAGCCTGTGGTGTTCAGTCACGGCTGGCCCCTCAACGCGGACGCGTGGGACGGACAGGCCCGGCTGGTCGCCGAGCACGGCTTCCGGGCGATCGCGCACGACCGCCGCGGGCACGGCCGCTCCGGACAGCCCTGGCAGGGCAATCACATGGACCGCTACGCCGACGACCTGGCCGAGCTGATCGAGGCGCTGGACCTCGGCGACACGGTCCTGGTGGGGCATTCGACCGGCGGCGGCGAGGTGGCCCGCTACATCGGGCGGCACGGGACCGCACGGGTCGCCAAGGTGGTGCTGCTGGGCGCGGTGCCGCCGCTGATGCTGCGGACGGAAGCCGATCCGGAGGGCACGCCGAAGGAGGTCTTCGACGGCATCCGGGCCGGCGTCGCGGCGGACCGCTCGCAGTTCTACTGGGACCTGAGCGAGAGCTTCTACGGCTTCAACCGGCCCGGCGCCGCCGTGTCGGAGGGCGTGCGGCGGGCGTTCTGGCTGTGGAGCATGCAGGCGGGGCTGAAGGGCGCCTACGACTGCGTCGCGCAGTTCTCGGAGACCGACTTCACCGAGGACCTCGGGCGCATCGACGTGCCGACGCTCGTCGCGCACGGGGACGACGACCAGATCGTGCCGATCGCCGCCTCGGCCCACCGGACCTCCCAGCTCGTCAAGGACGCGACGCTGAAGGTGTACCCGGGCGCGCCGCACGGCCTGGTCGGCGACTTCGAGAAGGCATTCAACGACGATCTGCTGAACTTCCTGCGCGGCTGACGCGCACGCCGGGACCAGGCCCTAGGCCGGCAGCCGGGCCAGGACGAGCCGTACCCGGGGGCTGCCGTCCGGTCGCCGCCCGAACTCGGGCAGCGCGTGGAGCTCCACCCGGAAGCCGGCCTCCGTGAGTCCGCGCCGCACCTCTCCCAGGCGGAACGAGCGGTAGTACATGACGAACGGAGGCCGCCACAGCGCGTTGCGCACCCGCATCACGGCGTCGAAGCCGAGCAGCGTCCAGTAGCCCGGCGAGCCCGGGCGGGGCGGCGCGACCAGCGGGAACGCGAAGCAGCCGCCCGGCCGCAGGACGGACCTGACCTGCGCGAACAGCCCGGGCAGTTCGCGGGGCAGGAAGTGCCCGAAGGCCCCGAGGCTCACCACCAGGTCGAAGGCGGGCGCGAAGGGCAGGGCACGGGCGTCGGCCCGGACCCAGGAGACCGGCGGGCCCGCCGGCCCGGCCTGCTGCCGTGCCACGTCGAGCATGCCCGCGCTGAAGTCGACGCCGATGACCCGCTCGCGGCACACCTGCGCCAGGACCCCGACCCCCGCTCCGGTGCCGCAGCACAGGTCGAGTCCGGCGTCGTAGGGCCCGGTCCGCCGCAGCAGCGAGCCGACGGCGTCGAGGACCGCGTCGGGTGTCCGGAAGGGCGTGTGGTCGAACTTCGGCGCGAGGAGGTCGTAGCCGCGCTCGACGGACGACAGCGCCTGGACGGCGAGCTCGCGCAGGCTGGGGCCTTCGGGGCTGAACATCGGCTCAGCCTAGGGCGCGGTGCCGAGGTGATGTGTCAGGAACCCCTTCCAGGGCGCTTTGCTGCTTCAGGACGGTGAGCACGCGCTCGCACCAGCGGAGGTTCTCCTCCTCGAAGCCGATGCCTCCCATCAGGGTGAGGTACGGACCGACGCGGTCGGCCTCCCTCAGGTACTCCTCCTCGCTGCGGCCGGCCAGGAGGCGCTCGCGCACGCGCCGGTACCGGGCGAGCTTGCCGCGGGCCCACGTGGCGCGCTCCTCGACCAGCGCGCGGGTCGCCCCGGGATCAGCACCGTCCATCGCCTGGATCTTGATGAGGAGTTCGTCACGGATGGCGGTGGGACGCCGGGGCGGTGTCGCGGCGAACGTGCGCAGGTCCTCCCGTCCGGCCTCGGTCAGCGTGAACATGCGTTTGTCGGGCCGCCGTTCCTGGCGCACCACCCTGGCCTCGATCAGTCCGTCCTGCGCGAGGCGCTCCAGTTCCCGGTAGAGCTGCTGCGGGGTCGAGGCCCAGAAGTTGGCCAGCGACACGTCGAAGACCTTCGACAGCTCGTACCCCGACGCCTCGCCCTCCAGGAGCGCGGCGAGGACGGCGTACTTCAGAGACATGTGGACACCGTATCAACGGATGACTAATCTACTCCGCACCTACTCAACAAATTGACTAAGGCGGATTCGATGCGTGCATTCCGAGAGGCCGTCGAGAAGCTCGACCTCGACGCCGCCGAGGCGCTGCTGGCGCCCGACGTGGTCTTCACCAGCCCGGTCGTGTTCAAGCCGTACGCCGGGAAGGCGATCACGGGCGCGATCCTGCGCGCCGTCTCCGGTGTCTTCCAGGATTTCCGCTACGTGCGTGAGATCAACGATGTGAACGGCCGCGACCACGCCCTGGTCTTCACCGCGCGCGTGGGTGACCGGGAGATCAACGGCTGCGACTTCATCCACGTCGACGAGAACGGGCTCATCGACGAATTCACGGTGATGGTGCGCCCGTTGTCGGGGGCGCAGGCCCTCGCGGCGGCCATGGGCGAGCAGTTCGAGCGGATCGCCGAGGAGGCGCGCGCCCGCTCGGTCTGAGCGACACGTCCACCGATCCGTTTCCCGCGTTCTCCCGGCGCCCGCGGGCTCTTCACGGTTGGATGTCCTCATGACGTCCGCCGAGCACGACCGGCTGATGCGGGCCAACCAGGCGAACTGGGACGCCCGTACGCCCGTCCATCTCGCCAGCCGGTTCTACGGTCTCGACGAGGGCCTCGACCCCGAGCGCTGGTTCGCCCCGTTCGAATGGGAGGACCTCGGCGAGCTGGCCGGGCGTGACGTGCTGCACCTCCAGTGCCATCTCGGCACGGAGACGATCGCCTTCGCACGGCGCGGCGCCCGGGCCGTCGGCCTCGACTTCTCCGCGGCGTCCGTCGACGCCGCCCAGGACATCGCTGCGAACGCCGGCGTCGACGTGGGGTACGTCCGGGCGAACGTGTACGACGCCGTCGAGGCCCTGGGCGGGCGGCGGTTCGACGTCGTGTACACCGGCAAGGGTGCCCTGTGCTACCTCCCGGACCTGGAGCGTTGGGCGGAGACCGTTCACCGACTCCTGCGTCCCGGCGGCCGGTTGTCCGTCGTCGAGTTCCACCCCCTGCTCAACTCGCTCGGGCCGAAGCCCGCTCCGGGCGAGGGACCCGAGCTGCTCCTGCGCCACGACTACCTGGGCGGCGCCGGCCCGGTGCACCGCGACGGGACCCACACCTACACGGACGGGCCGGCCGTCGAGGGCGCCACGGACATTTATGAGTGGATGCACGGAATGGGCGAGGTCCTCACCGCGTTGACCGGGGCGGGACTCGCCGTGCGGCGGCTGCGGGAAGGTGACGAACTTCCCTGGCCGCGCTGGCCGCAGATGGTCCGTACGGAGTCCGGCTGGTGGCGGCTGCCCGAGCCGCGCATCCCCTTGCTGTACGGGCTGCTGGCCACGCGCTGAGGTAACACTGCCCCGCCCACCTCCTTCGGTGGTACAATGCGAAGAGCACTCGTGCACGCCCCTCTTTGCGGGCGCCGGTGCCAGTTCTTCTCTCTCTTTTGCTCCTTCCAGCACCACGACGGTCTCCCGTCGTATCCGAGGTGCTGTCTCTCCGCCGCCCGGAAGCGTGCCCCAGGCCCTCCCCTCGCGGCCCTCTCCCTCTCCCCTCGCACGACCCACGCCTGCCGTCCGTGAAAGGACACACACCACCATGACCACCACACTCGAAAACCCACCCGCACAACAGCGGTCCCCGCACCGGACCGTGTCCGGTGTCCTCGACGTCGACGCGAGCGGGAAGGGGTACCTGCGCGGTGAGGACTGCCTGCCGACGCCCGCCGACGCCGCCGTCTCCCCCGCGCTGATCCGCCGGTACGGGCTGCGCAAGGGCGATCTCGTCGAGGGCCTACTGGGCGACCGGCGCGCCCTCACCGACGTCGTACGGGTCGCCGGCCGCACGGCCGGGAGCCCGCGCGCCCGGCGCGTCTTCCGGGAGCTGACGCCGCTGCATCCGCACGAGCGGCTGCGGCTGGAGCACCCGGCGGCCGGGCTGGCCGGACGCGTCGTCGACCTGATCGCCCCGGTCGGCAAGGGCCAGCGCGGACTCATCGTGGCCCCGCCCAAGACCGGCAAGACCGTCCTCCTCCAGCAGCTCGCGGCCGCCGTCACCGGCAACCATCCCGAGTGCCGGCTGATGATGCTGCTGCTCGACGAGCGGCCCGAGGAGGTCACCGACATGCGGCGCTGCGTGCGGGGCGAGGTGTACGCCTCGACGTTCGACCGCAGCGCCAAGCAGCACATCGCGCTCGCCGACCTCGTGATCGAGCGCGCCAAGCGGCGCGTCGAGGCCGGCGAGGACGTCGTCATCCTCCTCGACTCGCTGACCCGGCTGTGTCGGGCGCACAACAACGCGGCCGCTTCCGGTGGCCGCATTCTCACCGGGGGCGTCGACGCCTCCGCGCTGACCGGCCCGAAGCGGTTCTTCGGGGCCGCCCGGTCGACCGAGGAGGGCGGTTCCCTCACGATCCTCGCGACCGCCCTGGTGGAGACCGGCTCCCGGGCCGACAACTTCTACTTCGAGGAGCTGAAGAGCACCGGCAACATGGAGCTGCGCCTGAGCCGGGACCCGGCGTCCCGCCGGGTGTTCCCGGCCGTCGACATCGTCCCCTCGGGCACCCGCCGCGAGGAATTCCTGCTGCCCCCGGCCGAATTGGCGGCCGTCCACGGTCTGCGGCGCGTGCTGCAGGGCCGGGACGGGCAGGGCGCGCTGGAGACCCTCCTGGAGCGGATGCGCGAGACACCGGACAACGCGACGTTCCTGCGGCGCATCCAGCCGACCCTGCCCTCGGACTGACGCGCAGAGGCTCAGCCATTCGGGTGCCGGAGCGCGGTGCGCGGCCCCGTCGTCGCCGTGCGGAGCAGGTCCGTTTCTACGTTGCTCGTATGATCATCGGATTCTCTTCTCGGGTGACCGTGTCGGCGGGTGTGCTCTGCCTCGCGGGGCTCCTGGCGCTGACGCCCGCAGCGGCGGCCGACCCCGGCGGGGCGGAGCCCACCCCGCCTGGCGGGCCGAGGGCCGCGGCACCGCACCCCTCCCTGCTGTACCGTCCCGGCACCCAGGTCCGCCTGCGCGCCGGGGCGTCCCGTGTCCCGAAGGTCTCCGCGCTGTCCTGGGTGGTGGCCGACGCCCGCACCGGTGAGGTGCTCGCCGCGCGCAACGCGCACCGCAGGCTGCCCCCGGCCAGCACCCTGAAGACCCTGTTCGCCCTCACCGTGCTGCCCGGGCTGCCCGCGGGCGTCCGGCACACCGTCCGCGCACGGGAGCTGAAGGGCATCGGGGCCGGCAGCAGCCTGGTCGGGGTCGCCGAGGGCCGTACGTACCGGATCGCCGACCTGTGGCGTGGTGTCTTCCTCAACTCGGGCAACGACGCCGTGCACGTCCTGGCCGAGCTCAACGGCGGCTGGCGGCTCACGGCCGAACGGATGCAGGCCAAGGCCCGGTCCCTCGGCGCCCATGACACCCGCGTGGTGTCGCCCGACGGCTACGACGCACCGGGCCAGGTGTCGTCGGCGTACGACCTGGCCGTGTTCGGCCGGGTGGGGCTGCGCAACCCCGACTTCGCGCGGTACTGCGCCACCGTCGAGGCCAAGTTCCCCGGTGGCGGCAACTGGTCGTACCCCATCCTCAACACCAACCGGCTGCTCAGCGGCGCCAAGGGCGTGAAGCCCTACCGGGGGCTGATCGGGATCAAGAACGGCTACACCAGCAAGGCCGGCAGCACGCTCGTCGCGGCGGCGCGGCGCGACGGGCGCACCCTGGTCGTCACGGTGATGAACCCTCAGGAGGGGGGCGGGTCCGCCGTGTACGAGGAGGCGCGCTCGCTGCTGGACTGGGGCTTCGGATCGACCGGGAGGGTCGAGGCGGTGGGCTCGCTCGGCGCGCCGCCGGCGACCGCGCGGCCGGTGACGACACCGCCCGCGGTCGCTGCGGCGGTCCAGGCGGAGCAGGGGTCCGTCTGGACGGAGGCGGGGCTGATCGTGGGCGCCGTCGGTACGGGCGCGGCGGTCGTGGTGCTGGTGCTGCGGCTTCCGGTCCGCAGGCCCGGCCGGAGCTGACCGGCCGGCAGCCACAGCAGCAGCCCCAGGGTGATCCAGGTATAGGTGTTGCTGCCCAGGAACCCGTCGACGCCGGACGCGTCGTCGAACCACAGCCACACCACGCTCGTGCACAGCACCCCGTACAGGGCGCCCGCCACCCGGGGACGCCCCGCGCGGACCAGCACGGCGAACGACGGGAGCAGCCAGACGAGATGGTGCACCCAGGTGACCGGGCTGACGAGGCAGGCGGCGAGGCCGGTCAGGGCGAACGCGGCCGTCCAGTCCCCCGCTGCGGCCGCCCGGCGTGTCCGCAGCGCCCACACACCGAGGACCAGCAGGACGGCCACCGCCCACACCGCGCGGTCGGGTTCACCGAGCCGCGCCAGGACGCCTTGCACGGACTGGTTCGAGACGTAACCGAGGCGCCCCACGCGGTCGGTGTCCCAGAGCGCCTCGGTCCAGTAGAAGCGCGACGCATCCGGATCCACCCCGGCCGCGAGGGCCGTGGCCCCGAGCGCGACGGCGGTGGCGACTGCCGCCGCGCGCCGGCGTCCGGCCACCAGCAGCAGACCGATGAACAGTGCGGGCGTGAGCTTGATCGCGGCCGCTAGCCCGATGCCGATGCCCGCCAGGCGTCCGCGTCCGGTGGCGAGCAGCGTCGCGTCGGCGAGCACCAGCGCCAGCAGCAGGAGGTTGACCTGCCCGAAGCTGAAGGTGTCGCGGAGTGGTTCGAACAGGGCGAGCAGACAGGCGGTCAGGGCCCAGCCGTACCAGCCGTGGCGCCGCCAGTCCGGTCCGGCGAGCAGGCGCAGGACCACGACCAAGGCGGCCAGATCGAGCAGCAGGGCGACGGCGATCGCGGCGTGCAGACCCAGCAGGGCCATGGGCAGCATGGCGACGGCGGCGAACGGCGGGTAGGTGAACCCGTAGGGCGTGCCGGGCACCCGGTAGTCGTAGACACGGCCGCCGTGGTGGACCCAGGAGTCGATGCTGCCGTAGTAGACGCGCAGGTCGAACCAGTCGCGCAGCAGCGGCACGGTCGCGGTGAAGAGCGTCACCAGCGTGGCGAGGGCGAGCACCAGCAGCAGCCGGCCCCGGTCGGTGCGCGGCAGGGCCGGGGTCATGCCGCGCTTCCCGGCACCGGGGCGAGGTCGGCCTGACGGGCCTGCCACAGCACGACGACCGCCAGTGCCCCGCCGGAGAGGGCGAGCACGAGTTGTCCCGTGTCCGCCGGGCCGCCGCTGGGCAGGACGCACAGCGCGAGCACGCCGGTCACCGCCGCCGTGCGGTGGCGTACGGAGGTGGTGGGTGCGGCGGCGGCGATGAGGAACAGGCCCCACAGGGCGTACCAGGGGCGGATCGCCGGGCCGAGCGCGGCCACCGTCGCCAGGGACAGGCCGAGCGCGTACACGGGCCGGGGGCGCAGCCGCAGCCAGATCAGCCCGATCACGGTCACCGCGGCCACGATGCCCAGGGCGTGCCAGGCGGGGACCGCCAGCGGCGCGAGGCTACTGCCCAGGTGCTCCAGCAGGGCCCGGGTGGCGCGCCCCAGGAGGGTGGTCAGGGCCCAGTTCTGGGGCGAGGCGGGGGTGTTCAGGGCGCCGACCCAGCCGTAGCCGGTGCCGGCCACGGCCGTCGCGGCGACCGTGGTCGCGGCGGCTGCGACAGTGGTCGGCACCAGGGCCCGCACCGGGCTGCGGCCGGCGCGGACCTGGAGGACGACGACGGCTGCCAGACCGAGCACGGCGGGCGCTTTGACCAGGGCGGCGAGCGTGACGAGGACCGCACCGAGGACCGGCCACCGGCCGAGCGCCGCCAGCAGGCCGATGCCGAGCAGGCCGAGCATGACGGCGTCGTTGTGGGCGCCTGCCACCAGGTGCAGCAGGACCAGCGGGTTGAGGGCGCCGAGCCACAGCGCGGTGCACGGGTCGGCGCCGCTGTGGCGGGCGAGTCGGGGCAGCGCGGCCGCCATCAGGGCCACGCCGGCGAGGGCGACGAGCCGCATCCCGAGCAGTCCGGCGGGCAGTTCACCGCGGGTCAGACCGGACAGGGCCGCCGCGACGGCGAGGAACACCGGGCCGTACGGGGCACCGGTGTGCCGCCAGAGCGGGGCGACCTCGTCGGCGAGCGGGCCACCGAGCCGGGAGGGTCCGTGCGCGTACACGTCCATGTGCGCCTCGACCATCGCCCCCTGGGCGAGGTAGCTGTAGACGTCGCGGCTGAACAGCGGCGGGGCGATCAGCAGCGGAGCCGCCCAGACGGCGAGGCTGAGCAGCAGGGCACGGGGAGCGGGTGGTCTCGGCCCGCGGACCAGCCGGCCCAGCAGCAGCCAGGCCGCGATCAGCAGGACGACGCCGAAGTACACGCCGACCAGGCCGAGGGCGGCGCCTGCGGACGCCGGATGGAGGAGGTCCGCCACGGGCAGGGCGCCTGCTGTCTCACCGCCCAGGGCGAGGCAGGCTGTACCGGCCAGTCCGAGTACCTGGCAGCGGCGGAGATCGACGGGGAAAGCCATGGCCAACACTCGGGCAGCGTGTCAACGGCGCATGACCGGGAGGGGACGCTTCCGTCTCCGGTCGGCAGCCCGCGTGTGACCGGCCGGTGATCACCGGCCGAGGCGTGTGCCCCCGCGCCGACGGCCCTGCCGCGACGGCGACCCGGGTGCGATCGGCGGTCAGAAGACCGACAGGCCGGTCAGGGTCGTGAAGCGGTCGAGCGCCGCCACGCCCGCCACCGAGTTGCCCCGCTCGTCGAGGCCCGGGCTCCACACGCACAGGGTGCAGCGGCCGGGCACGACCGCGATGATGCCGCCGCCGACCCCGCTCTTGCCGGGCAGGCCCACGCGGTACGCGAAGTCGCCCGCGGCGTCGTAGGTGCCGCAGGTCAGCATGATCGCGTTGATCTGCTTGGCCTGGCTGCGGGTGAGCAGGCGGGTGCCGTCGGCGCGGATGCCGTGCCGGGCGAGGAAGCTCGTGGCGAGCGCCAGGTCGGCGCAGGACGCGGCGATCGAGCACTGCCGGAAATACTGTTCCAGGAGCGTCGGCACGGGGTTGTCGATATTGCCGTAGGACGCCATGAAGTGGCCGAGCGCGGCGTTGCGGTCGCCGTGGGCGGTCTCGGAGGCGGCGACCTCCTGGTCGAAGCCCAGGTCGGGGTTGCCGCTCTCGGCCCGCAGGAACGCCAGCAGTTCGCCCGAGGCGTCCCCGGTACGGGTGTGCAGCCGGTCGGTGACGACGAGGGCGCCCGCGTTGATGAACGGGTTGCGCGGGATGCCGTTCTCGTACTCCAGCTGGACGAGGGAGTTGAAGGGGTTGCCGGAGGGCTCGCGGCCCACGTGCTCCCACAGGACGTCGCCCTCACGGGCCAGGTCGAGGGCGAGGGTGAAGACCTTGGTGAGGGACTGGGCGGAGAACGGCTCCCGCCAGTCCCCCACCCCGTACACCGTGCCGTCCGGCTCGGCGACGGCCATGCCGAAGCTGCGCGCATCGCGGGCGGCGAGCGCCGGGATGTAGTCGGCGGGCCGGCCGCGGCCGGGGGTCCGCTCGATCTCCTCGGCGATGCGCTCCAGGACCGGCTGGAAGGTCGTCGGCGACGTCATGATCGTCATTGTCCCTCCGCCGGTCCCGGTGCGCTCGTGCGGGTCAGGCCGGGGCCTGGCCGCTGCCCGCCAGGACCTCGGGGCGCAGCAGGGCGGCGAGGGTCTCGGCGGGGAGCAGGCCCTTCTCCAGGACGAGTTCGGCCACGCCCCGGCCGGTGGCCAGGGCCTCCTTGGCGATATCGGTCGCGGCCGTGTAGCCGATGTGCGGGTTGAGGGCGGTGACCAGACCGATGGAGTTCTCCACGCTCGCGCGCAGCGCCTCGGTGTTGGCGGTGATGCCGGACACGCAGCGCTCGGCCAGGGTCAGGCACGCCGCACGCAGATGCGTGATGGACTCCGACAGGGAGTGCAGGATGATCGGCTCGAAGGCGTTGAGCTGGAGCTGCCCGGCCTCGGCGGCCATGGTGATGGTGACGTCGTTGCCGATCACCTCGAAGGCCACCTGGTTGACGACCTCGGGGATCACCGGGTTG
The DNA here is from genome assembly GCF_040637495.1 of Streptomyces sp. NPDC029044. Lineage (NCBI taxonomy): Bacteria > Bacillati > Actinomycetota > Actinomycetes > Kitasatosporales > Streptomycetaceae > Streptomyces > Streptomyces sp. NPDC029044. Next base: position 20,212 of record NZ_JBEZWN010000085.1, read on the forward strand.
ACCTTGCCCGGCATGATCGACGAACCGGCCTGCACCGGCGGCAGATTGATCTCGTTCAGCCCGGCACGCGGACCGGAGGACAGCAGCCGCAGATCGTTGCAGCTCTTGGACAGCTTGACCGCGATGCGCTTGAGGACGCCGGACATCTGAACGAACGCCCCGCAGTCCTGGGTCGCCTCGACCAGGTTGGCCGCCGTCACCAACGGCAGCCCGGTGATGGCAGCGAGATGACGACGGGCCGCCTCGGCGTACCCGGCGGGGGCGTTGAGACCGGTGCCGATGGCCGTGGCGCCCAGGTTGATCTCATGGATCAACTCCACCGCTTCCGCGAGCCGGCTGCGGTCCTCATCGATCATGACGGCGTACGCGGAGAACTCTTGACCGAGCGTCATGGGCACGGCGTCCTGGAGCTGGGTGCGGCCCATCTTGAGCACGGCGCGGAACTCCACGGCCTTGGCCGCGAACGCGTCCTGGAGGACCGCCATCGCTCTGAGCAACCCGTGCACCGCGAACACCGTCGCTACCTTGACGGCCGTCGGATACACGTCGTTGGTGGACTGACCGAGGTTGACGTCCTCATTGGGGTGCAGGTACTGGTACTCGCCCTTGGCGTGGCCCAGCAGCTCCAACGCCCGGTTCGCCACCACCTCGTTGGCGTTCATGTTGGTCGACGTCCCCGCCCCGCCCTGGACGACGTCGACGACGAACTGCTCGTGCAGCTTGCCGGAGCGGATCTCACGGCACGCCGCGACGATCGCGGCAGCTTTCGCCGGCTCCAGCAGACCGAGCTCCTCGTTGGCGAGAGCGGCGGCCTCCTTGACCGCGGCGAGCGCGTCGATCAAATGCGGGTAGGCCGAGATCGGCATACCCGTGATCGGGAAGTTCTCCGTCGCGCGCAGGGTGTGCACACCCCAGTACGCCTCGGCGGGAACGTCACGGTCGCCCAGCAGATCGTGCTCGATACGGGTGGCGGCGGTCATGGACTGGGGCCCTCTCTCGGGAGGCAGGGGTGGGGGCCTTCCGCACCGCTGCACGGAAGGCCCCCATGGGACACCGGTGTCTACCTGCTCAGAGCAGGCGATCCTTCGCCTTGTAGTAGGCGCCGCCGAACGGCAGGAACCAGGGAGTGCCGTTGTAGAAGGGGACGGGCACCTTCGGGAAGCCGAAGCCGCGCATCGGGTTGGCCTCCGGATTGCCGTCCATCATCTCGGCGACCGCGCGGCCCATGTACGTGCCCATCTGCACGCCGTGACCGCAGTAGCCCATCGAGTAGTACAGGCCGTTCACCTCGCCCGCGTGCGGGATGCGGTCCCAGGAGAAGCCGACCATGCCGCCCCACACGTAGTCGATGCGCACCCCCGCCAGCTGCGGGAAGATCTCCGTCATCTCCCGCTTGAGGATGTCACCGCTCTTGACGTCGGACGCCGGGTTGGACGGGGCGAAGCGGGCCCGGCCGCCGAAGGCGAGGCGGTTGTCGGGGGTGAGACGGATGTAGTTGCCGACGTTCTTGTGGGCGACCAGCAGGCGGCCGTTGGGGATGAGCTCCTTGGCGCGCGCCTCCCCCAGCGGCTCGGTGACGATGATGAAGCTGCCGACGTTGATCAGCCGCTTGCGGAACCACGGCAACGACTGGTCGGTGTAGGCGTCCGTCGCCGCCATGACCTGCTTGGCGCGAATGGTGCCGTGCATCGTCTCCACCACGAAGCCGCCGCCGGGGAGGCGGGTGAGGCCGGTGGCGGCGTTGCGCTCGTGGATCTCGGCGCCGGCACGCTCGGCGGCGTCCGCCAGGCCGACGACGAACTTGCCCACGTGCAGGGCCGCGCCGAGCGGGTCGAGCAGGGCGCCGTGGTAGTGATCCGAGCCCAGCTCGGCGCGCAGCTCGCTCTTGCTCAGGACGACCGTCTCGTGGCCGAAGTTCTCGGCCAGGTCGCGCTGCTTGGCGTGCATGCCCTCGAGGTGCTTGGGCTTGCAGACCAAACCGAGGCGTCCGGCACGGTGGAAGTCGCAGTCGATGTTCTCCTTGGCCGCGATCTCCTCGACGAGGTCCACAGCGTCGCGGAACGCGTCGTAGAGCTCGCGGGCGCGCTCCTGCCCGTAGCGCTGGCGGGCCTGGGCCGGGCTGATGGTGATGCCGGGGTTGCAGTGGCTGCCGTTGCGCCCGGAGGCGCCCGAACCGACCTGGTCCTTCTCGACGAGGACGACCCGGGCACCCTTGCGAGCGGCGTGGTAGGCGGTGGACAGCCCGGTGAGGCCGCCGCCGATCACCACCACATCCGCCTCGTCGGGCAGGTCCTTCCCGGAACGGTCGGGCAGGGCGGGGGCTGTGTCCATCCAGTAGGGGATCTGCTTCATGGCGTGCGTCCTCTGTGTTCTCGGTCTGTTTCGCCTGTTGCGCCGTCGGTCAGCAGCCGAGGAGCTTCGGCAGGCCCGACAGGTCGGGCAGCTCGTCGTAGGGCTGGTAGTCGGCGCTGCCCTTGCGGCCGTAGCGGTTGATCCACACCCGGCGCTTCAGGCCCAGGTCGCGGGTCGGGATGTGGTCGTACTCCCAGCCCTGTGCGACGTGGATGACCTGCGACGACTCGACACCCATGGTCCGGAAGGCGTGCTTGAACGTCTGGCGGTCCGGCTTGTAGGCACCGGCCTGCTGGGCGGTGATGACGTAGTCGAACTCGACGCCGATGTTCTCGACGTTCCGCGCGATCAGGTTGTCGTCGGAGTTGGAGATGATGGCGATCTCGTACTTGGTCTTCAGCTTCCGCAGGGCGTCCGGGACCTCCGGCCAGGGGCCGAAGGTGGGGACGGCGTCCACGAGGGCCTCGCCGTCGGTCTCCCGGTACTCCAGGCCGTGCAGGCGCATGGCGTTGCGCAGGCTGGAGTGCAGGACCTCGTGGTAGGGGCGGTAGGCCTCCAGGACGGCCTGGAAGCGCATGACGCGGAAGTCGTCGAGGAACTCGTCGACATCCAGGTTGTCCAGGTCGAGCCGGTCCTCCAGGACCTTCAGGGTGGTGGGACCGAGTTCGAAGTTGATCAGGGTGGCGTAGGCGTCGAAGGTGACGATCTCTCGCATGGTGTCCAGCCTTGCTCTCGCGGTTCTCTCAACAGGGGTGGGGCTTCAGACGACGCGTTCGCCGGGGGCGACGATCGCGTCGAGCACGGCCAGGTCGGCCGGGCTCGGTATCCAGTCGGCCGCCGCGGCGTTGGCGGTGACCTGGTGCGGAGTCATGGCGCCGCAGATGACGGAGCCGACGGCAGGCAGGGCCGCCAGCGCGCCGATCGCCACCTGGAGGAGGGTGAGGCCGCGTTCGGCGCCGTAGGCGGTGAGCGCCTCGACCTTGTCGAGGGCCGCATCGGTGAGCCAGCCCTGCCGCCAGGACAGCCTGCTGCCGGGCGGAGGCTCCGCACCTCGCCGGTACTTGCCACTGAGCAGGCCGTTGGCCAGCGGGTAGTACGGCAGCAGGCCGACGCCGTGGCGCAGGCAGGCCGGGATCAGGTCCTGCTCCACGCCGCGGTCGAGCAGGTGGTAGCGGTCCTGGGTGGACACGAAGGCGTCCGTGACCTGCTCGGCCGGGAGGTTGGAGCAGCCGATGTACCGGATCTTGCCCTCGTGGACCAGCTCCTGGAGCGCGGCGACCGTCTCCTCCAGCGGCGTGACGCCGTCCGGTTCGTGGTACTGGTACAGGTCGATCCGGTCGGTGCCGAGCCGGCGCAGTGAGGCCTCCACCGCATAGCGCATGTAGGCGCGGGATCCACGCGGACCGTACAGGTCGGCCTCCCGGCTCATCTCCATGCCGAACTTGGTGGCCAGCACCACGTGGTCACGGCTGCCCTTGAGCGCGGCACCGAGGAGCCGTTCACCGTCGCCGCGGGAACCGCCCCGTTCGCCGGACCCGCCGTACATGTCGGCGGTGTCGAACAGGGTGATCCCGGCGTCGAGCGCGGCGTGGACGACGGCCTTCGTGCCGTCCTCGTCGAGGCGGGCGCCGAAGTTGTTGCCGCCCACGCCGACCACCGAGACGGTGGGGCCGCGCTCTCCGAGCGGGCGGTATCTCATGACCGGTTCCCGAAACCGATGCAGACGTTCTTGGTCTGCAGGTAGCTGGCCAGGCCTTCGAGGCCCTTCTCCCGGCCCCAGCCACTGTGCTTGTAACCGCCGAAGGGAAGCTCGACGCCGGTGCCGACGCCCGTGGCGTTGACATAGACCTGACCGGCACGGATGCCCTCGGCCAGCCGCATCGCCTTGTCGATGTCGCGGGTCCACACGTACGAGGCCAGGCCGTACGGGCTGTCGTTGGCGATCTCCAGTGCCTCGTCCGCGTCGTCGAACTCGATGACCGTGACGACGGGGCCGAAGATCTCCTCGCGGGCACAACGGGCTTGGTTGTCCAGTCCGGTGAGGACGGTCGGCTGGACGTAGTACCCGTCGGCCAGTTCGGGGTCGGCGGGGGCGCCTCCGCCGGCTCGTGCCACGGCGCCTTCCTCGCGGGCCAGTTCCAGGTAGCCGAGGACCCGGTCCCGCTGGCGTGCGGCGACGAGAGGGCCGACGTCCGGGTCGCTGAGACCGGGGCCGATGCGGAGCGAGGCGGCGTGCGCGACGAGCTTGTCCAGGAACTCCTCGGCGCCGCGCTGGAGCAGCAGCCGGGTGCCGGCGGAGCAGGTCTGCCCCGCGTTGCCGAACGCGGAGGCGGCGACCGCGCCGAGGGCCGCGTCGAAGTCGGCGTCGGCGAAGACGACGACCGGGGACTTGCCGCCCAGTTCCGTGACCGACGGCACCACGTTGGCGGCGGCCGCCTGGGCGACCTTGATGCCGGTGGGCACCGAGCCGGTGAAGGTGACCTGGTCGATGTCCGGGTGGCCGGCGAGGGCCGCGCCGGTCTCGCCGTCACCGGGGACGACGTTGAGAACGCCCGGCGGGAGACCGCACTCCAGGGCGATCCTGCCGATCTCCAGCGGGGTCAGCGGCGCCTCGGGAGACGGCTTGAGCACCACCGTGCAGCCCGCGGCCAGCGCCGGGGCGGAGCCCCTGGCGGTGTTCTGCATCGGGTAGTTGAACGGGATGATGTGGCCGGAGACGCCGATCGGCTCGCGGACGGTGTAGTCGAGCAGGCCGGGGCCGAGCGGGACCGTCGAGCCGCCGAGCTTGTCGGCGACGCCCGCGTAGAACTCGAAGTAGCGGGCGGCCGCTTCGACGTCCGCCTTAGCCTGGCGCAGCGGCTTGCCGACGTCCTGGCTCTCCAGGCGGGCCAGACGTTCGCCCTGGTCGCGGATGGCCTCCGCGATCCGGTACAGGATGCGGCCCCGGTCGGCGGCACGCATCCCGGCCCATTCGGGAGCGGTGAAGGCCGCGCGCGCTGCTGCCACCGCCTGGTCCACGTCCGCCTTGCCGGCCAGCGCCACCTGGGCGATCGCCGTGTCGTTCGACGGGTCGAGCACGGTGAAGGAGCGTCCGTCGGCGGCGGGGAGGTGCTTGCCGTCGATCAGCAGCTCGGTCAGCTGCATTCCGGTCAGCTGCGGTTCGTCGCTCATGGCTGGATCTCCCCCAGCACCTCGCCGAAGATGACGACCTCGTCGCCCGGGCGGACCGTGCGGATCCGGCGGACCCAGAGCACGATGCCGTCCTGCGGCGCGGTGACCTCTTCCAGCGTGGTGCCGTAGTGGTCGGTGATGGTGGCGATCAGGTCGCCTTCCTTGCAGGTCTCCCCCGGCTCGGCGCGGGCGACGAAGAAGCCGCCGGAGGCCGAGCGGGCGAAGGTGCCGGAGACCGTCGTGTAGCTGTCCCGCAGCTCCGCCTCGCCGTCGATCATGCCGAGGCTGCGCAGGATGTTGCGGATCGAGTGCATGTGGTGCTCGACGTTGGTCTCGCGGTAGGTGGCGCCGCCGCACTCGATGGTGATGGCGGGCTTGCCGGCCTCGAGGACGGGGTGGCGGACCGTGCCGCCCCACTTGCCGCCCTTCCAGACCAGCTCGTGCCCGGCGGCCAGGGCCAGGTCCGTCGCCAGGTTCTCGTAGCCGCCCTGGAGGATGACGAGGGGGGCGATCTCGCCGTAGGCGCCGCCGGTGTGCAGGTCGACCACGGCGTCGACGGCCGGCACGACCTGCTCGACGAA
>NZ_JBEZWN010000086.1:0-25249 GCF_040637495.1 Streptomyces sp. NPDC029044
GCTCTTCCGATCTGCACGGCGGTCATCGCGGTGCCGGCCTCGCGCAGGAACTGGCGGGTGCGTTCCTCCCGGAAGGCGCTCGGCGTGTCGCCGATCCGCTGCTGTCGCTCCGGGTCGAAGTTCTCCACGCGCCGGGTCATCGGGAAGCCGCCGACCCGGGCCTCGGTGACCCGGTCGACGCCGCCGTTCCACAGGGTGACGCGGTCCGCGGCGAGCGACAGGACCCAGAAGGGCCGTCCGGCCGTCTGGGCGGAGACGAGGTTGCGGGTCAGGAAGGTGTCCGAGAGGACCACGCGTTCGGGGACGGACCTCGCCACCGACCACACCTGGTGCTCGCCCGGAGCGGCGAAGATCACCAGCCCGTCCTCGGCGTGTGTCAGGTCCACCTCGGTCATGGCCCGGTCCAGGTGCCCGGCGACCTCGGTGCGTCGCTCACGGGTGACGGCCGGGTCGGCCTCCAGCTGCCTCTTGGCCTCGGCCACCGCGTTGCGCAGCCGGACCTGGTCCTGGGCGTTGTAGGGATCGCGCCGATGGGTCGGCGTCAGCACGGAGACCGCGGGGTAGGGGCGCGGACGCCGCAGCTCGGCAAGGGTCGCGGGACTCAGAACGCTCTCCATGACAGAACGATAGAGCGAATTCGCCTTTAGGGCATTTGGGGCAATCGATCTCACTCGTCGTCGCGGTCCGAGCCGCAGGAGCTGCCGTCCGGCGGGAGGGTCCCGTACAGCAGGAAGGCGTCGACCTTGCTGTGCACGCACTTCGACGAGCCGTAGCCGGTGTGCCCTTCGCCGCGGTTGTCGAGCACCACGGCCGACGACCCGAGCCGCCTGGCCGTCTCCACCGTCCAGCGGTACGGCGTGGCCGGATCGCCCCGGGTGCCGACGAGCAGCATCCTCGGCGTGTCGACGTCCTTGACGTCCTCGCGGATGTAGTCGGTGCCCTTGGGGCGGCCGTAGCACATCAGCACCTGGGTGAGCCGGTAGCGGCCGAAGACCGGTGAGGCCTGCTCGTAGCGGGCGCGCAGCCGGCCGAGGTCCTCGGTGACCTGCGCGGCGGCGGGGCGGTCCGGATCGTCCGCGCAGTTGACCGCCATCAGTGCCGCCGGCAGGTTGTCGAGCGGCACGTCCGCGGGATCGGTCAGCCCGGCGTGCGGGCCGCGCTTCGGCGGGAGGGTGAAGCCCCCGGACAGGAACGCCTCCAGGCCGCTCGGGTCGCCGTCCTCCAGCAGCCGGCCGATGGCCCGCTGGAGCGAGGGCCAGAGCTCCCTGCTGTAGAGGCCCTGCCCGAGAGCGCCGGCGAAGTCCTGCCCGGAGAACGCCTCGCCGAAGTCGTTCGGCAGCGGATCCTTGTCAAGCGACTCGACCACCTGTACGACGTGCTTCCGGGCTTCTCGCGGATCCCGCCCGAACGGGCAGGCGATGTCCTCGGTGCACCAGGTCAGGAAGTTCTCCAGTGCGGTCTGCTGTCCCCGGGCGCTCGCCACACCCTGGTCGGACAGGGGCTCGGTCAGTGTGTCGACACCGTCCAGCACCATCCTGCCGACGTTGTCGGGGTGCTGGGCCGCGTACACCGCGCCGAGCCGGCTCCCGTAGGAGAAGCCCAGGTAGTTGAGCTTGTCGTCGCCGAGCGCGTCGCGTATGACGTCCAGGTCGCGGGCGGCGTTGACCGTGCCGATGTGGGGCAGGACCGGGCCCGAGTGCTCGGTGCACTGGGCCGCCGCCGCGCGCAGCTCTTCGAGCACGGCCCCCGGATCGGTCACGTCGGCATTGCCGTCGGTGGCGTCCAGGGCGCTGTCCGAGGCGTTTCCGCAGCTGACGGGCGAGGAGCGGCCGACGCCGCGCGGGTCGAAGGAGACCACGTCGTAGCCGTTCGTCAGGCCCATGAAGTCCTTGCCGCCCATGGCGAGTTGGGCCACGCCCTGGCCGCCCGGGCCGCCGAAGTTCAGCAGGACCGATCCGCGTGAGGTGCCCGTGGCCCGGTAGCGGGCGACGGCGACGTCGAGGGTGCCCTGCCCGGGCTCGGCGTAGTCGAGCGGGACGGTGACCTTCCCGCACTGGAGGTCCTTCGGCATGTCCATGCCTTCGCACTTCGACCAGGTGACCTTCTGGTCGTAGAAGCGCGTGAGTCCGGGCGGCGGGTCGTCGGCGGCCGGCAGTGCCGTGCCCAGCAGGGCGAGCCCGGCCGTACCGGTGACCGCGCAGCGCCGTATCGAGGGGCGCGTGGACAGATTCGCCAGCATCGATCCTCCAGGGACGCGGGGCGTCCCGCAGCGGACCGGGACGGGCGCCCTCGCTCACCATAAGCGGGCCCCGGGAGCCTCGCCTCCGGGCGGGCGGAGCCGGGCGGCGCCCCGCGTTCTGTGCCGCCCGTCCCGGCGAAGCCCGCATGCGGAGCCGGTATACGAAGGGCTTTACCGCTAGTTCGACAACCGGGCCGCTCGATGGAGTGAAAGGCCGATAAGCCATAACTCGGACCGGCCGCCCCGCGTTCTATGCGGTGCGGGCGAGTGCCCGCGACACGATGTCTGGAAGGCAGGGGTCATATGAGACGCCTTACCCGAAACGGAGTGATCGCCGTCGCCGCCGCATCGGGCGCGATGGCCGTGACCGTCCCCGCGTACGCCGGCTCCGGTGCGGACGGCTCGACGGCCGGTTCGCCCGGGGTGGTCTCCGGCAACACCGTCCAGCTGCCGGTGCACGTTCCGGTGAACGTGTGCGGGAACACCGTGAACGTGGTGGGGCTCCTGAACCCCGCCGCCGGCAACGGCTGTGCGAACGTGGACGACGGGCGGGCGGGCCGGCCGGGCACGTCCGGCGGTGCGGTCGCCGAGGCAGGCGGAAAGGATTCACCGGGGGTCATCTCCGGCAACGGCGTGCAGTTGCCGGTCGACCTCCCGGTCAACGTCACGGGCAACTCGGCGAACGTGGTCGGCATCGGCAACCCGTCGACCGGCAACGCGTCCTCGAACACCCCCGGTGACCGGCGCCCGGTCCGCCCCCAGCACCCGCCGAAGCCGCTCCCGGACCGGACCCCGCCGCCCCGCCAGGACCCGGCCCCCGAACCGGCCCCGCGCAGCGGCCCGCACACCGTCCCGCACGCCACCGGCGCCCTGGCCCACACGGGCACGGACCACACCCTCCAGGCCGTCGCGGCCGGCGCGGCCCTGGTCGCCGGGGGAGTGGTGCTGCGCCGGAGGTTCCGCCCGGGGTCGGACGGCTGACGGACGCGGGCTACACCGCCTCGGCCACCCCTGTGAGCAGCACCATCCCCGAGTCCCCGTAATCGGGCAGGGTCGGGTCCACGTCGATGTGGGTCACGTCCAGGGCCCGGGTCAGGGGCGTGAAGACCTCCGTCACGGTCGCCGGGTTCACCGGGCAGCCGGGCCAGCGGGAGGCCGGACCGATGCGGTACGTCGGCATGTTCTCCATGAACGCGGCGACGAGGTGGCCGCCCGGCCGGACCGTGCGGACGAAGGCACGGCAGAAGTCGGCGAACTCCGCGAAGTCCTCCGTGACGCTCTCGGCGACGAAGTGCATGGAGGCGAGCCCGTACGCCCCCGGCGGCAGGGTCCGCACGTCGGCGTGGACGATGTTCACCGGGGCCAGCGCTCCGGCGAGGGTCGCGGGCACCGCGGGGTTGAGCTGCCGGCACAGCGCGTGGAAGGGGAGCCAGCTCGCGTCGAGCCGGTGGCAGATCTGGTCCTCCAGGTAGGCGATGTTGCCGGCTCCGGCCTCCACGGCGTCGATCCTGCGGCACGCGGCGGACGCCAGTATGAGCGGGTACAGGTTGGGTCCCGCCCCGAACTCCACCGAGCGGGCGATCCGGCCGGACGGAAGGCCCCGGTAGAACGCGGAGTGGTGCGCGATGACCGTCGCGTCCGACGCGTGCACCTCGCGGTAGTTCTCCGCGAGGTAGTCGGAGACCGGCCACCGGTCCCAGTCCACGTCGTCGTTGTGCGTCGTCATGGCCCTCTAGCCCTTCAGCCGCAGCGGGAAGCGTTCGGACAGCCGGGTCAGGGTCCCGTTCAGATGGTCGATGTCCTCGTCCGAGTTGAGGGCCGTGAGCTGGACGCGGAACCCCACCCGGTCCCGGGGGACCAGCGGGTAGGCCGCCAGCGTCACGTAGACGCCCTCCTGCCACAGGAACGCGGCGACCGCGTCCAGGTCCGCGGGGTTCGCCAGCGGCACCTCCACGATCGGCAGCCGGTCCGAGTTGAGGGTGCTGACCCCCATTCCCTCCAGGTGGTCGAGGACCCGGACCGTCTTGCGGTACAGGTCCGCCCGGATCGCGTCGCCCCGGCGTTCGTTGACGTCCAGCCCGGCCAGCGCGGTCGCCAGTGACGCCGTCGGTGACGGCCCCGAGTACAGATAGGGGGCCGCCGCGGTCTTCAGCCTGTTCTTCAGCTCCGGCGGCAGGGCGAGGAACGCCAGCAAGGACGAGTACGCCTTGGAGAACCCGCCCACGAGCACGATCCCCTCGTACGACTCCCCGGTGTGCCGCACCACGCAGTTGCCGCGCATGCCGTACGGGCACGTCTCGCCGGGCCCCCGTTCCCCGATCACGCCGAAGCCGTGCGCGTCGTCGACGTACAGCGTCGCCCCCTCGGAGCGGCACACCGCCGCAAGGGAAGGCAGATCGGGGATGTTGCCGCTCATGCTGTTGACGCCGTCGAGACACACCAGTCGAGGGGTGCCCGGCGGGACCGCGGCCAGCAGGGCACGCAGTTCGTCGAGCCGCTCGGCATGGAAGCGGTGCAGGGTGGCGCCCTGCGCCCGGGCCACCACGCAGCCGTCGTAGACCGTGCGGTGCGCGGTCGCCTCCACGAAGACGTGCCCGTCCTCCGCGATGGCCGGGATCACCGAGGAGTGCACCAGCGTCAGGGTGGGCAGCAGCAGCGTGTCCGGCGCGCCCAGCAGCGCGGCCAGCCGCTCCTCGATGTCGGGGTACAGCCGCGGGCTGCCCAGCAGCCGCGACCAGCTGGGATGCGTGCCCCACCGGCGGACCGCGGGATCGACCGATCCCATGACCTCCGGGTCCCAGTCGAAGCCCAGGTAGTTGCACGACGCGAAGTCGATCAGCCAGTGGTCACCGCTGCGGATGTGCCTCCCGCGGACCTCGTCCAGGACCGCGTCGCTCATCGGGCTGGTGCGCCGCAGGTGCTCCAGGTCCGCCCAGCGCGCTTCGCGGCGGCCGCGGGCGGCATCGACCCGGGGCCTCGGGGTCTGCGGGGGTGCGAAGGGGCGGGCGGTCGGTTCCCGCAGCACGTGCGCGCTCTGCTCCACCGTCAGCGGCCGGGCGAACAGGAACCCCTGCCCGAACCGGCACCCCATGCCGGCCAGCAGATCCCGCTGCGCGGTGTCCTCGATGCCCTCCGCGATCACTTGCAGGCCCAGGGTGTCGGCGATCCGCACGATGCCCTCGACGAGGGCGACCTGCTGGGCGTCCTGTGCGATGTCGTCGATGAACGACTTGTCGATCTTGAGTACGTCGATGGGGAAGTCGCGCAGGTAGCGCAGCGACGAGAAGCCGGTGCCGAAGTCGTCGACCGCGATGTGGACCCCGAGTTCCTTCAGTGTGTTCAGCACCGTCTGGAGCCGGTCGTCGCGGTGCAGCAGGACCGTCTCCGTCAGCTCCAGCTGGAGTGATCCCGGTTCGAGCCCGGGGGTGCTCAGTGCCTCCCCGACCTGCTCGATGAACCCGGCGTCGCGGAACTGACGGGCGGAGACGTTCACGCTGACGTACGGCGGACGGCCGGGGCCCGGCAGCCGTTGCAGCCCGATGATGTCGCTGACCGCGTTCTCCAGCACCCACGAGCCCAGCGGGGCGATGTGGCCGGTCTCCTCCGCCAGGCTGATGAACTGCTCCGGGGCGACGGGCGGCCGGTGTTCGTGCGGCCAGCGGACCAGCGCCTCGAACCCGACGACCTCGCCCGCCGTGATGTCCACCACCGGCTGGTAGCGCAGCGCGAACGCCTTGTCGGCGACCGCCTGGGCCAGCTGGGACTGCAGATCGTGCCGTTCGACCATGCGGCTGCGCAGCAGCGGCTTGAAGCGGCGCCACTGCCGCTTGCCCGCCGCCTTCGCCGCGTACAGCGCGAGGTCGGCATGGCCCAGCAGCTCTTCCGCGTCCGTGCTGTCGCGCGCGGTGGCCACGCCCACGCTGGCGGACACCGTCACCGACTCGTCGGCCAGGTCGAAGGGCCTGCCCAGGGTCTGGATCACCTGCGCCGCGAGCAGCTCGGCGTCCAGCGGCTGCTTGGCGTCCTCCATCAGCACGGCGAACTCGTCGCCGCCGAGCCGGGCCGCGGTGTCGGTGCGCCGCAGTGTCCGGGACAGCCGGTTGCCGACCGCGACCAGCAGATGGTCGCCCACCCGGTGCCCCATGGTGTCGTTGACCAGCTTGAAGTCGTCGAGGTCGATGAAGAGGAGGCAGGTCAGGGACGACTCGCGGCGGCCGCGCAGCAGGGCGCGTTCGATCCGCTCCAGCAGCAGCGTCCGGTTGGGCAGACCGGTCAGTGAGTCGTGGAAGGCGCGCTGTGTCAGCTCCTGCTCCAGTCGCCGTTGCTCGGTCACGTCCCGCAGGGTCACCACCAGACCGGACACGGTCCGCTCGTCCCGGAAGTCGCTGAAGCGGACCTCCACCTCGACGCGCCCTTCCCGGCGCCGCACCCACCAGTGGTCGTGGCCCGCCCCCGAACCCCGCTCCCGTACGGCGGCCAGCTCCCGGGCCGCCCGCTGCCGGTCACCGGGGTCCACCAGGTCCGGCAGGGACACGCCGAGCAGCTCGTCGGTGCCGAAGACGGACCGCGCGGACGGGCTGGCGTACCGGATGGTGTCGTCGTCCTCCAGGATCAGGATCACGTCGGAGGCGTTGCGGACGAGGGTGCGGAAGTACGCCTCGTTCTCCCGACGGATGACCTCCTGGCGCAATGCGACGCGCTCCATGGCCAGACCCGCGTGCGAGGCCAGGATCTCCAGGGAGCCCCAGGTCTCGTGGAGCTGCCGCTCGGGGGCGGCGACCAGCAGGATGCCCGGCACGGCTCTGGCCGGCCGGTCGGGCTGGGTCATGGGGCACACCAGGACGGACGGCAGGCCGCCGAGCGCGGCGGCGACCTCGGGGTCGAGGGCGGCCGGGCTGACCAGCCGGGTGCCGTGGGCGCCCAGGTCCGTCGCGTGCTCCGTGGGGAGCAGCATCGTCCGGTGCGGTACCTCCGGGCCCATCAGCCGGTCGACCGCCCGGTGGCAGGACTGGTCGACCTCTTCCTGCCGGAAGGCGGAGACCAGCGAGGCGGCGGCTCCCCGCAGGGCCAGCTCCCGCGTCACCGCGTGACGGTGCGCCACGACCATCCCCGCCAGCCGGAGGATCACGAGCAGGAACAGCACCCCTGAGAACGCCGCGATCACGGCGGCGTCCCGGGTCTGACCGCTCAGCCCCTCCCAGAGCAGGATCCCCGGCGCGATGAGCGTGGCCACGGCGAGCATGACCAGCCGGCGCCGCGGCGGCAGCAGGGACTCCCGCTGGGGCACGGAAGCCGTCAGTTCGATCATGGAGGGCTGGAGCGCGGCCAGGCCCCAGGCGGTGTAGAAGACGACCCAGCCGAGATCCAACAGGCTGCCGGTCTGCCATACGTCGTTCAACTGGAGGATCCCGTACGCGATGTCCGTCACGAGCAGGGTCACGGTGCCGACCACCAGCAGGCGTACGGCGCGATTGGAACCGTCGACCGGGCTGGGGGTGAGCAGCCTGACCAGCAGGGCCAGCACCAGGATGTCGCCGAGGGGGTAGGCGATGCTGATGGCCCGCTGCTGCCAGGTCAGGCCCTGCAGCACGGTCAGCGGTTGTACCAGGTACACCCACACGGGCAGCGCGAGGCCGGCGGTGACGATCAGTGCGTCCAGCAGGCTCGGCAGGTCGCGGTTGGCCCAGCGATGGCGCACCAGGCCCAGGAGGCCGACCGCGAAGAGCGGGTACATCGCGAGGTAGCAGGCGTCGGCCGGGGACGGGAACGGGTTGGAGGCTCCCAGGTACTGCTCCATCACGAAGTAGTACGTGTCTCCCGCGATGAAGACGAGCAAGCCGGCGGCCAGGACCCACCAGGGCCACGGGTGGGCGGGCCGGTGCAGGCGTGTCCCGATCACGATGGCGGCGACACCGGCCAGCCCCATCACGGCCCACATCACGGGAACCATCACCGGGACGGTCATGTACACGACGGTGACGACCGCGACCAGGATGACGTAGACGGTCATGAGCCGACGTGCCGGCAGCGAGGACATGTGCCTCCCCCCGTCGGGGAGACCGGGGCGTACGCCTGGTCTTACGCCTGGGCCAATTGAAATCGATCGTAGGTTCGTCCGAGCGGCCCTGCATCTCGGGCGGACGCCCGTCGGGGCGGATCGGAGCCTCGCCGTGACGTCTCAGTGGCGTCCGCGGTGGAACCTGATGTGCAACTCCTTGACCTGGTCCGTCAGTTCGGGCACCGGTCCGTCCACGGTGACACCGGGTGCGACCTCCTGCACGGGGAGTGGCCGGACCGGCCCCACAGGGGCACCCAACTCGCCCAGCCAGGCGGCGAGTTGCTCGGACGAGGCGACGTAGACGATGCGCCCGAGGCCGACCCAGGCGTGCGCGGCCGCGCACATCGGGCAGTGCTCGCCGGAGGTGTAGACCGTGGCGGCCGCCCGTTCCCCGGGCGTGAGGTGTGCCGCCGACCAGCGCGCGAGCTCGAACTCGGGGTGCCGGGTGCGGTCGCCCGAGGCCACCCGGTTGCGGTCCCCGGCGAGGACGGTGCCGTCCGCTCCCACCAGGACCGAACCGAACGGCTCGTCCCCGGCCTCCAGCGCCTCGGCGGCCAGCTCCACGCAGCGGCGCAAGTGCGGCAGTTCCGTGTCCTTCACGACCATGGGCCGGCCTTTCCCGTGACGACGCGATCAACAGGACCATAGGGCGGCGGTGCGCCGGGCGGAAGGAACGGGGCCGCAGGCCGCAAGGGTGCCGCCGGACCGGAAAACCGTTTGCCGTCCGGCCCGGCGGCTGGTGAGGTCTGCCCATGGATCATGCCGAGTTGCTCGCCCTGTTCGACCGCGACCTGCGGGTGGGAGCGCGGCCGGACGGCCCCGGCGCCCGGGTCGAGCGGACCGGCGGTGTCGTCCGGCAGGTCGCCTCTCCGCAGGGCTGGAACGGCATCGTGTGGTCCGCCCTCGACGAGGCCGGGGCGGACGCGGTGATCGCCGCGCAGATCGGCCTCTACACCGGACTCGGTCTCGACTTCGAGTGGAAGCTGTACGGGCACGACCGCCCGGCCGACCTCGGGCGGCGGCTGTGCGAGGCAGGGTTCACGCCCGGGCCCGAGGAGACGCTGATGATCGGCGAGGCCGCCGGTCTGGCCCACGGCGCCGAGCCGCCCGAGGGCGTGCGCGTCGAGCCCGTCACCGACCCGGCGGGCGTCGCTCTCGTGGCCGACGTCCACGATAAGGCGTTCGGCGCGGACAGCGCCTGGCTGCGCCATCAGCTCCTCGCCCGACTGTCGGCCGACCCGGACACCGTCGTCGCCGTCGTGGCGATGGCCGGCGACGAGCCGGTGAGCGCGGCCTGCATGGAACTCGTACCCGGCACACCCTTCGCCGGACTGTGGGGCGGCGGCACCGTCCAGGAGTGGCGTGGCCGCGGCATCTACCGCACGCTGGTGGCCCACCGCGCCCGCGCGGCCGCGGCCCGTGGCTACCGCTACCTCCAGGTGGACGCCTCCAGCCAGAGCCGGCCGATCCTGGAACGCCTGGGCTTCGTGCCGCTGACGACCACGACGCCGTACGAGTACAGGTCGCGCGCAGCAGCGCGTCGCGGTCCCTGAGGTCGGCGCGGTCGCCGTTCTCCCGGCTCCTGTCGAGGCCCGTGACCTTGTGGCCCGGTGACCCGCCCGCCGACCGGGGACGCCCCCTTCGGTCCGCGCGGCGCCGACGAGTCACCCATGAGGCCCGTGCGGCGGCTGCCGCCGACGGCTGTCATGGGCGGGCCGGTCCGGGGCGCGGACCGGCCTTCGGCTCCTTTCCGGCGTTTTCGCTACGGCCTGGGCGAGGCCTTCGCCGCAGTTCCGGCGCACACCAGCCCGAGTACCACGGCCAGTGCACCGATGATGATGTTGTTCCACACGACCCCGGCGTCCGGGCTTTCGCCCACGATCCACGGCGAGATGATCATCCAGACCCCGAGGGCACACATGGCCCAGCTCAGGCCGTACATGCGCTCGGGAGCACGAGTGAAGCCGAGCGCCAGCAGGCCGATCGCGATCCCCATGATCAGGTTGTGGGTCACGAGTGCCGGCTGGCTGGTCGTGTAGTGGACTATCCACGGGGAGGCGGCGCAGTACAGACCGAGCAGGAACACCGGTCCGTCCACGAGCGCCACATCGCGGCCGCCGAGCACGCGGGCGTACCGATCCCGCATCTCGGAGGCGTCAGGGTGGCTGGTGATGTCACCTCTGGTGGGCGAGACGTTGGCCATGACTCGTCTCCTTCATGGTGCAGGGCGCCCGCGTCTGGAGGGGTATGCGGTAAACGCCGCGTAAGCATCATTCTGCTCTTATGTCCCCTTTATGTGTAGAGGTCGGCGAGAGGTGCGGAATCTACCCGGCGGTACATGTCCGGCCGGATCGGGGGCATCCGGATGTGTACGACAGCGACCGATCGACGTCGCCCGGCGGGCGGCGCGGGACAGGGGAGGGCAGCGGACGTGACTGCGGCCATCAGCGCGAAGGTGTTGGAACGGTTCCCGGCGGGGTCTCCGCGCGGATCGTGGCCCGCGGAGGAGTACGCGGCCCGCCGCCGTGCCGAGGGCGAGGCCGCCACCGTCGTGATGGACCTGGAGTCGGACGCCTTCCTCGTGGTCGTCCCGGCGGACGAGGACTGAATTCCTCCGTCCCGCACGGCCTTTCAGGTCACCTTCCGCGAAATCCGCGGTCCGTCATACGAGATGGGCCGCGGATTTCTTGACGGGCGCCGTCCCCGCTGCCACGATCCATGGCATGACCATGCGACTGGACCTCACGCGGCGACGCCACGTCGACCTCGCACGCGTCTCCAGCGCTTCCTGTCGCGCCGCAGCCTGAGTCTCCCGGCTCGCCGCTTCCACTCACCGCCTCATCCGCCGTCGGACGACTCTTGTCGTGCCGAGGCGACGCCCTGTGCGGTGAAGTTCCCTCACGCCTGAATTCGTTGCTCCGGCGCGCCCTTCTCCAGCGGAGAACCCGAAATTCGGTCGTGCCCCGCGCAGTCGCGCCTTCTCCCGGAAAAGAGAGCCCATGGCCACCGTCCTGTCCGTCTCCGGCAGCCCCTCCGCCTCCTCCCGCACCAGCCGACTGCTGCGCCACCTCGACCAGCGGCTGGCGGCCCAGGGCCATGACGTGATCCCACTCGACGTCCGCACCATCCCCGCGGAGGCCCTGCTCGGCGCGGACTTCCGCCACCCCGCGATCGTCGAGGCCACCGAGCTGTTCGCGCGGGCCGACGGCGTCGTCGTCGGCACCCCCGTCTACAAGGCGTCCTACTCCGGTGTCCTGAAGGCCTTGCTGGACCTGCTCCCGCAGTACGCCCTCGCCGGCAAGACCGTGCTGCCGCTCGCCACCGGCGGCAGTGTCGCCCACGTCCTGGCCATCGACTACGCGCTGCGCCCGGTGCTCACCTCCATGGGTGCGGCCCACATCGTGCAGGGCTGGTTCACCCTCGACAAGGACCTCGCCGTGCGGGACGACGGCACCCTGGCCGTAGCGCCGGCCGCCACCGAGGCACTCGGCCAGGTGATCGATCAGTTCTCCGCCGCGCTCGGCCGCACCCCGCTGCTGGCCGTGGCGGGCTGACCCCCGCCCGCCGCCGCGCCGTCGCACCACCCCTCGATCGGAGACCCCCGTGCCCCTCACCTTCCACTGGTTCCTGCCCACCAACGGCGACAGCCGCCATGTCGTCGGCGGCGGTCACGGCACCCCGGCCACCGCGTCAGGGCGGGACCGGCCGCCGACGGTGGCCTACCTGAGCCAGATCGCCCGAGCTGCCGAGGAGGTGGGCTTCGCGGGTGCCCTCACGCCCACCGGTGCCTGGTGCGAGGACGCGTGGCTCACCACGGCGATGGTCGCCCAGCACACCGAACGCCTGAAGTTCCTCGTCGCCTTCCGGCCGGGTCTCATCTCACCCACGCTCGCCGCGCAGATGGCCGCCACCTTCCAGCGTCAGACCGGCGGACGGCTGCTGCTCAACGTCGTCACCGGCGGCGAGAACAAGGAGCAGCGCGCCTTCGGGGACTTCCTCGACAAGGACGGGCGATACCGCCGCACCGGCGAGTTCCTCGACGTCGTCCGGGGGTTGTGGGAAGGCGGGGCCGTCGACCTGCACGGCGAACACGTCCGCGTGGAGGACGCGGCGCTGGCCCGGGTCCCCGACCCCGTGCCCGAAATCTACTTCGGCGGCTCCTCGCCCATCGCCGGTGAGATCGCCGCCCGGCACTCCGACGTCTATCTCACCTGGGGCGAACCGCCCGCCCAGGTCGCCGAGAAGATCGCCCGGATCCGGTCGCTGGCCGAAGCGCGGGGCCGCACCCTGCGCTTCGGCATCCGGCTGCACGTCATCACCCGTGACACCGCCGAGCAGGCCTGGGCCGAGGCGGACCGGCTGCTCGACGGCTTCGACGCGGAGACCGTGGCGTCGGTGCAGGCCGGCCTCGCCCGCAGCGAGTCCGAGGGGCAGCAGCGCATGCTCGCCCTGCACGGCGGCCGCCGCGACCGTCTGGAGATCCACCCCAACCTGTGGGCCGGCATCGGCCTGGTGCGCGGCGGGGCGGGCACCGCCCTGGTCGGCAGCCACGACGAGGTCGCCGAGCGGATCAGGGAGTACCACGCCCTGGGCATCGACGAGTTCATCCTCTCCGGCTATCCGCACCTGGAGGAGGCGTACTGGTTCGGTGAGGGTGTCCTGCCGCGCCTCGCCGCGCAGGGACTGTGGCGGCACCCCGGCGGCAAGGAGACCGTGCCCGCGGCTCCTGCTCCCTTCGTGCCGGTCGCGAGCTGACCTCCGGTCCTCCCCGTCCGGAAGATCAACCCTGGAGCCGTGCGCGGGCGTCCTGGTCACCGAGGAGGCAACCCCGCCCCTCGGTGATCAGGAGGCACAGGTATGAAACTGCGCGCCGCACGCTCCGTCTCGGTCGTTCTGGCCGTGGCGCTGTCCGCCGGCACGGTGGCACTCGCCCCGGCGGCGCAGGCCGCCGGGCCGCAGCACGGCCACGAGGCGACGCGGGCCGCGTTACGAGCCCTGGTCGAGCAGGGCGGTCTCCCCGGGGCGGCGGCCACAGTCCGGGACGGCAACGGCAGTTGGTTCGGCCGGTCCGGCTACGCCGACACGTCGACCGGCCGCAAGCGGTCGGCCGGTGAACACTTCCGCGGAGCCAGCATCACCAAGACGTTCATCGCGACCGTCCTGCTCCAGCTGGAGGCGGAAGGCAGACTGAGCCTGGACGACACGGTCGAGCGATGGCTGCCCGGCCTGCTGCGCGGCAACGGCCACGACGGTGACGAGGTCACACTGCGCCGGCTCCTCAACCACACCAGTGGCATCCCCAACTACACCGACGACCCCGACCTCATCCACGACGCCGCGGGGCCCGGATTCCCGGAGCACCGGTACGACACCCACACCCCCGAGGAACTGGTGGCGATCGCTCTGCGGCGCCCACCGCAGCCCGGCCCGGAGAACGAACCGTCGTACTCCAACACCAACTTCATCGTCGCGGGCATGGTCATCGAGAAGGTCACCGGCCGCGGCTACGCCCAGGAGATCACCCGCCGCATCCTCCGGCCGCTGAAGCTGCACGGGACGTCGTTCCCCGGCACGGCACCCCACATGCCCGAACCCCACCCTGTCGGCTACTCCCGGCTCCACCAGGACGCCCCCGACGCCGAGATACACGACGCCACGGAGCAGAACATGACCTGGCTGGGCGCGGCCGGCGACGTCATCTCCACCGGCGGCGACCTCAACCGCTTCCAACGCGCCCTCGTAAAGGGCCGCTTGCTGCCCCCGCGGCAGCTGAACGAGATGTTCGAGGAGGTTCCGGCCGGTCCAGGCATCGGATACGGACTCGGAGTCGAGTTCGCGCAGTTGTCCTGCGGTGTGAAGGTGATGGGCAAGAGCGGCCGGACGAACGGCTCCCTGTCCGCGATGGTCGGCACCCAGGACGGCGAGCACCAGCTCACGTTCAACATCAACGGAGACTGGCTCCCCGACTCCTCCCTCTACATCGACGTCATCGAAGCGGAGTTCTGCGGAAAGACCCCCTCCCGGACGGACCGGACGGACCGGACGGACGGGATGGACGGGATGGACCGAACGGACCGGACGCCGGCCATGCCGCACCTCCGCTAGCCGGACGCCGCCAGCGAGCCGAGGTGCCTCCGGCGTGCCTCGGCCGTCTGGCCCTGCACCAGCAGGAACATCCCCTCGCGCGCCAGCCGCTGCGCCCGGCTGCCCAGATCCATGGCACGCCCGCCCCCGGCGACGATCGCCGCGGTGGTGGCCGCCCGCAGGAGGTCGTACGCACGGGTCTTCACGGCCAGTCGCTCCGGTACGCAGCCGGGCGCGGCGGGCTGGTCGGCCAGGGCGTAGGCGTCCTGCCGGACCTCGTCGAGCCGGGTCCGCAGCGACCGGGCCGTCTCCTCGCCGTCCGGTGTGCGCGCCACCAGGTCCAGCGCCGCGTACGCGACCCCGAACACGGCCGGACTGGTGTTGGCGGCCCGGGGCAGGTCGACCTGGGCGAACTCCTCCTGGGGCGTGCGCAGCACGACGGCCTCCTCCGGCACCCGCAGGCCGTCCAGCTCCAGGGAGACCGTACGGGCGGCGGTGAGAGCCGCGAGCCGCATCGGTGCCGACGCCGTGAGCCCCGGCTGCTCGCGCGCCTCGGCGAACACGAACACCACCTCGGCCGTGTCCGTCACGCCGGCCAGCAGCATCACGTCGTTCAGGCCCCAGCCCGTGTACCAGGGCACCCTGCCCTCGAACCGCCAGCCGCCCTCCTCGGGAACGGCCCGCACGGGCACCCGGGGGAAGGCACGGACATGGGCGAACGCGATGCCCGCCATCAGCTCGCCGGTCGCCAGCGGCCGCAGCAGCTTCTCCCGGACGGGAGAGGCGTAGGTGGCGAGCAGCTTCACCGGTGTGTGGTGCTGTGTCTGCACGAACCAGGTGGAGCAGCACGCCCCGGACAGGATCTCCGCGGTCTCCCGCGCCACGGCCACGGGCGCGTCGGCCCCGCCGTACTCCTGCGGCGCGACCACACCGAGGAGCCCCGCCCGCTTCACCGCCTCGACATGGCTCGCCGGCACCCCCTCCTGGTCGACGCGCTCGGCCTGCGGGAGGAGCAGATCGCCGGCCAGTCGCTGGGCGCGGGCCACGAGGGGATGAGGTGTGGTGGTCATGGGAGGGATTCTCGCGGCCGGGCGGTGCGGTGCGCCGACCCGGGGGGCGTGTCGCCGGCCGACCGGCCGCACATCCGGCAGGCGCGGACCGGAGTGTGCCGTCAGAGGCGGGCGTCCAGCTCCGTGAGGACGTCGAAGTCCAGCCCGTCGGCCCGTGCCAGGTAGATCCGCTGGCGCACATGGGCGTCCCGGAGGCGGAGCAGCCCGCGCGGGCCCTCGTACGACACCGTCCCCGCGCCGGCCGCCGCGCCGATCGCCGAGACGTCCAGCGCCCCGGCCCGTTTCAGCAGTGCGGCCAGCAGCAGTACACCCTCGTAGCAGGACTCGCCGAGGCTGCCGAGGGCGGGCGCCTCGACGCCGTAGCGGGCGGCGTACCGCCCGTGGAAGTCGAGGGTGTCGCGATTGGCCAGCGAGGCGAAGAACCCGGCCGTGCTGAAGAGGTCCTCGGTCGCGGCGGGGCCGCTCGCCACCAGCATGTTCTCGTCCATCAGGGTGCTCAGCCGCAGGCAGCACGTGTCCAGTCCGTACGCGGCGAACTCCCGGTTGAAGCGCACCGCGTCACTGCCGACGAGCAGCATCAGCACCGCGTCGGCGCCGGAGCGTTCGACGCGGCGGAGCACCGGGGCGAAGTCGTGGGTGCCGAGCGGGAGATAGGCCTCGCCGGCGACGCACCCGCCGCAGTCCCGGGCGTACCCGCGGGCCGAACGGGCCGTGTGCCGCGGCCACACGTAGTCGTTGCCCACGACGAACCAGCGCCGCACCCCGCGCTCGCGGGCCAGCAGCTGCATCGCCGGCCGGAGCTGGTCGCGCGGGGTCTCGCTCGTCAGGAAGACCCCCGCCGTGTCCTCCCCGCCCTCGTACAGCGCGGTGTACACGTACGGGACGCGGTGTGCGATCCGGGGTGCCAGCGCCTGCCGTACGGAGGAGATGTGCCAACCGGTGACGCCCTGCACGGCCCCCAGGTCCACCAGCGCCCCGACCTCGTCGGCGATCTCGTGCGGCGCGCCCGAGCCGTCGACCGGCACCAGCCGCAGCTCCCTGCCGAGCACGCCACCGTCCCGGTTGACCTCCTCGGCGGCCAGCCGGGCGCACAGCTCACAGGTGGGCCCGAAGATCCCGGCCGGCCCCTGAAGGGGGAAGACGAGGGCCACGCCGAGCACGGAGTCGTCGGCCGTGAACCACTCGGGCGCGGGGCGGTCGTGCCGGAACATGGCGTCATGATTCCGGCTCCACGGGACGAACTCCAGTGCGTCTCCTACGATGGACACCCCTCGTGACCTAGGAGCAGGATGCCCAGCCCCACCCCGCGTCGGCCCGACGACCTCGCGCAGTTGCTGACGCGGGCCGAACGACTCGTGGCGCGGCGATTGCAGGGTGTGCTGGAGGCGGAGGGCTGCTCCCTGGACGCGTGGCGGGTGCTCGCCTCGCTCTCCGACGGCGAGGGGCACCACATGACGGGGCTGGCGGAGGCCGCCTTCCTGCCGCCGCCGACACTGACCAAACTGGTCGACCAGCTCGTCGACCAGAACCTGGTGCACCGCAGGGTCGACCCGTTCGACCGGCGCCGCATCCTCGCCCATCTCACCCCGCGCGGCCAGGAGTACTGGCAGCGCCTCGACCGGGCGGTCCGCGCGGACCGGCCCCCGCTCGGCGGCGGCGACGAGGACCTGCTGCGGTCCCTGCTGGGCCGGCTGGCGGCAGCGCTGGAGGACCCGGCGCACGTGTGAGCGCCGGACGCCGGAGCGCCGGACGCCGGAGCGCCGGACGGGTCGCCGATCGCGCCGAGCCGACTCGGGATGACGAGGCGTCAGCCAGCGCGGACGCCAACAGGTCTATACCTGACTGGTCTACACCCTTGACTGGTACAGACCAACGCGGTTGAGTGTGGCACCACAGCCCCCCACCACGGCCGCCCCCACGCCGTGACCGGACCACCGGCGCGTGCGGGCAAGGGCCTTCCTCGCCCTGCCCTCGTCAGGGTGCGGCCGTGCTCCGCGAAGGAGTTGAACCCGTGTCGAGACGCCGCATCTCCGCAGTCCTGGCCACCCTCGCCCTCGCCGGCACCGCGCCGGTGCTCCTGCCCGCCTCGAACGCCTCGGCCGCCGCCTGCTCCAGCTACCCGAACTGGACGGCCGGGAAGTCGTACAACGCCGGCGACGTCGTCCGCTACACCGACGGCAAGGCGTACATCGCCGAGCACGCCAACCCGGGCTACGACCCGGTCATCAGCACCTGGTACTGGGAGCCGTACGCCTGCGACAACGGCCCCGGCACGCCCAACGCGCGCTTCGTGGTGAGCGAGGCCCAGTTCAACCAGATGTTCCCGAACCGGAATGCGTTCTACAGCTACAGCGGGCTCACCGCGGCCCTCAGTGCCTACCCCGGCTTCGCCAACACCGGCAGCGACACGGTGAAGAAGCAGGAGGCCGCCGCCTTCCTCGCCAACGTCAGCCACGAGACCGGCGGTCTGGTGCACGTGGTGGAGCAGAACACCGCGAACTACCCGCACTACTGCGACTGGGGACGGCCCTACGGCTGTCCGGCCGGGCAGGCCGCCTATTACGGGCGCGGCCCGATCCAGCTGAGCTGGAACTTCAACTACAAGGCCGCGGGCGACGCGCTCGGCATCGACCTGCTGAACAACCCCTGGCTGGTGCAGAACGACTCGGCCGTCGCGTGGAAGACCGCCCTGTGGTACTGGAACACCCAGACCGGCCCCGGTTCCATGACCCCGCACAACGCCATGGTGAACGGCGCCGGGTTCGGCCAGACGATCCGCAGCATCAACGGCTCCCTGGAGTGCGACGGAAAGAACCCGGCGCAGGTGCAGAGCCGGGTGAACAACTACCAGCGGTTCACCCAGATCCTCGGCACGTCACCCGGGGGCAACCTGTACTGCTGACGCGGGGCCGTGCGGCGTGGTGTCATGCGGGATGTCATGAACCTGACGGATAACCGAAGGGCTTCCCTCATGCGTCTGCGCACCCCCCACGCCCTGCTCGCCACGACCGCGGCACTGGCCGCCGCGGTCGTGGCTCCCCAGCCCGCTGCCGCCGCCGTTCCGGCTCCGGGCCCGTACTACGTCCAGAGCGCCACGACCGGGCTCAACGCGGCCGACAACGGCGGCGCGATCGAGCAGCACAGACCCCGCGGCAACGAGGACCGCCAGCAGTGGCAGCTGAAGCCGAGCGGCTCCTCGTACGTCCTGGAGAGCACCGACGCGGCCGGCAGCTGTCTCGGCCGCAGCGGCGACCTGGCCGCGACCGTCGCCTGCGCGAGCGCCGACGCCGGGTGGGAGGTCAGCCCGATCGGCGCCGACCGCTACACCCTCAAGGCCCCGGGAACCACCCGCCACCTCACGGTCGCGCCCAAGCCGTCCGGCGCCACCTACCCGGCCCGGCTCGCCGTCGGCGGATCCGGTGACCTCGCCGCCTGGTACCTCACCCCGGTCACACCCGCCACCCGGCCCATGCCGCCGCAGGACCGGCGCACCCTGGACCAGGTCACCTTCCTCACCACGCACAACGCGTACGCCAACGGCGTCGACGGCGGCTTCGCGCCACCCTTCGTGAACCTCGTGCCCAACCAGACCCGCGGCATCGAACGCCAACTGGCCGACGGAGTCCGCGGATTCATGCTGGACATCCACCAGACGCCCGACGGTGCGATCCTCTGCCACAACAGCTGCACCCTCGTCAGCAGACCGGTCGCTCTGTGGGTCGACCTCCAGCGCATGGTCGACTTCCTCAAGGCCCACCCCGACCAGTTCGTCACCGTCTTCCTGGAGGACTACGTCGACCCGGCCGTCCTGCGCGCCGAACTCGCCCGCGTGAACGGTCTGTCGGACGTGCTCTATCGGCCCGACCTCACCGGCGTACGGCAGAAGGGCTGGCCGACGACGGCGGAACTGGCCGCAGCCGGTGACCGGCTGCTGATCTTCACCGACCACAGCCGCTCCGCCGACCAGGCGGCGGGCCTGACCCGGGACAGCTTCGGGGTCATGTACCAGCGTGAGTGGACCGTCGAGAACCACTGGTCCATGGGTTCCGGCCTCGGCACCTCCGACTGGTCCTGCTACAGCCGCTGGTACGGCGCCGACACCAACATCCCGCTGACCCGCACCGAACCCGGGTTCCGTCCGCTGTTCGTCATGAACCACTTCCGTGACGTCCCGCTCGCCGGCACGGCCGGCACGGACAACACCAAACTCGCCGACCGCGCCCAGAGGTTCTGCCAGCCGGCCGCCCGCAAGAAGCCCAACTTCCTCGCCGTGGACCACTACGACCGCGGCAACCCGGCCTCCGCCGTCACCACCCTCAACACGTACACGTATCCGTAAACCGGCTTCGCCGGCCCGCGTGCCGTGTGTGAGACTCCGCCGATGAGCTCACAGACGATCACCGCGGACGCCGCGGGCACCTGGAAACTCGGCGACCTGCCCGTCCACCGCCTCGGTTTCGGCGCGATGCGGCTGACGGGCAGCGCCGCCTTCCACCACGGCACACCGAGCGACCGCCACCGGTCGATCGCCGTACTGCGCAAGGCGATCGACCTCGGCGTCACCCACATCGACACGGCCGCCTTCTACTTCTCCTCGCTGCGCTCCGCCAACAACGAACTGATCAACAGCGCACTCGCGCCCTACCCCGACGACCTGGTCATCGTCACCAAGGTGGGCCCGTACCGTGCCTACGACGGGGAGTGGGGCACCTCCGCCCGGCCCGAGGACCTGCGCGGCCACGTGGAGGAGAACCTGCGCCAGCTCGGCCGCGACCACCTGGACGTGGTCAACCTGCGCCGGATGCCGCAGTACGACTCGATCGCCGACCACTTCGGGGCACTGGCCGAACTGCGCGAGGCGGGCCTGATCCGGCACCTCGGCATCTCCAACGTCACGCCCCGCCATCTCGCCGAGGCCCGGGCCATCGCCCCCGTGGTCTGCGTCCAGAACCGGTACGCGCTCGACCGTCCCGACACCGACGGCGACGAACTGCTCCGGGTCTGCGGCGAGCAGGGCATCGCCTTCGTGCCGTTCTACGCCGTCGCGGGCGAGGCCGCCGAGCGGGGCGCCACAACCGCCCACGACGAGGATGTCCGCGCCGTGGCCCGGGCCCATGGCGCCAGCCCCGCCCAGATCCGCATCGCGTGGACCCTGCACCAGGGCCCCCACGTCCTCGCCATTCCCGGCACCGGCAACCCCGACCATCTCGCGGAGAACGTGGCGGCGGGCGCGATCCGTCTCACCGACGAGGAGCTGGCAAGGCTCAACCGGCTGCGCAGGGACCCGGTTTGACGTACCGTCACACGGCCCAGACGCCCTCCCGCATGAGATGCCTGCGTGGCAGCTCGTGCACCTCGCACCACGCCTGCACCGCGCGCGGCTGCACCCGGAAGAACGCGTACGACGCGTGACCCCCGCGCGGATCCCAGCCGGTCTTCGCGCGGAACGCCTCGACCGCCGCGGGCGGCACGTCCCCCATCGGGTAGGTGCGCACCTCACCGTCGACCAGCACGACGTCCCGGGTGTCCCCGAGGGCCAGCCGGGCCCGCCCGCCGTCCCGCAGATTGCGGCCGGTGGGATTGGTCAGCCGGGTGCACAGCCACACGGCCTCGTCGTGCCACACGAACCACAGCGGCACGAGACAGGGCATTCCTTCGGCGTCGGCCGTCGCGACCCAGATGTCGATCTCGCTCTCCAGGCGACCTAGCAGGTCCGTCTTGCGCTGTTCTGGGGTGCGGGGTGGCTCGGTGATCTTCATGGACAGGACGGTAGCGAGCGGCGCCGCCCGGCACCTCGGGCCACAGACCTGGGATCCTCGGACCACGGTCCTAGGCCGGGGGCCTCGGGCTGTCGAGATACTGCGCGGCCCCCTCGCCCAGCGACCAGTCCGCCGACCCGTTCTCCGTCAGGACGACGAACACGTTCCGCGGCTCCGTGCCCGCGTACGCGTGGGCCAGTTCCGCGATCCTGCGGTAGAGCGCCTGCTTCTGTGCAGGCGTGCGGCCGGACCGGAGTGTGACCGCGACGTACGCGATGCCGTCGTCGCGGTGCACGCCGAGGTAGTCGTCATACCGCAGGGTGCCGCTCGCGCCGTCGTGGTCCGTCAGCACCTGGAACCGGTCGTCGGGCGGTATGCCGATGGTCTCCGTCAGGGCGTCGTGCACGGCACGGCCGAGTGCGGCGAGGCGCTCGGGACCGGCTCGGAGCGTGTCGATGCGGACGAAGGGCATGGGGCCTCCTGAAGTCGTCGATCGCGAGTGTACATACTAGTAGTTACAGTCGCGGATCCGGAGGTCGGGCACGTAGTTGGCATCCCCGGGGTTTTACGTATAACCTCTCCGGTCAACCGCCCGCTCCGAGAGGCTCTCGATGAGACGTATCGCCCTGGTCACCCTCGTCGTCGACGACTACGACGAGGCGATCCGCTTCTACACCGACGCCCTCGGATTCCGGCTCGTCGAGGACGCGCCCCGGCCCGACGGATCGCGCTGGGTCGTCGTCGAACCCGGTGCCCCAGGAGCCGGTACCGGTCTGCTGCTGGCCCGCGCCAAGGGGGACGTCCAGGCCGCCCGGGTCGGGGACCAGACCGGTGGACGGGTCGGCTTCTTCCTGCACACCGACGACTTCGCCCGCGACCACGCCCGGATGACCGCCGCGGGCGTGGCGTTCCTGGAGGAGCCGCGGCACGAGCCGTACGGGACCGTCGCCGTCTTCCAGGACCTGTACGGCAACCGCTGGGACCTGCTCCAGCCTGCCGGCTGATCCCCCCGCCGCTTCGAACCACCCGCCCGAGGAAAGACCCGCCATGACTGCTACGCGCGTAGACGCCGATCTGATCCGCCGCCTCCCCAAGGCCGTCCTGCACGACCACCTCGACGGCGGCCTGCGCCCCGCCACCGTGGTGGAGCTGGCCGACGCGGTCGGCCACACCCTGCCCACCACCGACCCGGACGAGCTCGCCGCCTGGTACTACGAGGCCGCCAACTCCGGCGACCTGGTCCGCTACATAGCCACCTTCGAGCACACCCTCGCCGTGATGCAGACCCGCGAGGGCCTGCTGCGCACGGCCGAGGAGTACGTGCTCGACCTGGCCGCCGACGGTGTCGTCTACGGCGAGGTGCGTTACGCCCCCGAGCTGAACACCAACGGCGAGCTGACCATGGCCGAGGTCGTCGAGACCGTCCAGGAGGGTCTGGCGGCGGGCATGGCCAAGGCTGCCGCCGCGGGCACGCCGGTGCGGGTCGGCACCCTGCTCTGCGGCATGCGGATGTTCGACCGGGTGCGCGAGGCCGCCGACCTGGCCGTGGCGTTCCGCGACGCCGGTGTCGTCGGCTTCGACATCGCCGGCGCCGAGGACGGCTTCCCGCCCGCCGACCACCTCGCGGCCTTCGAGCACCTGCGCCGCGAGAACGTGCCGTTCACCATCCACGCCGGCGAGGCGCACGGCCTGCCCAGCATCCACCAGGCCCTCCAGGTGTGCGGCGCCCAGCGCATCGGGCACGGTGTGCGGATCACCGACGACATCCCGGACCTCGCGGCGGGCAAGCTCGGGCGGCTGGCGGGCTGGGTGCGCGACCGGCGCATCGCCCTGGAGATGTGCCCGACGTCCAACCTCCAGACGGGCGCCGCCACCTCGATCGCCGAGCACCCGATCACCGCGCTCAAGGACCTCGGCTTCCGCGTCACCCTCAACACCGACAACCGCCTCGTGTCGGGCACGACCATGACCCGCGAGATGTCCCTGCTGGTCGAGCAGGCGGGCTGGACCGTCGAGGATCTGCGCACGGTCACCGTGAACGCCCTGAAGAGCGCGTTCATCCCCTTCGACGAGCGGAACGCGCTGATCCGGGACGTGGTGCTGCCCGGTTACGCCGCCGCGCTCTGAAGCAGCCCGCGCAGGTAGGCGGCCTGTCCGACGTGCTGGAGATCGTCGGACAGGACGCTGACCAGCCGGACGCCCAGGGTGACCGGCGGGTCCCAGCGGTCGTCGACGACCCGCTCCAGGTCCTTGGCGGCGAGGCCCCGCAGGGCGTCCAGGCTCTGGTCGTGCACGGCGTCGTAGTAGCCGGTCAGCAGCTCACCCGAGTCGACCTTGACCCGTGCGACCTTGGCGGGGCTGTGGCCGTAGCCGGTGTCGCGGCGGGGCAGGTCGAGACCGAAGCGCTTCTCCCAGTCCCGGGACAGCCACACCTGGTCCAGGCCGAAGGCGTCGGCCATGTGGTCGTCCTGGACGCGGGTGAGGTGCCAGACCAGCCAGGCGATCGAGTTGGTGTCGGGTGAGGGGCGGGCGGCCAGCTCGTCCGGCCCGAGCCCCTCGACGGTGGCGTGGACTTCTTCGCGGATGCGGCTGAAACCGTCGATGAGGATGTCCTTCGCATGCATACGTCCACCATCGCGCATCGCCGGGGTTCACGCGTCGGGAATCCAGCTCCCGTGGAAGCCCAGCGGCACCCGTCCCGGAAGATGGATCCGGGCCACCGGCTCCCCGGTGAAGTCCTGGGCCGCGAGGATCACCAGGTCCGACGCCCCGCGGTCGGGGTTGTGCACATACGCGATCGCATACCCGTCGTCCTCCGCGGCCTGCCCGTCGCACGGGTCGGACGGCACGAACACGGCCTCGCTCGCCGCCGCGCCCCCGGGCAGCCGGTGGATCTCGGACGTGCCGCGCAGCAGGTCGTGCTTGATGAGCGCGTTGGTGAAGGCCCGGTCGGGCGGTGTGCCGTCGACCGCCTGGTAGGCGAGCGACATCTCCGCGGCCGCCGCCGAGTAGCCGTACCGGTGCCGGCGGGACACCAGCGCCTCGTTGACCCGGGGGAACTCCTGGGGGCGGTCGTCGAGGGTCCTGGTCCGCACCCGCCCCTGGCGCAGGTCGACCGTCCAGCGGTCGAGCCGGGGCGTGCCCGCTCCGTAGGGGCCGCCCGAGCCGTTGCCGGCGACGAGGAACGGCGCGTCGAAGTTGGTCATGTCGACGACGATGCGCGGCCCCTCCTCGTAGGCGTTGAGGGTGTGCGAGTAGTAGACCGGGTCGACCTCGAACCAGCGGACCGCGCCGCCCGCTCGGGGCAGCACGCCGACCCGTGCCGGATGCCGGTCGTTCCAGACGTACGGCACGATGTCGCCGCGCTCGGCTCCCCCCGGGTCGAAGGTGACCGGCATGTCGAGGATCACCACATGGTTCTCGGTGAGCGCGAAGTCGTGGATCATCGGCGCGTCCGCCACCGGGATCCTCGTGGTCCGCACGACCCGGCCGGCCGGGCCGACGACCAGGTGCCTCACATGGTCCCAGGTCGGGTGGTAGGCGATCGCGTGCAGCTCCTCGGCGTGCACGTCGAACTTGGTGTGAGCGGTGAGCGGGCCCTTCAGGGTGCCCCGGAAGTCGTACGGCGCGACGGTGTTCAGCTCGTCGTCGAGCTCGTACGGCAGCGGCCCGCTCTCCTGGAGGGCGAGGATCCGCCCGCGGTAGGGGATCACATGGGTGTTGCACGGGAAGTCGTCCGGCGGCACCGGACCCGGGTACCGCTCCCCGAGCTTCTTCGCCACCTGCGAGGACCGCAGCCAGCGGTTGCGGTACCACTCCGCCCGGCCCTCGCGCAGCCGCACCCCGTGCACCATGCCCTCGCCGAGCATCCAGTGGTGGGCGCGCGGGTCCTCCAGCCCCAGGACGTTGGGGCCGTTGCGCAGGTAGCGGCCGTTCAGCGCGCGCGGGATGCGGCCGGTGACCGGCAGGTCGAAGGCCCGACATCATCGCCATGGTGCTCGGCATGCCCCGCGCCCTGTTCCCGCAGCTCGCCTCCCAG
>NZ_JBEZWN010000087.1:0-25186 GCF_040637495.1 Streptomyces sp. NPDC029044
CTGCTGGTCAAGATGGGCTACAAGGAGATCGAGGTCGGCTTCCCCGCCTCCGGCCAGACCGACTTCGACTTCGTGCGCTCCATCATCGAGGAGCCAGGGGCCATCCCCGACGACGTCACCATCTCCGTACTGACCCAGGCCCGCGAGGACCTGATCGAGCGCACGGTGGAGTCCCTGAAGGGCGCCAAGCGCGCCACCGTCCACCTGTACAACGCCACGGCGCCCGTCTTCCGCCGGGTCGTCTTCCGCGGCTCCAGGGACGACATCAAGCAGATCGCCGTCGACGGCACGCGCCTGGTCATGGAGTACGCCGAGAAGCTGCTGGGCCCGGAGACGGAGTTCGGCTACCAGTACAGCCCCGAGATCTTCACCGACACCGAACTGGACTTCGCGCTGGAGGTCTGCGAGGCGGTCATGGACGTCTGGCAGCCCGGCCCGGGCCGCGAGATCATCCTGAACCTGCCGGCGACCGTCGAGCGCTCCACGCCCTCCACCCACGCCGACCGCTTCGAGTGGATGGGCCGCAACCTCTCCCGCCGCGAGCACGTCTGCCTGTCGGTCCATCCGCACAACGACCGCGGCACCGCCGTCGCCGCCGCCGAACTGGCCCTGATGGCCGGCGCCGACCGCGTCGAGGGCTGTCTGTTCGGCCAGGGCGAGCGCACCGGCAACGTCGACCTGGTCACCCTGGGCATGAACCTGTTCTCCCAGGGCGTCGACCCGCAGATCGACTTCTCCGACATCGACGAGATCCGTCGCACGTGGGAGTACTGCAACCAGATGGACGTCCACCCGCGCCACCCGTACGTGGGCGACCTGGTCTACACGTCCTTCTCCGGCTCCCACCAGGACGCCATCAAGAAGGGCTTCGACGCCATGGAGGCCGACGCGGCCGCGAAGGGCGTCACCGTCGACGACATCGAGTGGGCCGTCCCCTACCTGCCGATCGACCCCAAGGACGTCGGCCGCTCCTACGAAGCGGTCATCCGGGTCAACTCGCAGTCCGGCAAGGGCGGTATCGCCTACGTCCTGAAGAACGACCACAAGCTGGAACTGCCGCGCCGGATGCAGATCGAGTTCTCCAAGCTGATCCAGGCCAAGACGGACGCCGAGGGCGGCGAGGTCACGCCGAAGGACATCTGGTCGGTCTTCCGGGACGAGTACCTGCCCAACCCCGAGAACCCGTGGGGGCGGATCCAGGTCAAGAACAACCAGTCGACGACCGACACCGACGGCGTGGACACGCTGAAGGTGGAGGCCACCGTCGACGGCCAGGACACCGTGCTGACCGGTTCCGGCAACGGTCCGATCTCGGCCTTCTTCGACGCCCTCCAGTCCGTCGGCATCGACGTGCGCCTGCTGGACTACCAGGAGCACACGATGAGCGAGGGTGCCTCGGCGCAGGCCGCCTCCTACATCGAATGCGCCATTGACGACAAGGTCCTGTGGGGCATCGGGATCGACGCGAACACGACGCGGGCCTCGCTGAAGGCCGTGGTCTCGGCCGTCAACCGCGCGACTCGCTGACCAGCCGTACGGGTCCGCGGCCACCGGCCGCTCACCGGCGCCTCAGGGGCTCCGTCCGCCGATGTCCGGCGGGTGGAGCCCCGTCGCATACCGGCCATTGTCTGTGGAGGTCACGGAAAGGTCTCCTCCGGGGTGCTGACTCCTCGTCTCCGATGTGGCTAACATCACGCAAGCACGGCGACGTTGCCGTGCGGCGTGACGGAGGTGCGACGTGCTGCCAGGACGGGGACGAAACGGCCATGCCGCCAGGCTTTCTCGCATCCTGGGCACCCGCACCGCGTGGACGGCCGCCGGTGACGGCGAGTTCTTCTGCCCGGGGTGCGGCGGCGACCGCAACTACCAGCGGCTGACCGGTCAGCGCCGCTTCACCCTGCTCGGCCTGCCCGTGCTGCCGCGGGGCGAGACCGGCCCGGTCGTGGAGTGCGCCGCCTGCCGCCGCCACTTCGGCACCGACGTCCTCGACCATCCGACCACCACCCGCTTCTCCGCGATGCTCCGCGACGCCGTGCACACCGTCGCCCTCGCCGTGCTGGCCGCGGGCGGCGCCGGATCCCGTACGGCACTGGAGGCCGCCGTGCTCGCCGTGCGCGCGGCCGGCTTCGACGACTGCACGGAGGAACAGCTGGCCGCGCTCGTCGAGGCGCTGGAGGCGGACACCGGCCGGATCGCCGGCGAACCCTGCGGTGCGGGGCTGGCCATAGAGCTGCACGAGGCGCTGGACCCGCTGGCCCCGCACCTCGCCGGCGTCGGCCGCGAATCGATCCTGCTCCAGGGCGCCCGCATCGCCCTGGCGGACGGGCCCTACACCCCGGCCGAGCGGGACGTGCTGGCGACGGTCGGGGCGGCCCTCACCATCTGCTCCGACGACGTCACCCGGCTGCTGGCGGCGGCGGCGCGCACCCCCTCGTAGGCCCCCGCGTTACTCCCCGGGGAGTAACGCGCCGACCGGACCGCCCCCGGCAGTAGGCCCCAACTCGACCTCACGCCCGACGAACCGGCACCCGCCCGGCGGGAGTCTGGAGACCGATCCAGACACCCGACCGGAGGGAGCCGGACTCATGGGGGCCGTAAGGACGCGTACCGGGCGCAGGCGGGCCGTGCCCTGGGTGGTGGTCGGGCTCTGGCTCGCCGCCCTCGTGCTGGTCGGGCCGCTGGCCGGCAAGTTCGCCGACATCCAGCAGAACCGCGCGGTCGACTACCTGCCCGACAGCGCGGACTCGACCCAGGTGGCGCGCATCCAGGACGAGTTGCCGGGTGGTGAGGCGACCGACCTGGTGCTCGTCTACCACCGGGACGGCGGCCTGACCGACGCCGACCGGCGCACCGCCGACGAGCAGATCTCCGAGGTGAGCGGTGCCTACGACCTGACGGGTGAACCGCGGGGCATCCCGTCGAAGGACGGCTCCACCCTGATGTACCCGGTCAGCAGCACCCAGCCGGGCCAGGACGAGGAGGCCCGGGACGCCTTCGTCGACGGGGTGCGGGACATCGCCGGGGGCGGCGGCGGGCTGAGCGTCGAGGTCGGCGGGCCCGGCGCGCTGAACACCGACATGAACAAGGTGTTCGAGACGCTCGACGCCACCTTGCTGCTCGCCACCCTCGGCGTCGTCACCGTGCTGCTCGTCCTCATCTACCGCAGTCCCTTCCTGTGGCTGGTGCCCCTCGCCGTGGCAGGGGTCGCCGCCGCCGTGGCGATGGCCGCCGGGTACGGACTGCACGAACTGTTCGACGTCACCGTCACCGGCCAGAGCGGCGGCGTGATGACCGTGCTCGTCCTCGGCGCCGGCACCGACTACGCGCTGCTCCTCATCTCCCGCTACCGCGAGGAACTGCGGCGCCACGAGCGGCCGTACGACGCCATGCGCACCGCCCTGCGCGGCTGCGGGCCGGCGATCCTCGCCTCCTCGGGGACCGTCGCGGCCGGACTGCTGTGCCTGCTCGCCGCGGACCTCAACAGCAGCAGCGGCATGGGGCCGGTCGGCGTGGTCGGGGTGCTCGCCGCGCTGGTCGCCATGACGACCCTGCTGCCGGCGGTCCTCGTCCTGCTGGGGCGGCGGGTGTTCTGGCCGCTGATCCCGGCGTTCGGGAGCGAGCCGAAGGCCCGGCGGTCGCTGTTCGCCGCGATGGGCACCTCGGCGACCCGGCGGCCCGTCACCGTCCTCGTCACCGGGGGTGTCCTGCTCGGAGCGCTCGCGCTCGGCACGCTGAACCTGTCCGGGTCCATCAAGCAGGAGGACTCCTTCACCGAACGGCCCGAGTCCATCACCGCGATGCAGACGCTGGCGCGGGAGTATCCCGAGCGCAGCAGCCGGCCCGTGACCGTCATCGCGCCCGGGGAGCGGGCCGAGGCGGTGGGCGAACGGGCCCGGGCGACCGAGGGGGTCGCCGAGGTGGTGACCGGACGGAGCGGGGCCGGGTGGACCGAGATCGTCGTCTTCACCACGGCGGCCCCGGAGACCCCGGCCGAGACCCGCACCATCGAGGCGCTGCGGGCCGGGATCGACCCCGAGGGCGCGTACGTCGGCGGGCCCAGCGCACAGCAGATCGACCTGGCCGACAGCGAGGCGCGGGACCGGAAGGTGATCGTGCCGCTGGTCCTGGCCGCCGTGTTCGTCATCCTGGTCGGGCTGCTGCGCAGTCTCGTCGCGCCGCTGCTGCTGCTGGCGGCGGTGGTCGCGGTCTGGGGAGCGGCGCTCGGCATCGGAGGGCTGGTGTTCGAGCCGGTCTTCGGGTTCGGCGGGACGGATCCCGGGCTCGGGCTGCTGTCCTTCGTGTTCCTGGTCGCCCTCGGGGTGGACTACGGCATCTTCCTGATGCACCGGATGCGGGAGGAGTCCGTACGAGGGGCCGAGCCGGAGACCGCGGCGCTCACCGCCCTGCGGACGACCGGCGGGGTCATCGCCTCGGCGGGGGTGGTGCTCGCGGCGACGTTCGCGGTGCTGACGACGCTGCCGATGGTCGGGCTGGTGGAACTCGGGTTCGTCATCGCGGTGGGGGTCCTGCTGGACACCTTCCTGGTGCGTACGTACCTGGTGACCACGGCGAGTGTCCTGCTCAAGCGGCGGATGTGGTGGCCGGGCAGGCTCTCCCGCGCGCCGGAGCGGACGGTTCCGCAGAAGGAGCGGGAACCGGTGGCCGCCGACGCCCGCTGACCGACGGCGCCCCTCCTCTCCCGGAGGGGCGCCTTCCTGGCCGAGGATGATGCCCGTGCAGGCACCCACCACCCCGCAGGCGACCTGGTCGCGGTCCGCCGAGCGGATCATGGCCGCGGTCAACCGCGACCCCCTGACCGCCCCGCACGCACTGCGCAACGACGCGCTGCTCGCCGTCTCGGTGGCCGTTGTCGCCGCAGCGCTCGCGCTGTTCGTCGACGACGGCCGCAGGCCCGACGCGCTCGGCTGGGCCCTGCTGCTCGTCTCCCACGTGCCGCTGGTGTGGCGCCGCCGCCGTCCGGTGCTCGTCCTGGTCGCCGTGATCACCTGCGTGTTCCCCTACCACTTCCTCGACTACCCGCACACCGCGGCCACCCAGGCCGCCTACGTCGCCCTGTACACCGTCGCCGTCACCGGCCGGCCGCTGCGCACCGTCCTGGTCGGCATCGGTGTCATCGCCTTGGCGGTGGGCGTGCTGCTCACCATCAGCGCGCAGGAGGCGCTGGGACTGCTGAAGGCGTCCGGCTGGGTCGTCGCCGTGCTGTTCTGCGGGGTCGACGTGCGCTTCTACCGCCAGTACGTCGCCTCCATCGTGGAACGCGCCGAACGCGCCGAACGCACCCGCGAGGAGGAGGCGCGGCGGCGCGTCGCCGAGGAGCGGCTGCGGATCGCCCGGGACCTGCACGACCTGCTGGCCCACAGCATCACCCTCATCGGCGTGCAGACCTCCGTCGCCGCCCACGTCCTGTCGGCCGACCCCGAGCGGCTCGACCGGGAGACGGTCGCCAAGGCCCTCGACGACATCGCCGAGACCTGCCGCAGCGCCCGCGGTGAACTCCGCACCACGCTGGAGGTGCTGCGCGAGCACGGCTCCCCGGACGCCCGCGGCCCGCTGCCCGGCCTCGACGGACTGCCCGACCTGGCTCAGGCCGCGCGGCTCGCCGGTGCCCGGGTCGAGCAGACCGTACGGATACGGCAGGCACCGCCCGCCGTGGGTGCCGCCGCCTACCGCATCGTGCAGGAGGCCCTGACGAACGCGGTACGGCACGCGGGACCCGGACCGGCCGTCAGCGTCGAACTGGCGGAGCGGCAGGGCGCCTTGCACCTGTCGGTGCGCGACGACGGCACCGGCCCGGCCCCGGGCGGCACACCGGGTTTCGGGCTCGTCGGAATGCGGGAGCGGGCCCGCAGCGTCGGTGGCACACTCGACGCCGGACCGCGTACCGGGGGCGGGTTCGAGGTCACCGCGGTCCTGCCGCTGACCACGACGGGGGAGAGGGACGGATGACCATACGGGTGCTGCTCGCGGACGATCAGACCCTGGTGCGTGAGGCGTTCGCGATGCTCGTGGAGTCGGCCCGGGACATGGAGGTCGTCGGCCAGGCCGCCACCGGCAGGCAGGCCGTGGAACTGGCCCGCGGCGCACGCGCCGACCTCGTCGTGATGGACATCCGCATGCCCGACCTGGACGGCATCGAGGCGACCCGGCTCATCGCCGCCGACGAGGATCTCGCCGGCGTCCGGGTGCTCGTCCTCACCACGTACGACACCGACGAGAACATCGTCGACGCGCTGCGCGCCGGTGCCTCCGGGTTCCTGGTCAAGGACACCAGGCCCGCCGAACTCCTCGACGCCATCCGCACGGTCGCCGCCGGGGACTCCCTGCTGTCGCCCGGACCCACCGCACGGCTCATCGAGCGGTTCCTGCGCAGCCCCTCCGCACCGGCGACCGGCGGGCCCGAGTGCCTGTCCGGCCGGGAGCGGGAGGTGCTCGCGCTGGTCGCGCGCGGTCTCAACAACACGGAGATCGCCGACGCGTTGGGCCTGAGCCCGCTCACCGCGAAGACCCACGTCAGCCGCATCATGGGCAAGCTGGCGGCCCGGGACCGGGCCCAACTGGTCATCGTCGCCTACGAGTCGGGGATGGTGACTCCGGGGAGCGTCTGAAGGGTGTCCTTCAGAGCAGCCCGGCCGCCGCGAGGTACTTCCCGACCTGCTCCACCTCGTCCGGCGACAGCGGGATCTGCGGCCGGGCCGTCGCCGGGCAGTCGATCACGCCGCGCAGGTGCAGCGCGGCCTTGAAGGCGCCGATCGCCGAGGAGTTCGGGCCCATCCGGGCCGGGTCGCCGACGCCCACCATGCCGAACAGCGCGCACAGGCGCTCCTGTTCGGCACGGGCACCGTCCCAGTCCCCGGCACGGCACAGGCCGTCCAGGCGGACGTAGCCGTGCGGGTCGACGTTTCCGAGGCCCGGCACCGTGCCGTCCGCGCCGATCGCGAGGGCCGCGTCGACGATCAGCTCGGAGCCGGTCAGCACGCTGAAGCCGGTGATGCCCCGGCGTTCCCGCACGCCGGTCACGACCTGGCGGAAGGCGGCCAGATCACCGCTGGAGTCCTTGAGCCCGGCCACGACGCCGTCGGCGGCCAGTTCCAGCACCACCTCGGCCGGCAGCTTCGTGTGGACAGCGACGGGAAGGTCGTAGGCGATGACCGGGACCGGGCTCGCCGCGGCGACCGCGCGGTAGTGGCGGGCGATCTCCGCCGGGTGGGTGCGGGTGTAGAACGGGGCGGTGACGACGACCGCGTCCGCGCCCGCCGCGGTCACCGACGCCACGTGGTCCAGGACCCGGGGCGTGGTCATGTCGATCGCCCCGGCCAGCACCGGGAGCTGCCCGCCCACGTGTCCCGTCACCGACTCGACGACCAGCCGGCGCTGCCGGTCCGGCAGGAACGCGGCCTCCGAGGTCGAGCCGAGCACGAACAGTCCGTGCACCCCGCCGGCCACCAGATGGTCGACGAGCCCGATCAGCGAGCGGACGTCCACCTCACCGTCCGGTGTCAGGGGCGTGCACACGGGCGGGATGACACCGGTCAGCGGGGTGAATGTCATGGGGCCTCCATCGGATCGCGCCGGTGGACGAGGTCACGGGTCGACTCGTCCTCCCGGACAGGATGGTGGCAGCGGAAGCGGTGCGTGGGCGCCAACGCGGCGGAGAAACCCGGCATCCGTTCCGCGCACGTCCCGTCCGCCTTCCAGCAGCGGGTGCGGAACGGGCAGCCGCTCGGCGGACGGGTCGCCGACGGGACCGGGCCGGCCAGCGGGATCGGGTCGACCGGGTCGAGCAGGCCGGGCGTGGCCGAGAACAGGGCCCGGGTGTACGGGTGCCGGGCCCGGTCGGTGACCAGGGCGGCCGGGCTCTCCTCCACGATCCGGCCCAGGTACATGGTGATCACCCGGTCGCTCATCCGCCGTACCGTCTGGATGTCGTGCGAGACGAACACCAGGGCCAGGCCCAGGCGTTCCTTCAGGTCGAGGAGCAGGTTGAGGATCTGCGCCCGGACCGACACGTCCAGGGCGCTCGTCGGCTCGTCCGCCACGACCAGGTCCGGGTCCAGGGCCAGCGCCCGGGCGATCGCCACGCGCTGGCGCTGCCCGCCCGACAGCTGCCCCGGCAGGGCGTCGGCGAGGGCCCGGGGGAGGCCGACCAGGGACATCAACTCCCGGACTTTTTGCTCACGTTGAGCGCGAGTTCCCCTCTCGTGCACGTCCAGCGGGTCGCGCAGGATCTGCCGGACGGGCAGACGGCGGTTCAGGGCCGTCGACGGGTCCTGGAAGATCATGCCGGTGCTGCCGCCGACGGCCCGGCGGCGCTCGGCGGCCGGCATCGCCCACAGGTCCCTGCCCCGGAAGGACACCGTCCCCCGCGTCGGCCGCTCCACCCCGACCAGCACCCTGGCCAGCGTCGACTTCCCGCAGCCGGACTCGCCGACCACGCCGACGGTCTCGCCGGGGGCGACGGCCAGATCCGCACCGGTCAGGGCGTACACGCGGTCGCGGGTGAACAGGCCGCCACTGCGGGCCTTGTGGACGACGTGCGTGCCGGAGAGTTCCACCAGGGCGTTCACGTCACGACCTCCGAGGTGGTCAGGTCGATCGCGGGGTGGTGGCAGGCGGCCGTGTGCGTCGGCGTGCCCAGCAGGCCGGGGGGTGTCCTGCGGCAGGTCCCGGTGGCGAGCGGGCACCGGCCGGCGAAGCGGCAGCCCGCGGGGAAGTCGGCCGGGGCCGGCACGACGCCCCTGATCTGCGTCATGCGCTCCCGCGCCGACTCCAGCGACAGCACGCTGCCCAGCAGCCCGCGCGTGTAGTGGTGCGCCGGGGACCCGACCAGGTCGGCGGTCACGCCCGTCTCCACGATCTGCCCGCCGTACATCACCACCACCCGGTCGGTGACGTCCGCGACCAGCGCCAGGTCGTGCGAGACCAGGATCAGGGCGAAGCCCAGCTCCTCGCGCAGGCGCAGCAGCAGCTCCACGACCTGCGCCTGCACGGTCACGTCGAGGGCCGTCGTCGGCTCGTCCGCGACGACGAGCTTCGGGTCGCGGGACAGGGCCATCGCGATCAGCACGCGCTGACGCTGCCCGCCGGACAGCTCGTGCGGGTAGCTGCGCAGGGTGCGTTCGGGGTCCAGGCCGACCATCGTCAGCAGCTCCGCGGGAGCGCGGCGGCCGCCGCGCCGCACGACCTGCTTGAGCTGCGCGCGGATCGTCATCGCCGGGTTCAGCGACGACAGCGCGTCCTGGTAGATCATCGCCATCTCGTGGCCGAGCAGCCCGCGGCGCACCCGCATCGGCTCGGCGAGCAGGTCCCGCTGCCGGAAACGGACCTGGCCCCGCACGCGTGCTCCCTTCGGCTGGAGGCCCATGACCGCCAGTGCGGTGAGCGACTTGCCGCAGCCCGACTCGCCGACCAGCCCCAGCACCTCGCCGGGGTGCACCTCGAAGCTGATGCCGTCCACGACGTCGACGCCGCCGTGCCGCCCCTCGAAGCCGACGGCGAGGTTCTCCACCGCGAGCACCGGCTGCCCGCCCCGGGGCAGCCGGCGGGCCCGGGCCCGCAACCGCAGCGCCGCCTCCGCCAGACCGGGCAGCGGCACGACCTGCCCGCTGCCGGGCTCCGGCGCCTCCAGCGGGTCGTCGTCGTCCTCCGGTACGGCCACCTCCCGGGCGGACGGCGCCGCCCACGCGTCGGACACGCCCTCGGACAGGACGTTCAGCGACAGCACCGTGACCAGCATCAGCAGCCCGGGGAACACCGTCGCCCACCAGCCGCCGGTCAGCACCATGTTCTTGCCGTCCGCGATGACACTGCCCCAGGACGGGTCGGGCGGCCGCACGCCCGCCCCGATGAACGACAGCGACGCCTCGAAGACGATCGCCTCGGCGACCTGGACCGTGCAGAACACCAGCACCGGCGCGGCGCAGTTGACCGCCACGTGCCGCAGCACGATGTGCGGGGTCCGGGCGCCGATCACGCGTTCCGCCGTCACATAATCCTCGCCGTACTGGTCGAGGACGTTCGCCCGGACGACCCGGGCCACCGGCGGGGTGAACAGGAACGCGATCGCGCAGATCAGTACCGTGATGCCGCCGCCGAACACCGCCACCAGCACGGCGGCCAGCGCGATGCCCGGGAACGCCATGACGACGTCCAGGCAGCGCATCAGCGTCTCGTCGACCGCCTTGCGGGAGGTCGCGGCGACCGCCCCGAGCAGCGCTCCGGCCACCAGGGCCAGTCCGGTCGCGCCGAGCCCGATCGCGAGCGACCAGCGCGCTCCGTACATCAGCCGGCTGAGGATGTCCCGGCCGAGGCTGTCCTGGCCCATCCAGTGCCCGGCGGACGGATGCCCGGTGCCGCCGGCCGGCGGCTGCTGGTCCAGCGGGTCGTGCGGGGCGAGCAGCGGCGCGAGCAGCGCCATCAGCACGACGACCGCCAGGAAGCAGACGGCGATCTTCGACAGCAGCGGAAGCCGGCGCAGGCCGCGCAGCCGGACGCCGGGCCGGGACAGCGCCGCGGTGAGACTCTTGCGGGTCATCATGGGGTTGCGTCCCTCAGTCGCGGGTTGACCAGCAGGTACAGGACGTCGATGACGAGGTTCACGACGACGAACCCGGCCGCGGTCGTCAGTACGACGCCCTGGACGACGGCCGGGTCGCCGTTCTTCACGGCGTCGATCATCAGCTTGCCCATGCCCGGCAGCGAGAAGATCGTCTCGATGACGACCGCGCCGCCCAGCAGATAGCCGACGC
Source organism: Streptomyces sp. NPDC029044 (assembly GCF_040637495.1). Classification (NCBI taxonomy): domain Bacteria; kingdom Bacillati; phylum Actinomycetota; class Actinomycetes; order Kitasatosporales; family Streptomycetaceae; genus Streptomyces; species Streptomyces sp. NPDC029044. The sequence continues at coordinate 10,767 of NZ_JBEZWN010000087.1, forward strand.
GCAGGCCGAGCACGGTGAGCGGGTTGATGAGCGCGTTGCGCAGCACGTTCCGCCCCACGACCACCCGGGGCGGCAGCCCGCTGCCGATCGCCGTGCGTACGTAGTCCTTGTCCAGCTCCTCCACCACGGCCGTCCGCACGATCCGGGTCAGCTGCGCCGCCACCGGCAGCGACAGCGCGAGAGCGGGAAGGGTCATGGTCCTCAGCCAGCCGGTGAAGGAGTCCGCCGGGTTGATGTAGCCGCCGGTCGGGAACCAGCCCAGGTCGACCGCCAGGTACTGGATCATCAGCAGCGCCAGCCAGAAGCCGGGCGCGGCGACACCGGTCAGGGACACGACCCGGATGATCTGGTCGGGCAGCCGGTCCCGGTGGATCGCCGCGGTCACCCCGCCCACCAGGGACAGCACGACGGCGATGCCCAGTCCCAGAAAGGTGAGTTGCAGGGTGAGCGGCAGCGCGGTGGTGACCTGGTCGATCACCGGCGCCCGGGTCAGCGCGCTGGTGCCGAGGTCGCCGTGGAGCAGGTCGGCGACGAAGTCCGCATAGCGCACCGGCAGCGGGTCCAGCAGTCCGTGTTCCTCTCGGAAGTCGTGCAGCTGCCGCGGGGTGGGGTTGGCGCCCTGGAAGAACGCGGACGCCGGGTCGACGTCCGAGAAGCGCATCACCAGGAACACGAACAGCACGATGCCGAGCACCAGCGGCACGAGCAGGGCGACACGGCGGAGCAGGATCCGCAGGACGGCCGTCATACGCTCAGGCCCATCGGGCCTGGAGGAGGTTGATGCCCGGATACGGCTGTGCCCTCATCCCGCTGAGCAGTTCCGGGTTCCAGGCGGTCATCAGCTCGTTGTGGACGACCGGGTAGAGCACGGCCTGCTCGGCGACGACGTCGATGTAGTCCTGGACCATCGTCTTCTTCCGCGCCGGGTCGGGCTCCCGGGTGGCCCGGTCCATGTCCTTGAAGAGCTGCCTGGCGACGGGATCGGAGGCCCAGCGCGTGTACTGCATCCACAGGTTCTCGGGCCCGTAGTTGTAATGCATGATCAGGTCGGCGTCGATGCCGAACTGGTTGGGGTTCGAGGCGGCGGCCACGACCTGGTAGTCCCGCTTCTGGTCCATCTTCGTGAAGACGGCCGTGGTCTCCTGCGGGGACAGGGTCGTCCGCACCCCGATCGCGTCCCATGAGGCCTTGACGGTCGGCAGGCAGTCGACGATCCAGCTGACGTTCACGGCCAGGATCTCGATGCTCAGCTCCTTGACCCCGGCCGCCCTCAGCAGCGCCTTCGCCTTGTCGGGGTCGTGGTCGTAGACCGTCCTGGCCCGGCGGTAGGACGGGTTGGCCTCGTCGAGGAAGGAGGTGGAGGGCCTGCCGTGGCCCTTGAGGGCGACCTCGACCATCTTCTCGGTGTCGATGGCGTAGTGCAGGGCCTGGCGCACGCGTGGGTCGTCGAAGGGCTTGTGCCTGGTGTTGAACATCAGGAACAGGTTGTTCATCCCGGCCGCGCCCGCGACCGTCATACCGCTGCTCTCCAGCTGCCCGATGTTGGCGTACGGGATGTTGTCGGCGATCTGCGCCCCGGCACTGGAGCCCGAGATCTTCGCGACGCGCGGTGCCGCGTCCACGATGGTCAGCCAGTTCATCTTCCGGAAGGCGGGCCGGCGCGGCCCGTTGTAGCCGTCGAACGCCTCGAAGGTGGTGTTCGACTTGGGGTGGTGCGCGGTCTGCCGGTACGGCCCCGAGCCGATCGCCTTGCCCTTGATCGCCTCCTCCCAGCCCCCGGGCCGGGAGAACACGTGCTTCGGCATGATCTTGGCGAGGGTCAGCCGGGAAAGCCCCTCGGGGAAGGGGAACTTGAGCACCAGCTCGACCTTCCGCGCGTCGAGCTTCCGGACCTCCTTCAGCCAGCTCGCGAAGAAACCTTTGGCGAGGGTCTGGGTGTCCGGGTCGAGGATCCGCTCGAAGACGAAGACGACATCGTCGGCGGTGACGGGCTTGCCGTCGTGGAACGTCGCCCCCGCCCGCAGCGTGAACCTCCACGTCGTGCTGTCCGGGTCCCGCGGCACCTCGGTCGCCAGCGCCGCGTACGGCTCACGGGAGATCGGGTCCGTGTCCAGCAGCCCCTCGTAGATGTGGTGGTTGGCGGCCATGCAGAACGCGGACGCCGTCTGGGTGGGGTCCCAGCTGCCGTCGTTGCCGTAACCGATCACCGCGGTGAGGGTCCGGTCCCGGCCACCGCCGGTGCCCGTGTCGTTGGTGGACTCCGGACCGGACGAACAGGCCGACAGCGACGCGGAGACGGCGGCCGCCGCGCCCAGCGCGCCGGTGTACTTCAGGAACGACCGGCGGTGCGGCGCCGGCACGTCGGGGGGCACGTCGCGCACGGGTCCTCCAGCGAGATCCGGTGGCAGGGGACTGACACGGGAGATACGACGTCCTACGTCCTGTTGGTCAGCGCGACCATAGGAGGGGCCGTGGGGGCGGTCAAGGGATCGCACACGAATGGCGGATCCGCCGCAGGCCGCACCATCGGCACCGCGTCCGCAGTGAGTTGACCGCCTGTCAGGGCAAGTCCGCCACCTGGCGGGCGAACGCGGAGCATGATGAGGGGGTGAGTGAGCTGTGGAGCGAGAGTGACGCCGGTGCCCTGCGACTGCCCTCGGGCCGGCTGGTCCGGGGCCGGGGCCTGCGGCATCCTCTGCACCCCGACGCGCCCCTGCCCTCCTACGGCGTCTACCTGCTCGGCCGGCAGCCGCCCGAGGTCTCCTGGGAGTCCGCCTGGATCCGCTGGCCCGACTTCCGCCTCCCGGCGGACCGGGCGGCCGCCCGCGCGGTGCTGGCCGGTGTATGGGAGCGGGCCGCCGGGGAGCGGGTGGAGATCGCCTGCGGCGGCGGACGCGGCCGTACGGGCACGGCCCTGGCCTGCCTGGCGGTGCTGGACGGGGTGCCGGGGGAGGAGGCGGTGGAGTACGTCCGCCGGCACTACGACCGGCACGCCGTGGAGACGCCCTGGCAGCGGCGGTACGTACGCCGCTTCGGCGAGGGGTGAGCTCCTCGGGCGTCTCCTGCGGCCCGGACGGCCCCGCCTCCGACCGGCACCGGGAGCCGAAGGAGGCGTTCCGCCCGGTGGCCCGCCGGCACGGCTGACGCGCGTGGCCCGTGCGGCGGGGGGACCATGGCCGGGGAGGTGTGCGTATGGACTGGACCCTCGAAGTGCTCGTCGTGCCGGTCTCCGATCTGGACCGGGCCAAGGCCTTCTACCAGGACCAGTGCGGATTCCGCGCCGAGATCGACGCCGCGTTCTTCGAGGGCGTCGGCCGCTTCGTCCAGCTGACCCCGCCCGGGTCCCGATGCTCGATCGTGCTGGAGTCGGGGATGCCCGAGTCGCCGGGGCAGCCGCGGATGGCCCCCGGTTCGCTGCGGGGCCTCCAGCTCTGCGTGACGGACATCGAGGCGGCCAGGGCGGCGCTGGTGGGACGCGGGGTCGAGGTGACTCCCGTCCTGCACGTGGGCGCGTCCGGCTGGGCGGAGGGCCGGGGCGAGGACGGCTGGAACTCCTTCCTCTTCTTCCAGGACCCCGACGGCAACGGCTGGGCGGTCCAGGAGGCCCCGGCCCCCCTCGCCGAACGCTGATCCGGCTCAGTCGCAGTACAGGTCCCGGGCCGGGCGCCGGCCCGTCGCCAGGAAGAGGGAGACCGTGGCGTCACCGCAGGCGTTGCCGTTGGCCAGATAGGCGTCGTGGCCGGTGGAGTTCACCGTGACCATGACCGCCCGGTCGCCGAGGGCCTGCCGCAGCTTGCGGGCTCCCGCCAGCGGGGTGGCGACGTCCCGCTCGTTCTGCACGAGCAGGATGTTGGAGGGGCCGCGGTCGGTGACCCGCACGGCCGGCTCCTTCGGCGCGTACGGCCACGCGGCACACACCATCGGACCGCGCGGCATGCCCGCGGTCAGCGGGTACACGGCCCGGCTCTCGTCGACGTCCTTCTGGTACGCGGCGGCCGAGCCGGGCCACTCGACGTCGTTGCAGATCGTGCCGACGCCGACCGCGGCGAGGTTCTGCGAGACAGACTCCGGCGGGGACGCGGGCGCGGGCGGCACAGTGCCCTTGCGGGCGGCGCGGATGGCCTCGGCCAGGATCGGGTAGTCGTCGGGGTCGTAGAGGCTGGACAGCATGGTCTGGCGGAGCGCGTTGCCGTCCAGCAGCGGGGGGTTGGCGCCGGGCCAGGGCAGGGGGTCGCGGTCCAGCCGGGCGGCGAGCCGCAGGAAGCCGGAGCGGACCTCGGCGGGTGTACGGGCGACCCGGTGCGGATTGCCGCGCTCGGACGCCCACCTGGCGAACTCGGGGAAGTTGTCCTCGACACCGGTCTCGAAGGCGGCGAGCCAGTTGCGGGTGACGCGGGTGTGGTCGGGGTCGTTGTTGCTGTCCAGCACGATGCGGTCGGTGCGGTGCGGGAACAACTGGCCGTAGACCGCGCCGACGTAGGTGCCGTACGAGACACCCCACGCGGAGATCTTCTTCTCGCCGAGGGCGGCCCGCAGGCGGTCCAGGTCACGGGCCTCGTTGGCGGTGCTGATGTGCCGGATCAGCTCCCCGCCGTTGCGGACACAGGCCTCGGCCGTACGCCGGGCGGTGGCCATGTTCCCGTCGATGGAACCGTCCGGGGCCGGCCAGGGCACACGCTTCGTCATGCTGATGTCGGCGGGGTCGGCCTTGCAGTCGACGGAGGTGGAGGGCGCCATCCCGCGCGGCGCGAAACCGACGAGATCGTAGGCGTCCCGCACCTTCTGCGGCAGCTTCTGCCCCTTGCCGGAGGGGTCGCCGAGGCTGTCCCCGCCGGGCCCGCCCGGGATGAGTAACAGCGCGCCCCGCCGCGCGGACGGTTTCTCACTGGGGATCCGGCTGACGGCGATCCGGATCTCCGGGCTGTCGGGGTCGGAGTAGTCCATGGGGACGTCGAGCAGGGCGCACTGCTGTCTGGGGTCGAGGCCGGGGCCGGTGCACCGGGTCCAGTCGAGGGGACCGGGCGTGGGCTCGGACGCCGCACCGGGACCGGCGAACCCGAGCATCGCACCGGCGACGGCGACCAGCGCCAGATGTTTCGTGATCTGCTTCATACCGAGCAGCCTGGCGGACTTCGACGGACGGCCACATCCGGGTGACTCCCGGTGTTCCAGGGGGGATTACCCCAGGGTGGTGCGGATGACCGAGGTTGCGGGGCCGGCGCCCGGCAGCCGCAGCATGAAGACGTCGACCGCGTCCTGCCGCTCCACCGTGAAACCGTGCCGTTCGTAGAGGTGGCGGGCCGGGCTGCCCTGGAGGACGTTCAGGCGGATGGCGTGGCCGGAGGTGTCCGTCCTGCGCAGAAGGGTTCCGAGGACCGCCGAGCCCAGGCCCCGGCCCTGGAGCGCCGGGGCCAGGTAGAAGTGCTCCAGCCAGTGGCCCGTTTCGGACGGGCGCAGGGCGACGCTGCCCGCGAAAGCGCCGGCGACCGTGATGACCGACGTGTGCTGCGCGCGGAAGCCGTCCCGCAGGCGCTGCCTGACCCGGTGCTCGTCGTAACGGCCCAACCGCTCCAGGTCCGGGCGCATCACCACGGCCCGCAGTTCCGCTATCGCCTCGACGTCCGTCGGCCGCGCGGGGCGCAGGTCCCATTCCGGCTGCGGATTCCCCTGTGATGTTTCCACGGCTGGATTGTCTCAACGGGCCGCGGCATACCGCTCGTCGCCATAGGCCTGCCGCAAAGCGTTCCGCACAGGGGCCTTTTGCAGCACTCCGTGCCGAACCCCTTTGTGCCGCGCCGCAGTTGTACGGCACAGACCCTTCCTGAGTGTAGACGCGGAGCGTGACCAGGGGGATGCGAAGAGTGAAATGGCGAAAGGAGGGGGAGCACGGTGGAGGCACGACACTCGGCGCTCTGCGCCGGAGAAGCGGAGGACGCGGTGAAAGAATTGCGGGCAGAACTCGTCAAGGCCGGAATTATCCTGCCCTCACCGGGACTTGACCCGGTGAGTTTCGTGAGGGAAGCGCCCTGCCCGCTCATCGAAGGGGGCCGGTGTGCATCGGACACCGCCCGGTGGCTCGCGGCGGTGCCGCGATGAAGCCTCCCGTCGGCGCGTACGTCGTGGACACCCGCAGCGGCCGCATGGGCATCGTGATGGGGCATGAGGGGCCCTACGTGCAGTTGCGGCCGTACGGGGGCGGCAGGGAGTGGGATGCCGACCCCGGAGCCGTCCGGCACGCCACCCCGGCCGAGCGGCTGCGCGCCGCGACCGCGTACGCCAACGCCCGCAGCAGGGGCGAGGTCCCTTGACGTGACGACCCTGCCAGAATGGCTCCATGAGTCTGTTCCGCGACGACGGCATCGTGCTGCGCACCCAGAAGCTGGGTGAGGCGGACCGGATCATCACGCTGCTCACGCGCGGTCACGGACGGGTGCGCGCGGTGGCCCGGGGTGTGCGCCGGACGAAGTCGAAGTTCGGCGCGCGCCTGGAGCCGTTCTCCCACGTCGACGTGCAGTTCTTCGCCAAGGGGAGCGAGCTCGTCGGGCGCGGACTGCCGCTGTGCACGCAGAGCGAGACCATCGCCCCGTACGGCGGCGGGATCGTCAGCGACTACGCGCGGTACACGGCCGGCACCGTCATGCTGGAGACCGCCGAGCGGTTCACCGACCATGAGGGGGAGCCGGCCGTGCAGCAGTACCTGCTGCTGGTCGGAGGCCTGCGGACCCTCGCCCGGGGGGAGCACGCGCCGCACCTCGTGCTCGACGCGTTCCTGCTCCGCTCCCTGGCCGTCAACGGGTACGCCCCGAGCTTCACCGACTGCGCGAAGTGCGGGATGCCCGGACCCAACCGGTTCTTCTCCGTCGCGTCGGGCGGTTCCGTCTGCGTGGACTGCCGGGTGCCCGGCAGCGTCGTACCCTCGCCCCAGGCCCTGGAACTCCTCGGTGCCCTGCTTACGGGAGACTGGGAGACCGCGGACGCGTGCGAGGCGCGCTACGTCCGCGAGGGCAGCGGGCTGGTGTCCGCGTATCTGCACTGGCACATGGAGCGCGGGCTGCGCTCCCTGCGCTACGTCGAGAAGTAACGCGAGCAGCGCGGAACGCGAGCGGCGGACGTCGCGAGCAGCGGAAAACAGAGCAAGCGAGCACGAGGAGACGAGAAACACATGGCCGTACGCGGGATCCTGGGGCGCCAGCGCCGGGAGTACAGGACGCCGGAGCCGCACCCGTCCGGCGCGCGGCCCCCGAAGATCCCCGGGGAGTTCGTACCGCAGCATGTGGCGATCGTCATGGACGGCAACGGCCGCTGGGCCAAGGACCGGGGCCTGCCGCGCACCGAAGGGCACAAGGTCGGCGCCGAGCGCGTCCTGGACGTGCTCCAGGGGGGCATCGAGATGGGCGTGGGCGCCATCTCCCTGTACGCCTTCTCCACCGAGAACTGGAAGCGCTCGCCCGACGAGGTGCGCTTCCTGATGAACTTCAACCGGGACTTCATCCGCAAGACCCGCGACCAGCTCGACGAGCTGGGCATCCGGGTGCGCTGGGTGGGCCGCATGCCCAAGCTGTGGCGTTCGGTCGCCAAGGAGCTCCAGGTCGCCCAGGAGCAGACCAAGGGCAACGACCGGCTGACCCTGTACTTCTGCATGAACTACGGGGGCCGGGCCGAGATCGCCGACGCCGCCAAGGCCATGGCGGAGGACGTGAAGAGCGGCAAGCTCGACCCGTCCAAGGTCAGCGAGAAGACCTTCGCGAAGTACATGTACTACCCGGACATGCCGGACGTGGACCTGTTCCTGCGGCCCAGCGGTGAGCAGCGCACCTCGAACTACCTGATCTGGCAGAGCGCCTACGCCGAGATGGTCTTCCAGGACGTGCTGTGGCCCGACTTCGACCGGCGCGACCTGTGGCGGGCCTGCCTGGAGTTCGCCTCGCGGGACCGGCGCTTCGGCGGTGCCGTACCGAACGAGGAGCTGCTGGCCGTGGAGGGCGAGCAGCCGTAGCACGCGGGGGCGGCCCGGCCCCTCCGGTGGCAGCCGGGCCGCGACGGCGGTGTCCTGATGACATGGGCTCCACCGCCGTCGGCGCCCCCCGGCGGACCACACGACGGGCCGGGATCTTCCTCGCCTCCTCCCTCGCCCTGTTCTGCATCCAGCTGGACTTCTTCGCGCTCAACCTGGCCATCCCCGGGATCTCCGACGAGCTGGACACGACCGTTTCCGCGGCCCAGTGGACGCTGTCGGCCTACATGCTCGCCGTCGGCTGCCTGTTCATCGTCGGCGGGCGGCTGGGCGATCTCCTCGGCCGGCGTCCGGTCCTGCTGGCCGGGACCGGGCTGTTCGCCGCCGCCTCCGTCGGCTGCGCCCTCGCGCCGAGCCTCGGGGTGCTCGTCGCGGCCCGGATCGTGCAGGGCGCGGGCGCGGCGCTGATCTTCCCCGTGTCGGTGTCCGTGATCACCAACGCCTTTCCCGAGGCGACCCGGGCCCGGGCGCTCGGGGCGATGTTCGGGATCGCCAACGTCGGCACCGCCCTCGGGCCGTTCGTCGGAGGCGGCTTCACCGACGGGCCGGGCTGGCGGTGGATCTTCTGGCTGCTGGCGCCGCTCAGCGCCCTCGCCCTGCTGATCGCCCTGCGGTACGTGCCCGACTCACGGGACGAGAGCGCCTCGCGCCAGGTCGACCTGCCCGGCTGCCTGGCCGTCGTGACGAGCCTGGCCGCCCTGACCCTGGCGGTGGAGCGGGGCAGCGCCTGGGGCTGGGACCACGCCCGCACGCTCGCCCTGTTCGGAGCCGCCGTGGTGGCCGGCGCCCTGTTCGTCCTGCGGGAACGGACCTGCCGGCATCCCCTGGTCGACTTCCGGCTCTTCCGCAACATCCGCTTCGACCTCGTCACCGTGATGGGGTCGGTGGCCAACATGGGCTATGCCGTCACCGTGTTCCTCGCCACCCTCCAGTTGCAGCAGGTGCGGGGCCTGTCGGCGATCCTGTCCGGCACGGTGTTCCTCGCCCCGGCCGTCATGGTGGCCTGCTCCGGGCCCATCGGCGCCTGGCTGTCCGGCCGGATGCGCGCCACCGGCGTCATGGCCCTGGCCGGGGTCGTCGCCGGCACCGGCATGATCGGGCTGAGCTGGGCGTGGTCCTGGTGGTTCTACGTGCCGGTCTTCACCTGGTGCGCGCTCGGGCTCGGCCTGGGCTGGACCTTCGCCAGTGTGGCCACCCAGCAGGTCGTGTCGCCCGCCCGCGCCGGCGAGGCCTCGGGCGTCGTCCTCACCGCCCTCGTCACGCTGGGCGCCATCGGGCTCGCGGCCACGGCGGCGGCCATCACCTCGCTCACGCCGGAGACCGGCCCGGAGCGCGCCTACGACCTCATCCTGCGTGTCGGCGGCACCGTGATCCTGGCCTCGACGGCCCTGTCCCTGCTCGTCCGCCGCGCACTGAGCGCCCGGGGCGCATAGAAACCAGGAGGCTTCCTGCCTCAGGGGCGCGGGGAACTGCGCGAACGGCCACAACGCACCCGCGGACGGCGACCGGACGCCACCCTCACGGCGATCCCCCGCTCAACCGCCGGAGGCAGCCGCGCAATCCGCACAGGTCCCGAAAATCTCCACCGTGTGAGCCACGTTCACATACCCGTGCTCCGCCGCGATGGACTCGGCCCACTTCTCCACCGCCGGCCCCTCGACCTCGACGGCCTTGCCGCAGCTCCGGCACACGAGGTGGTGGTGATGGTCGTCGGTGGAACAACGCCGGTAGACGGACTCGCCGTCGGCCGTGCGCAGGACGTCGACCTCACCGGCGTCGGCGAGGGACTGAAGGGTGCGGTAGACCGTGGTGAGCCCGACCGAGTCGCCCTTGTGCTTGAGCATGTCGTGCAGTTCCTGCGCGCTGCGGAACTCGTCGACCTCCTGAAGGGCCGCCGACACAGCGGCCCGCTGCTTGGTGGCGCGGCCCTTCACGGACGGTCCAGCGGTCGTCACCGTTGCCTCCTCACGTCTGCCTTGCCCGGGCCATTGTGCCAGCCCGTGGCGGGGGCGGTCAGACGCCGACCTCGTCGGCCGCCGCCCGGCTGCCCGGAATGGCGCACTCGGCGGGGTCGCCCGTCGTGTCCCCGCCCGCCGCGGCGCGGGCGCGGCGGCGGGCCAGCGGGGCCGCGAGCGCCGTCAGCACGATGAACGCGCCGATGGTCAGCAGCACGATCGTCGCGCCGGGCGGCACGTCCTGGTAGTACGAGGTGACCGTGCCGCCGATCGTCACGCTGACACCGATGGCCACGGCGATGGCGAACGTGGCGGCGAAGCTCCGGCCGATCTGCTGGGCGGCCGCGACCGGCACCACCATCAGGGCGCTGACCAGCAGCAGCCCCACCACGCGCATCGCCACCGTCACCGTGACGGCCGCGGTGACCGCCGTCAGCAGGTTCAGCACGCGCACCGGAAGGCCCGTCACCCGGGCGAACTCCTCGTCCTGGCTGACCGCGAACAGCTGACGCCGCAGCCCGAGGGTGACCAGCACGACGAAGGCGGCGAGGATGCAGATCGCCGTGACGTCCGACTGAGACACCGTCGACAGCGAACCGAACAGGTACGACGTCAGATTGGCGTTCGAGCCGGTGGGCGCCAGATTGATGAACATCACACCGCCGGCCATGCCGCCGTAGAACAGCATCGCGAGGGCGATGTCGCCGCGGGTCTTGCCGTACCAGCGGATCAGCTCCATGAGGACCGCGCCGAGGACGGAGACGAGGGTCGCCATCCACACCGGGGACCAGGTCAGCAGGAAGCCGAGACCGACGCCGGTCATCGCCACGTGGCCGATGCCGTCGCCCATCAGGGCTTGGCGGCGCTGCACCAGGTAGATCCCCACGGCGGGAGCGGTGATGCCGACCAGGACGGCGGCGAGCAGGGCCCGCTGCATGAAGGCGTAGTCGAGGAAGTCCATCAGCTCAGCAGTCCCGTGCGGATCGGTTCGGTGCCCGCCGGCGCGTGCGGGTGTACGTGGTCGTGGCCGGGCAGGGCGTGCTGCCCGACGGCCTTCGGGGGCGGCCCGTCGTGGACGACGCAGCCGTCGCGCAGGACGACCGCCCGGTCGATGAGGGGTTCCAGGGGGCCCAGTTCGTGCAGCACGAGCAGCACCGTCGTGCCCTGGCCGACCTGCTCCCGCAGGGTGTGCGCGAGGACCTCCTGGCTGGCCAGGTCGACGCCGGCCATCGGCTCGTCCATGATCAGCAGCTCGGGTTCGGAGGCGAGCGCGCGGGCGATCAGGACCCGCTGGTGCTGGCCGCCGGAGAGGGCGTCGACGGAGTCCTTGGCCCGGTCGGCCATGCCGACGAGGTCCAGGGCACGTCGTACGGCCGCGTGGTCGGCCTTGCGCAGGACGCCGAAGCGGGCCCGGGACAGGCGGCCGGAGGAGACCACCTCGGTCACCGTGGCGGGCACGCCGCCCGCGGCCGTGGTGCGCTGCGGGACGTAGCCCACGCGGTGCCAGTCGCGGAACCGCCTGCGGTCCGTGCCGAACAGCCGGATCTCCCCGGCGCCGGTCTGCACCTGGCCGATGATGCTGCGCACGGCCGTCGACTTGCCCGAGCCGTTCGCGCCGAGCAGGGCGACGACCTCACCGCGGCCCACGGTGAGGTCGATGCCGCGCAGCACGGGGCGCGAGCCGAGGTCCGCGCGGACCCCGCGCAGGGATACGACGGGCTCGGTCATGCCGTCCTCCGATGGGTCGATCACTTGGCTCCCAGGGCCGTCTGAAGGGCCTTGAGGTTGGATTCCATGACCTGGAAGTAGTCGTCGCCGCGGGACTTGTCCGTGATGCCCTCCAGGGGATCGAGGACGTCCGTCTTCAGGTTCGCGTCGCGGGCGAGGGTCTTCGCGGTCTTGTCGGAGACCAGTGTCTCGTAGAAGACGGTGGTGACGCCGTCGGCCTTCGCCTCCTGCTGGAGCTCCCGGACGCGGGCGCCGCTGGGCTCGCTCTCGGGGTCGATGCCGGAGATGGCCTCCTGGGTGAGGCCGTAGCGCTCGGCGAGGTAGCCGAAGGCGGCGTGGTTGGTGAAGAAGACCTTGGACCTGGTGTTCTTCAGGCCGTTCTCGAAGTCGCCGTTCAGCCCGTTCAGCTTCTTGACCAGGGCCTCGGTGTTCTTCTTGTAGTCGGCCGCGTGGTCGGGGTCGGCCTTCTCGAAGGCCTTGCCGACGCCCTGGGCGATCTCGGCGTACTTCACCGGGTCGAGCCAGACGTGCGGGTCGCGGCCGTGCTCCTCCTCGGCGTGGCCCTCCTCCTCGCCGTGGCCCTCCTCACCCTCGTGGGTGTGGCCGCCGGTGCCGTGGTCCTCCAGGTGGGTCAGCGTGGCCGCGTCGATCTTGGTCTTGATGCCCGTCTGGCCGACGGCCTCGTCGACGGCGGGCTGGAGGCCCTTGAGGTAGAGCGCCGCGTCGGCCTCCTCCAGCTGCGCGCGCTGCTTGGTGCTGATCTCCAGGTCGTGCGGCTCCTGGCCGGGCTCGGTCAGGCTGGTGACGTTCGCGTGGTCGCCGCCGATCTGCTCGGCGAGGAACGCCATCGGGTAGAACGACGCGACGACGTCGAACTTGTCCGTGTTGCCCGAGACCGCGCTGTCGCTGGAGCAGGCGGTCAGGGCGCCGAGGCCGAGAGCGGAGGCCAGGGCGGCGGGTATCAGGCGTCGTCGTACGTTCATGACACTCATTTTCAGCAAATATGGAAACCGTTGTCAATAAACGGTCGGGCGGCGGGGTCCGGAGGGCGCCCGGCGGCAGTCCGAGGGGGAGCGATTTGATTGAGAGGGCGCCCCCGCCGGTAACCTGAAGCATTCGCTGGAAGCAACTCGCTTCGCCCGCCCGTCTCCCGACCACCACCCCTCGTCGAGGCGCTTCCGCACCGCCCCGTCAGTATTCGTCGTCGTAATGAAGAGAGCACCGTGGCCGCCGACAAGATCGACACCATCGTCAGCCTGAGCAAGCGCCGTGGCTTCGTATTCCCCTGTAGTGAGATCTACGGCGGTCAGCGCGCCGCTTGGGACTACGGCCCCCTGGGTGTCGAGCTCAAGGAGAACCTCAAGCGCCAGTGGTGGCGCTACATGGTGACGTCGCGCGAGGACGTCGTGGGCATCGACTCGTCCGTGATCCTGGCCCCCGAGGTCTGGGTCGCCTCCGGTCACGTCGCCACCTTCACGGACCCGCTGACCGAGTGCACCTCCTGCCACAAGCGGTTCCGCGCGGACCACCTGGAGGAGGCCTACGAGGAGAAGAAGGGCCGCGCCCCGGAGAACGGCCTCCTCGACGTCAACTGCCCCAACTGCGGCAACAAGGGCCAGTTCACCGAGCCCAAGCAGTTCTCGGGCCTGCTGTCCACCCACCTCGGCCCCACGCAGGACTCCGGCTCCGTCGCCTACCTGCGCCCCGAGACCGCCCAGGGCATCTTCACCAACTTCTCGCAGGTGCAGACCACCTCGCGCCGCAAGCCGCCGTTCGGCATCGCCCAGATGGGCAAGTCCTTCCGCAACGAGATCACGCCCGGCAACTTCATCTTCCGCACCCGCGAGTTCGAGCAGATGGAGATGGAGTTCTTCGTCAAGCCGGGCGAGGACGAGAAGTGGCAGGAGTACTGGATGGAGCAGCGCTGGAACTGGTACACCGGCCTCGGCCTGCGCGAGGAGAACATGCGGTGGTACGAGCACCCGAAGGAGAAGCTCTCCCACTACTCCAAGCGCACCGCCGACATCGAGTACCGGTTCTCCTTCGGCGGCAGTGAGTGGGGCGAGCTCGAAGGCGTCGCCAACCGCACCGACTATGACCTCGGTGCCCACTCCAAGGCCTCCGGTCAGGACCTCACCTACTTCGACCAGGAGGCCGGCGAGCGCTGGACCCCCTACGTCATCGAGCCCGCGGCCGGTGTCGGCCGCGCGATGCTGGCGTTCCTCCTGGACGCCTACATCGAGGACGAGGCCCCCAACGCCAAGGGCAAGATGGAGAAGCGCACCGTGCTGCGCCTCGACTCGCGCCTCGCCCCGGTGAAGGTCGCGGTCCTGCCGCTGTCCCGCAACCCGGAGCTGTCCCCGAAGGCCAAGGGTCTCGCCCAGGCGCTCCGGCAGAACTGGAACATCGAGTTCGACGACGCCGGCGCCATCGGCCGCCGCTACCGCCGCCAGGACGAGATCGGCACGCCGTTCTGCGTGACCGTCGACTTCGACACCCTGGAGGACAACGCGGTCACCGTCCGCGAGCGCGACTCGATGAAGCAGGAGCGCGTCTCCCTCGACCAGATCGAGGGCTACCTGGCGGCCCGCCTGATCGGCTGCTGAGCGCCTTTCGCAGTGTCGCGGTGCCGGGTTCCTCCACGGAGGGGCCTCGGCGGCGCCAAGAACCACATGCTGGTGCTGCCGGACGCCGATCTGGAACTCGCCGCCGACCAGGCGATC
>NZ_JBEZWN010000088.1:0-24936 GCF_040637495.1 Streptomyces sp. NPDC029044
AGCAGGTCGTCCTGTACAAGCTCAATCAGCAGGCCGTCTGGAGCGACGGCCAGGAGATCGGCGCCGCCGACTTCGCCGCCCAGTGGCGTGCCCTGCGCGGCATGTCCGCAGGGGCGGGGTCAGCCCACCAGGGGCGACCGCGCGTGCTCCTCGGGGAGGGGCCGGGTGTCGAGGTAGAACCACTCGGCGTCCGCGGTGGGCCAGGGCGACGGTTCCGCCGCGTCCTCGCCGGGGACGGGGCGCCGGGGCAGCGGCGCCGGAGCCGGGTCCGGGCCGGCGGCCTGCTTCACCTCCCCCGGCATCAGCAGCTCCACCCGCAGCCCGAGACCGCGCTGCTGAGCGGTGAACTCCTCGACCTGGTTGCGGCAGGCGTGGTCCAGGTGGGTCACGCCGGTCAGGTCCAGACGGATCCTCGGCTTCCCGGAAGCGGCGGCCGCCTCCAGCGCGTCGATCACCTTGGGCAGCCGCAGGAACGTGGCGTTGCCCGCCATGACCACCTTGGCCGTGTCCTGCTCGACGTGCTGGCGGATCACCGTCTGCGACATGCGCAGCGCGGCCAGCACGATCCCCGCTGCGAGACCGAACAGCACGCCCTCCAGCAGCGCGGTCGCCACGATGACCAGCATGGTCAGCGTCATCACCGCGAACTCGCCCCTGTCCTGGCGCCACATCTTCGGGAACTCGGCGGGCCCGAACAGCTTCCAGCCGCTGTGCACGAGGACGCCGGCGAGCACGGAGATCGGGATCAGCGCGAGCACCTGCGGCAGCAGCAGCGCGAACAGCAGCAGCCACAGGCCGTGCAGGGTGCGGGAGAGCCGGGTCTTGGCCCCGGCCTGGACGTTCGCCGAACTTCGCGCCACCACCGCGGTGATGGGGAGCGCGCCGAGGATGCCCGCGACGGTGTTGCCCGCGCCCTGGGCGATCAGCTCGGTGTTGTAGCGGGTGCGCGGACCGTTGTGCATACGGTCCACGGCGGCGGCCGTGAACAGGCTCTCCGCGGACGCGATGACCGTGAAGGTGAGGATCGCGGTGATGATCGTCCCGTCGGCGAGTCCGGCGAACTGCTCCGCGCCCGGCACCTGCACGGAGTCGAGCAGGTTGCCCACCTGGAGGGTCTTCACGTCCACTCCGGGCAGCGCGGCGACGACCACGCCGATGCCGACGGCGACCAGAGCGGCGGGGATCTTCCCGGCCGGCCCGGGCACCTTCTTCCAGACGAAGCTCAGCACGATCGTGACGACACCGAGCAGCATGGCGATCATCGCCTGCGGGTTCGTCAGGACGCCCGCCAGCAGCCCGGGGATCCCGGCCATGTTCTCCAACGCGGTGCCGGGGGCCTTGGCGTCGGCCATCGGGTAGGCCTGGCTGAACATCAGCGGCACGCCGATGCCGGCGAGCATGCCCTGGACGACGGCGACCGAGATGGCCTGGAACATCCGGCCGAGCCGTACCAGGCCGAGGACGATCTGGAGGAGGCCGGCGAACAGCACGATCACGCCGAGCATGGCCACGCCGACCTCGGCGACGGTCTCCGCGACCAGCGCGGCGAGTCCCGCGGCCGGGCCGCTGACCTGGAGCGTGCTGCCCCGGACTGCGCCGACGACCAGACCGCCGATCACCCCGGAGATGATCCCGAGTTCGGCGGGGACGCCGGATGCGACGGCGACGCCGATGCACAGCGGCAGGGCGACGAGGAAGACGACGAGGGAGGCGGTGATGTCGGTGGCCAGGTCCGCCTTCGCGCCACCGATGCCGCCGAGGGCATTCGCTCCACCCTTGCCGCCGAGGGCTTTCCCGCCGCCCCTGCCGCCGATGCCCTTCTCTCCGCCCCTGCCGCCGCTCATCACACCGCGGAGCAGCCCGCCCAGAGCGCCACCGCCCGCGGCGCCGGAACCCCGGCCGACCTCGCCGTCCGGACCGACCCGGCCGACCCGGCCGTCCAGGCCGACCTGACCGTCCCGCGCGTGCCCGCCCTGCCCACGGCTCGGGTGTCCCCCCGTACCGCCCCCGGGCCAGTCACCGGACCGGCCTCCGAACCCCGACGGCGGGCCTTCGTGCGCCCCACCCCTCACATCGCCCTCGAACGACCAGGCTCCCGTGCCCCCCGCCGGGCCCCCGGCCGACCAGGCCTCCCCCTCCCCCGCCGGCCATTCGCCCGACCAGCCCCCCGTATCCCCCGCCGGCCGTCCGCCGGACCAGTCCCCCAGGCCCCCCGCCGGGTCCCCGCCCGGCCGATCCCCCGTTCTCCCCGCCGGGCCCCCGCCCGACCAACCCCCGGTGTCCCCCTCCAGGCCACCCGTCGGCCGGCTCCCCGTGTCCCCCTCGGAACCGGGCCCCCACCCGGCGAATCCGTCCGCCGGAGGACCGCCGGTCCGCCGGCCCCCCTCGCCACCCGACGAGCCCCCCGGCCGCCCGCCCCCCGGGCCGCCCCGCGTCCTCCCCCGCGCATGGGCCCCGCTCACGCGGCGTGCACCCGGAAGTCGCCTTCGTCGCCCAGCTCGTAGACGAAGCCCGTGTCGACCTCGTAGTACCAGCCGTGCAGCCGCAGCCGGCCCGAGTCGAGGCGCTGCCGGACCACGGGGTAACTCCGCAGCGCGGCCAGCTGGTTGACGACGTTGCCCTGGGACACCTCCGGCAGGGACGGGTCGTCCGGGGCGGTCTCCAGCACGGAGGTCAGCTCGGGGCGGGCGATGCGGAGCCAGGCGTCCACGCCGGGCAGGGCCGACAGGTCGTCACCGGACTTCAGCGCGCCCATCGCACCGCAGTGTGAGTGACCGCACACCACGATGTCCTGAACCCCGAGCACCTCCAGTGCGTACTCGATGGTGGCCGCCTCTCCACTGGCCCCGGGCCGTCCGTAGGGCGGCACGATATTTCCTGCGTTCCGCAGCTCAAATATCTCTCCGGGCCGCGCTCCCGTGATCATCGCCGGTATGACCCGCGAGTCCGAGCAGGTAATGAACAGCGCTTCCGGATATTGCCCCTCGGCCAGTTTCCGATATTCGCCGCTGTTGAAATCGACGCGCGTCCTGAACGTGCGGGCACGGTCCAGCAAAGCCTTCATCACACTCTCCTGAGCTGGGCTTTCTCCCTGTGTGCTCCACCGTAGACCGCCAACCTACAGAAGAAGGTTAAGCAAACTCCAGAGCACGGACAGCAATTGCACATTCTTTGTCCGGATTCCCAGACGCAGCGTCTTCTTGTAGCGTGTGAACTCCGCGGCAGGGCATGCTAATTCACGCTGCCCGGATTCATGCCGGTTTCACGGAGAGACAGGACGTATGGGCCTACGAGTGCTGCTCATCGAAGACGACGAGACGATCGCCGAGCCGCTCGCCGAGGGGCTCGGCCACTTCGGGCTGACGGTCGACCACGTCGCCACCGGGACGGACGGTCTGAGAGGCCCGTACAACGACGTGGTGCTGCTGGACCTGGGGCTGCCGGACATGGACGGCATCGACGTCTGCCGCGGCATCCGGCAGGTCTCGGACGTGCCCATCGTCATCCTCAGCGCGCGCGGCGAGGAGGCCGACCGCGTGCTGGGCCTGGAGCTGGGCGCCGACGACTACCTGGCGAAACCGTTCAGCGTGCGGGAACTGGTCGCCCGCGTCCGTGCGGTGACCCGCCGCACCCAGCGCACCCACCAGGCGTTCCCCGAGGCGCCGGACCCTCGGAGCACCCCCGAGCCGGCACCGGCCGAACCGGTCCACGAGCCCGCCCCGGCCCTGTCCTACGAACCCCCGGCCCTCTCCTACGAACCCCCTGCGGCGTCCGCGCAGGCCCCCGACCCCGCACCCGCGCACGACCCGGGCCCGCTCGTCGTGGACCGCCGTACCCGCCAGGTCTGGGTCGGCGACGCCCCCGTCCTGCTCACGCCCAAGGAGTTCGACCTGCTGGCGCTGCTCAGCGAGGACCCCGGCGCGGTCTACTCACGACAGCAGATCCTCGACCGCGTCTGGGACCCGCACTACGACGGCCCGACCAAGACGCTGGACGTCCATGTCGCCGCGCTGCGGAAGAAGTTGGGGCACCCGGCGTGGATCCGGACCCTGCGGGGCGTCGGATTCCGGCTGTCCGTGCACACGGGGCCGCAGGTGGCCTCACCATGACCCGCCGGCTGCTGCTCAGCTACCTCAGCCTCGCCGCGCTGGTGCTGCTCTGCCTGGAGATACCGCTGGGCTTCGTGTACTCGCGCGGGGAACGGGAGCGGGTGGTCAACGCGGCGAAGGACGAGGCCGAGTCGGTCTCGGCGTACGCGGCGCTGTCCCTGGCGGCGGGGCGCGGCGAGCGGGACCTTCCCGGGCGGGTGGCGCACTGTGCGCAGCGCATCGGGGGCAAGGTGGTGATCGTCGACGCGGCGGGCACACCGCTCGCCACCTCGCACCGGCTGGACGCCGGGATGTCCGGCACCCTGGCCGCCCGGCCGGGTATCGCGGCGGCGCTGCGGGGCACCTCGACCGTGGACGTCCGCACCTCCACCATCGGCGGGGTCGAGTACCTCTCGGTGGCCGCGCCGGTCGGCCAGGAGGCGCGACCGGTGGGCGCGGTGTGGCTGACGGTGCCGACGCGGACGGTCCACGAGCGGGTGCACCACGTCTGGCTGCTGCTCGCGCTGGGCGGGTTCGCCGTGCTGACGGCGGTCGCCGTGGTCGGTTTCGCCTTCGCCCGCTGGGCGGGCCGACCCATCCGCGAACTGGAGCAGGCCACGCACGACTTGGCCGAGGGCGGCCGGTTCGAACCGGTGACGATCACGAAGGGGCCGCCTGAAGTACGCAGTCTGGCCGCGGCGTTCAACCACACTGCCGCCCGACTCGCCCATCTGCTCGCCTCCCAGCGGGCGTTCGCGGGCGAGGCCTCGCACCAGCTGAAGACACCGCTGGCGGCGCTGCGGCTGCGCCTGGAGAACCTGGAGCCGGACGTCGCCGCCCGCGCCCGGGGCAGTCTCACCGCGGCCGTCACGGAGACGGACCGGCTCGCCCGGATGGTCGGGCACCTGCTGGCCATGGCGCGGCTGGAGGAGCACGCGGCCATTCCCGCGACGGTCGATCTGGGTGCGGTCTGCGCGGAGCGGCACCGCACCTGGCAGCCCCTGTTCGCCCGGGAGGACGTCTCGCTGGTGCTCTTCGCGGGGAGCGTGGGCCCGGTGCTCGCGGTGCCGGGGGCCGTGGAGCAGATCATGGACAACCTGCTGTCCAACGCCCTGCGGGCGTCCCCGGCGGGCAGCACCGTCACGATCGAACTGCGGCTGCACGCCCCGTCCCGGCGGGCGTTGCGCGACAGCCGCCCCCGCTGGGTCGACCTGCACGTCACCGACGAGGGTCCGGGCATGACGGAGGAGCAGCGCGCCCGCGCCTTCGACCGTTTCTGGCGCGCCCCGGGCGCCCCCAAGGGCGGTACGGGACTCGGCCTCGCCCTGGTGCAGCGCCTCGCCCATGCCAGCGGCGGAGAAGCGTCCCTGCGCGCGGCGGCGACCGGCGGCCTGGACGTGGTGATCCGGCTGCCGTCCGCGCGGCCGCCCGGCGAGAGTGACCACGGGCCGGGCGGCGACCGCCCGAGGAAGCCGAGACGACAGGCACCGGCCCTGCCGGCGTAGGGCCCGTGCCGCATGGGGCACGGCCGGCACACAGCACGCCGCCCCACGGCCCACGAGTTGGCCATGCCCCGTCAGCCCTGCCCCCTCAGCGTCCCTCTCGCCCCCCACGCATGCACCGGCGGCAGCTCCTCGGGCGGCATCACGTACGAGGTGACGGGCCCGTTCCGCTCGTGACGGGGGTCGCGGGCGACACCTGAGCCCGGCCCGCCGGTGACCATCGGCGGGCCAGGCCGTTCCACCGGATGGGCAGCTCGCAGCGGGCTGCCCGGCCGATGGAAGGAACACCACCGTGGACACGACCGTGCCCGTCCCGAAGGCGCCGGGTGTGCTGCCCCGCGCAGAGTGGGTCAAGACCCTGCCGCAGACCGTCGTCGCGTCCTGCGTGCTGTTGCTCGACGCCGAGGACCGGCTCCTGCTGCTGCGCTACGCCGGGGGCCTGCCCGCCGCGGGGCGCTGGGGTCTGCCGGGCGGCATGCTCGACCACGGCGAGGACCCCGCCGGTGCCGCGCGCCGGGAGTTGCACGAGGAGACCGGCATCGTCCTGGAAGAGGACCTGCGGTTCATCGGGTACGACCACCGGGCGGATGTGCTGGGCACGGGACCGGTGATCGACTTCTACTTCCACGGGGGCCGGATCCCGGCCGGGCAGCCCGTCCGGCGCAGCCCGGAGCACGACCACCACGGCCTCTTCGCCCTCACTGAGCTGGAGTCCATGCCGCTGGCGACGCTGCTGCCGACCCTCGGCGCGCTGCTCACCGCCGCCCGCACCGGCACCGTCGTGTGCCTGCGGGAAGGGCGCCCCCAGTGACCACCCGGGTGCCCGACGGACGGCACGGCCGCTGAGGCCACCACCGGCGGGCCGTCCACGGCAGCGGGCGGCCGGTGCCGCACGGGGCGCACTTCAGGGACCGTCGGCGGACCCCCCTGATCGCACGGACGTCGATCCCGAGCTCCCGCAGCGCCTGTGCGGCCCCGCCCGTCGAGTCCTGCGTCGGCGGCGGCCCCACGGCGCCCCTGCTGGAGCCTCGCCGACTCCGCGGATGGCGCAGAGCGGGGCGGCACCTCCGCACCAGGTGCCGCCCCGCTCTTCTCCGTGCTCCGGAGCCGCCGCGATCGGTGAGGGTGGTCGGGGACCGTCGACGGCTCCGGGTTCTGTGGGTCCCGGCTAGCGGTGGTCGCTGCCCTGGGACTGGACCGCCGCCCGGCCCGCTTCCAGACGGGCCACCGGGATGCGGAACGGGGAGCAGGAGACGTAGTCGAGTCCGACCTCGTGGAAGAAGTGGACCGACTCCGGGTCGCCGCCGTGCTCGCCGCAGACGCCGAGCTTGAGGTCGGGGCGGGTCTCGCGGCCGGCCTTGGCGGCGAGCTTCACCAGGGAGCCGACGCCGTCCTTGTCGATCGTCTCGAACGGGGAGACGCCGAAGATGCCCTTCTCCAGGTACGCCGTGAAGAACGAGGCCTCCACGTCGTCCCGGCTGAAGCCCCACACCGTCTGGGTGAGGTCGTTCGTGCCGAAGGAGAAGAACTGGGCCGCCTCGGCGATCTGGCCTGCGGTCAGGGCGGCGCGCGGCAGCTCGATCATCGTGCCGATGGACAGCTTCAGCTGCGCGCCGGAGGCCGCCTCGACCTCGGCGATGACCTTGTCGGCCTCCTCGCGCACGATCTCCAGCTCCTGGACCGTGCCGACGAGCGGGATCATGATCTCGGCGCGCGGGTCGCCCTTGGCGGCCTTGCGCTCGGCCGCGGCCTCGGCGATGGCCCGTACCTGCATGGTGAACAGGCCGGGGATGACCAGTCCGAGACGGACGCCGCGCAGGCCGAGCATCGGGTTCTGCTCGTGCAGGCGGTGCACGGCCTGGAGCAGGCGCAGCTCGTTCTCGTGCGGCTCCTGGCGGGACTCGGCCAGGGCCACCCGGACCGAGAGTTCCGTGATGTCGGGCAGGAACTCGTGCAGCGGCGGGTCCAGGAGGCGGATGGTGACCGGGAGGCCGTCCATCGACTCGAAGAGCTGCACGAAGTCCTGCTTCTGGAGCGGCAGCAGCTCCTTGAGGGACTCCTCGCGCTCGGCCTGCGTGTCGGCCAGGATCAGCCGCTCCACCAGCTCGCGCCGGTCGCCGAGGAACATGTGCTCGGTGCGGCACAGGCCGATGCCCTGGGCGCCGAAGCGGCGGGCGCGCAGCGCGTCCTCGGCGTTGTCGGCGTTGGCGCGCACCCGCAGGCGGCGCTTGCGGTCGGCGAAGGCCATCATGCGGTGGACGGCCTCGACCAGCTCGTCGGCGTCGTCGGCGCCCGGGTGCATCCGGCCCTCGAAGTACTCCACGACCGGCGACGGCACGACGGGTACCTCACCGAGGTAGACCTTGCCGGAGGAGCCGTCGATGGAGACGACGTCGCCCTCCTCGACGACGTGCCCGCCCGGCACGGTCATCCGGCGGCGCTTGGTGTCGACCTCCAGTTCCTCGGCGCCGCAGACACAGGTCTTGCCCATGCCGCGCGCCACGACGGCCGCGTGGGAGGTCTTGCCGCCGCGGGAGGTCAGGATGCCCTCGGCGGCGATCATGCCGTCCAGGTCGTCGGGGTTGGTCTCACGGCGGATCAGGATGACCTTCTCGCCGGAACGGGACCACTTGACGGCCGTGTAGGAGTCGAAGACCGCCTTGCCGACGGCCGCGCCGGGCGAGGCGGCGATGCCCCGGCCGACCTGCGAGACCTTCGCGTCCTCGTCGAAGCGCGGGAACATCAGTTGCGCGAGCTGGGCGCCGTTGACGCGGGTGAGGGCCTCGGCCTCGTCGATCAGGCCCTGGTCCACCAGCTGGGTCGCGATCCGGAAGGCCGCGCCCGCCGTGCGCTTGCCGACGCGGGTCTGGAGCATCCACAGCACACCGCGCTCGATGGTGAACTCGATGTCGCAGAGGTCCTTGTAGTGGTTCTCCAGCGTCTCCATGATCTGCATCAGCTGGTCGTACGACTTCTTGTCGATACGCTCCAGATCGGCCAGCGGCACGGTGTTGCGGATGCCCGCGACGACGTCCTCGCCCTGCGCGTTCTGGAGGTAGTCGCCGTAGACGCCCTGGTGGCCGGAGGCGGGGTCGCGGGTGAAGGCGACGCCGGTGCCGGAGTCGGGGCCGAGGTTGCCGAAGACCATGGAGCAGACGTTGACGGCCGTGCCCAGGTCGTGCGGGATGCGCTCCTGGCGGCGGTAGAGCTTGGCCCGGTCGCCGTTCCAGGAGTCGAAGACGGCCTTGATGGCGAGGTCCATCTGCTCGCGCGGGCTCTGCGGGAAGTCCCGGCCGGCCTCGGTCTTGACGATCTTCTTGAACTTGGTGACGAGCTTCTTGAGGTCCGCGGCCTCCAGCTCGGTGTCGACCGTGACCTTCTTGGCGGCCTTGGCCGCCTCCAGCGCGTCCTCGAAGAGCTCGCCGTCGACGCCCAGGACGGTCTTGCCGAACATCTGGATGAGGCGGCGGTAGGAGTCCCACGCGAAGCGGTCGTCGCCGGCCTGCTTGGCCAGGCCCTGCACGGACTTGTCGGAGAGCCCGATGTTGAGGACGGTGTCCATCATGCCGGGCATGGAGAACTTGGCGCCCGAGCGCACCGACACCAGCAGCGGGTCGTCGGCCTGGCCGAGCTTCTTGCCCATACGGGCCTCCAGCGCGTCGAGGTGCGCACTCACCTCGTCACGCAGTGCCGCCGGCTCCTCGCCGCTGTCGAGGTAGGTCTTGCAGGCCTCGGTGGTGATCGTGAAGCCGGGCGGGACCGGCAGACCGAGGTTCGTCATCTCGGCGAGGTTCGCGCCCTTGCCACCGAGGAGGTCCTTGAGGTCCTTGTTGCCCTCGGTGAAGTCGTAGACGAACTTCACGCCCTCAACGCTCGCGGCCTGCTCGGCTACCGGGAGATCTTTGTTTTCCGACACGGGTCTCGACTCCTCGAGGACGCGGTGGCTGCCCTGACGGCGAGGAACATACCCAGATCAAAGGCGTCTGGGTACGTCTACTCGCGCGTCATGCGCCTGTAACCACTCGTCCGCCAGCGGATCGAAAGTCAAGGCTGGGCAAGCGATCGCAGCCGCATGTTTTCACTTCTTGAACGCAAGAACCTCCCTGACCCCCTCTAGGCGCTCATGTGAGCGGAGTTTCCGCACATTTGATTTCGCTCGATGAACGATCAAACGGTGGCACTCAGTGCCACCCTTTGGAGAAGTGCAGTCGCCCACGATCCGCTCATCTGAGCGCAACCCTTATCAGGGGTGGCGAGAATCACGCTGCCACAGCCGCCCGGATTTCACCATGCGGACGCGTCACGGGACCGGAACGCGGCCGTCACACGCCGAGCGCGCGCAGCCGCTCCTCGACCCGTTCGGGCGCGTAGAGGTGCTCCACGACCATCGCACCGGCTCCGACCAGCGCGGCCCGCTCACCCAGCCGTGCGGTCACCACGTCCAGGCGGGCGGTGGAGCGGGGCAGCGCCCGCTGGTACAGCAGTTCGCGCACGCCCGTCAGGAAGGGGGTTCCGGCCAGATCCCCGGCGATCATCAGGACGCCGGGGTTGAGCAGAGTCACGACGGTCGCGAGGACCTCCCCGACCCGGCGTCCGGCCTCGCGGGCGAGTCCGACCGCCTCGGGGTGCCCGGACGCCAGCAGGTCCCGCACGTCCGAACCGGAGGCCGCCGGCACCCCCGCCTCCGCCAGCCGCCGCGCCACGGCGCCACCGCTCGCGACGGCGGCCAGACAGCCGTACGAACCACACCGGCACAGCGCCTCGGCACCCTCCGGCACCCGGATGTGCCCGATGTCGCCCGCGCCGCCGTCGATGCCCCGGAAGACCGAGCCGTCCACCACGACCCCGGCGCCGATGCCGGTGGAGACCTTGACGAGCACGAAGGCGGAGCAGTCGGGGTGGCCCGCGCGCTGTTCGCCGTACGCCATGAGGTTGGCGTCGTTGTCCACCAGGACGGGCACCTCGGTGGCGCCCGCGTGCTCGGTGAGCGCGCGGGCCAGCCGGCCCCGTATGTCGTAGCCGTCCCAGCCGGGCATGATCGGCGGCTGGACGACGCGGCCGGTCTCGGAGTCGACCGGCCCGGGCACCGCGAGCCCGGCCCCGCAGACCACCTCGGCCCCGTGCCCGGACTTGACCAGCAACTCGGCGAACCAGCGCCCGAGTTCGCCGAGCACGGCGTCCGGGCCGTCCTCGACGACGAGGGTGCCGGACTGCTCGGCGAGGATCTCGCCGCTCAGCGACAGCACGGCCGCCCGGGCGTGCCGGGTGTCGAGGTCGGCGGCCAGGACCACCGCGTGCTCGTCGTCGAACTCCAGGGTGATGGAGGGCCGCCCGCCGAGCGGGGAGTCCACCGGCCCCCCGGCACCCTCGCGCAGCCAGCCCGCGCGGAAGAGCCGGTCCAGCCGCTGCCCGACGGTCGCCCGGGACAGACCGGTCGCCTGCTGGAGCGCACCCCGGGTCACGGCGCGGCGACTGCGCACCAGTTCGAGCAGATCGCCGGCGCTCGCCTGCCCCGCGCCTCGGCCGGTTCTCCCGGGCTGTCCGGTCATGCACACCCCCTTGTGTTTCTCAACCTTGCATTACATATTGGGTTTTGCGTGTTAAATAGACGTAACCCTACGGTAGCCCCTGCCGATCCCGGTCAGGAGTACGTCTTTGGGAGAGCCCCGAGTGGATCGCATCGCCCAGCTCACCACGCGTCCCGCGGGGCGCGAGATCGCATACGATCCGGCCGCCGCCCCACCTTCCCTCCAGGTCAGGGCCGCACAGGTGCTGGAGGGCAACTGGACGGGCACGTCCACCGTGCCCTCGCGCGGCCTGTATCCGCACCAGTGGTCGTGGGACTCGGCGTTCATCGCGATCGGCCTGCGGCACCTCTCGCCGTTACGGGCCCAGACGGAACTGGAGACGCTGCTGGCGGCCCAGTGGGCGGACGGGCGGATCCCGCACATCGTCTTCAACCCCTCCGTCCCCCTCGACGCCTACTTCCCGAGCCCCGACTTCTGGCACTCGTCGACCGCCGGGCGCACGGCGGGCGCCCCGCGCACCGTACAGACCTCCGGCATCGTGCAGCCACCGGTGCACGCGCTGGCCGCGTGGCTGGTGCACCTCGCCGACCCGGGCCTGTCCAGGGCGCGCGGCTTCCTCGCCCGGGCGCACCCCCGGCTGGCCGCCTGGCACGGCTACCTCCTGCGCCGGCGCGACCTCGGCGGGGGCGGACTGGCGTCCGTCGTGCACCCCTGGGAGCAGGGTATGGACAACAGCCCCTGCTGGGACCGCCCGTTGTCCCGGGTCGCTCCGGCCCCGGCCCGCTCCTTCCGCCGCGCCGACCTCGACCACGGCGCCCCCGAGGACCGGCCGACGGATCTGGACTACGGGCGGTACGTGCGGCTGGCCGCCGACTACCGGGACCGCGGGTACGCCGACGGCCCGGGGAACTTCGCCGTGGAGGACCCGGCGTTCAACGCGCTGCTCATCGCCTCCGAGTACGCCCTGGCGCGCATCGCCCAGGAGCTGGGCGCGCGGGACCCGGAGCGGGAGGCCCGCCCGGAGCGCCTCACGGCGGCCCTGGTGGAGCGGCTGTGGGACCCGGCGGCGGGGATGTTCCTGTGCCGGGACGTGCGCGCCGGGGAACTGATCCCCGAGCGCGGTGTCTCCGGGCTCGTCCCCCTGTTGCTGCCGGGCCTGCCGGGCGACCTCGCGTCCGCCCTGGTCCGCACGGTCTGCGGCCCGCACTTCGGCCTGGGCGGCACGACCCGCCTGGTCCCGAGCTACGACCTGCTCGGCGACGCCTTCGACCCGCACCGCTACTGGCGCGGTCCGGCCTGGTTCAACACCAACTGGCTGCTGGAGCGCGGGCTGCGGCTGCACGGCGAGCGCGGCCGGGCCGACGCCCTGCGCAAGGGCATGCTGCACACCGCCGGCGCCTCCGGTTTCGCGGAGTACGTCGACCCGTACACGGCCCAGGCCTGCGGTGTCACCGGCTTCGGCTGGAGTGCCGCGCTCACGCTCGACCTGCTGCACGACCGGCCCGCACGGGGCAGGAACGGCCTCACGGCGATCAAGGGAGAGGACCGGGCATGACGGACCGGCATCATCTGCTCGTGCACGGCCGGACGTTCGCCGCCGTCGGCGACCGCGGCGACATCAGCGGCTACCGGGGCGGCAGCGCCCCGGACGGCATGTTCGTACGGGACGCCCGGCATCTGAGCCGGTGGCAGCTCACCGTCGACGGGGCGGTGCCCGACACGCTGACGCCGGTGGCCGACGGGGACACCGCGCGCTGTGTCCTCGTGCCGCGCGGCGGCCGCGACGAACCGCCCGCCTGCACGCTCTTCCGCGAACAGGCCGTCGGCGACTCCTCGTTCGTGGAGTCGCTGCGCGTCACCAGCAACCGGCCGGTGCCCACGACGGTCCACCTCGCGGTCACCGCCGACGCCGACTTCACCGACCAGTTCGAGCTGCGCTCCGACCACCGCACCTACACCAAGGCCGGGGCCGTCCGCTCCCGCCGGGTGCTGGACCACGGCGTGGAGTTCGCCTACCGGCGCGGCGAATGGTGTTCCGTCACGACCGTGACGGCCGACCCCCAGCCGGACGCCGTGGAGGAGACCGGCACCGGCGCCCGCCGCCTCGCCTGGACACTGGACCTCGAACCGCACGGCACCGCCGAGCTGACGCTGCGGGTCATGGCCCGCCCGCACGGCGACCGGCGCGCCCTGCGCGTGCCCCGCTCCCCCGCCGCCGTCCGGCAGCGACTGCGCGCCCACGAGGGCGAGTTCACGCAGGGCGTGGACTTCCCCACCGGCTGGCCCGAGCTGGCCGCCGCCTGCACCCGCGGTCTCGCCGACCTGGCCGCGCTCCAGGTACCCGCGTCCGGGCCGGACGGCGAGGAACTGCGCGTCCCGGCCGCCGGCGCCCCCTGGTTCCTGACGCTGCTGGGCCGGGACGCCCTGCTGACCTCGCTGTTCGCCCTGCCCTACCGGCCGGCTCTGGCCGCCGCCACCCTGCCCGCGCTCGCCGCCACCCAGGCCACCGGGACCAGCGCCGACGGGATCGCCCAGCCCGGCAAGATCGTGCACGAGGTGCGGCACGGCGAACTGGCCCACTTCGGCCAGGTCCCCTACGGCCGCTACTACGGCTCGGTCGACGCCACCCCGCTGTTCCTCGTGCTGCTCGGTGCCTACACCGAGCACACCGGCGACACCGGCCCGGCCCGCCGCCTCGAACCCCACGCCCGCGCCGCCGTCGGCTGGATGCTCGACCACGGCGGCCTGACCTCGCGCGGCTACCTCGTCTACCGCGCCGACCAGGGCGGCCTCGCCAACCAGAACTGGAAGGACTCCCCCGGCGCCATCTGCTCCGCCGAGGGCACCCGCCCGCACGGGCCGGTGACGGCGGCGGGCGCCCAGGGCTACGCCTACGACGCCCTGCGCCGCACGGCGAACCTGGCCCGCACGGTGTGGCAGGACACGACCTACGCGCATCTGCTGGAGCAGGCGGCCGGCGACCTGCGCGACCGTTTCCGGCGCGACTTCTGGATGCCGGAGCACTCCTTCCCCGCCCTCGCGCTCGACGGCAGGGGCGAGCAGGTCGACGCGCTGGCCTCCGACGCCGGGCACCTGCTGTGGTCGGGGCTGCTGGACAAGGAACACGGCGAACTCGTCGGCCGGCGGCTGCTGGAGCCGGACTTCTTCTCCGGCTGGGGCGTGCGCACCCTCGCGGCCGGGCAGCCGGCGTACCACCCGCTCTCCTACCACCGCGGCTCGGTCTGGCCGCACGACAACGCACTGATCGCGCTGGGCCTGGCCCGCTACGGGCTGCACGACGAGGCCCGCGCGATCGCCCACGGCCTGGTCGACGCGGCGGGCGCGACCGGCAACCGCCTCCCGGAGGTCCTCGCGGGCTACGGCCGTGACACCCACCCGGAGCCGGTGCCGTATCCGCACGCGTGCGTGCGCGAATCGCGTTCCGCGTCGGCCCCGTTGGCGCTGCTCACGGCGGTCGGCGTGGTCTGAGGGCCCTGTTGGGCCGCCGTTTGCCGGGTGTTTGCCGAGCTCTGGCCCGGCGGGCTGAACACACCTGAGGAACGCCCCGTACGGAACGGTGGCGGACCCGCACCCCCACGCGGGTCCGCCACCTCACCTGGCTTTGAACGGGAAGGACCTCCGGGTGCCTGTCTTCACACGCTTCAGCGGGTCGTCGCAGCCGGGTGACGGCGTGCCCGAGGCCGAGAAGGAACCGGAGGGTGGGGAGAGGGAGGAGGGCGAGAGAGGGGCAACGGCCCCGTCCGCCTCACGAAGCCCTCTCGGGCACCACCTCACCAGCCTGCGCACCTGGCGCACCCGGCACTCCCGAACGGCCCGTGCGCTCCGCCTGGCCACCACCGCCCTCGCCGCCGTCCTGGTCCTCGGCGCGCTGCTGCTGCCCAACACCCTCCCCGCCCTGAAAGCCGTCAGCTTCGCGCGGATCCCGGCCGAGGCGGTCATCGGCGCCGTCGTCGTGCTGGCGCTGCCGCGTCGGCCCCGGCTGGTGGCGGCGGTCCTGTACGGGCTCGGCCTGACCGTCCTGACGACGGTGAACCTGCTCGACATGGGGTTCAACGAGTACTTGGGCCGGGGCTTCAACGCCGCGCTCGACTGGGACCTGCTGCCCGACGCGCAGGCGTACGTCGAGGACACGCTGGGCGGGGGCGTCGCGACCGCCGCCGCCATCGGTGCGCTCGTGCTGGTGCTGCTCGTGGCGGCCGTCATGGTCGCGGCCACGATCCGGCTCGCGACCGTACTGGCCCGCCACCGGGTGCGGGCGACCAAGGGCGCCCTGATCGCCGGCACCGTCTGGGTCACCTGCTCCGCGCTGGGTCTAACCCTGTTCGGCGGGCCGATCGCCTCCGAGCGCGGGGCCGGGGCCCTCCGGGTGCACGCGCAGCGGACGGTGGAGTCGCTGCGGGACGAGGCGGCGTTCGTGAAGCAGTCGAAGGCGGACACCTTCGGCAACACCCCGCCCGCGCAGTTGCTCCCGGACCTGCGCGGCAAGGACGTGATCTTCACGTTCATCGAGAGCTACGGCCGCAGCGCCGTCGAGGACCCGATCATGGCGCCGGGCGTCGACCGGACCCTCGACACGAGCACCGAGGCCCTGGAGAAGGCCGGCTTCGCCGCCCGCAGCGGCTGGCTGACCTCGGCGACCTACGGGGGCAGCAGCTGGCTCGGCCACTCCACGACCATGTCCGGCCTGTGGATCGACAACCAGCGCCGCTACCGCACGGTCAGCGCGGGCGACCACCTCACCCTCACCAAGGCCTTCCAGAAGACCGGCGCCTGGGACACCGTCGGCGTCATGCCGGGCGTCCAGAAGGGCTGGCCGGAGGAGGAGTGGTACGGCCTCGACAAGCTCTACGACTCCAGGGACCTGGGCTACCGGGGCCCGAAGTTCAGCTGGTCGACCATGCCCGACCAGTACGCGCTGGAGGCGTTCCAGCGTCGGGTGCACGGGAAGAAGCGCGACAGGCCGCTGATGTCGTTCGTCATCCTCACCTCCAGCCACCAGCCCTGGGCGCCCATCCCGAAGATGGTCGGCTGGGACGAACTCGGCGACGGCTCGGTCTTCGACGCGATCCAGAAGGCCGGCAAGAAGGCCTCGGACGTCCTGACCGACACCACCAAGTCCCGCGAGGAGTACGGCAGGTCCATCCAGTACTCGATCACCAGCCTCACCCGGTGGCTGGAGCGCTACGGCACCGACGACACCGTGCTGGTCTTCCTCGGCGACCACCAGCCCATCGCCCGGGTCAGCGGGAACGGGGCGAGCCGGGACGTGCCGGTGTCGATCGTCGCGAAGGACCCGAAGGTCCTGGACAAGGTCGCCGGCTGGAACTGGACGGAGGGCCTCAAGCCCGACCGGGACGCGCCCGTGTGGAAGATGGACGCCTTCCGCGACCGCTTCCTGAAGGCGTTCGGCTCCACACCGCACCCCTCCAAGGGCTGATCAGCCGCCCGAGGTGTCCAGCTCGGCGTCCTCGCCGACCCCGGCGCAGTCGTAGGGGTCCTTCAGCCAGCCGTCCGGCAGCACCACGCGGTTGTTGCCGGACGTACGGCCCCGGGGCCCGTCGGCGCCGGTCGGCCAGGGCTGGTCGAGGTCCAGCTCGTCCAGGCCGGAGCGCAGTTCCTCCAGGGACGAGGTGATCGCCAGGCGCTTGCGCATCTCGGAGCCGACCGCGAAGCCCTTCAGGTACCAGGCGACGTGCTTGCGGAAGTCGATCACGCCCCGGGCCTCGTCGCCGATCCACTCGCCGAGCAGGGTGGCGTGCCGGACCATGACGTCGGCGACCTCGCGCAGGGCGGGGCGGGCGATGTCCTCGGTGCGGCCCTCGAAGGCGGCGACCAGGTCGGAGAAGAGCCAGGGCCGCCCCAGGCACCCACGTCCCACGACCACGCCGTCGACGCCGGTCTCGCGCACCATCCGCAGGGCGTCCTCGGCCGACCAGATGTCGCCGTTGCCGAGCACCGGGATCTCCGGCACGTGTTCCTTCAGGCGGGCGATGGCGTCCCAGTCGGCGGTGCCGCCGTAGTGCTGGGCGGCGGTGCGGCCGTGCAGGGCGATGGCGGTGACGCCCTCCTCGACGGCGATCCGGCCGGCGTCGAGGAAGGTGATGTGGTCGTCGTCGATGCCCTTGCGCATCTTCATCGTCACGGGCAGGTCGCCCGCGCCGCTGACGGCCTCGCGCAGGATGGCCCGCAGCAGGTTCCGCTTGTACGGCAGCGCGGAGCCGCCGCCCTTACGGGTGACCTTGGGCACGGGGCAGCCGAAGTTCAGGTCGATGTGGTCGGCGAGGTCCTCCTCCGCGATCATGCGGACGGCCTTGCCGACGGTCGCCGGGTCCACGCCGTAGAGCTGGATCGACCGGGGCCGCTCCGACTCGTCGAAGTGGATGAGCTGCATGGTCTTCTCGTTGCGCTCGACCAGCGCCCGGGTGGTGATCATCTCGCTGACGAACAGGCCCTTGCCGCCGCTGAACTCCCGGCACAGGGTGCGGAAGGGCGCGTTGGTGATCCCGGCCATGGGGGCCAGGACGACAGGCGGCTGGACGGTGTGCGGGCCGATCTCCAGGGGCGTGGACATGCCTCCATTGTGCCGTGCAATGAAACGGCAAAATTCATTAGTTAGCCACACTATCGAAATCGGCGTACGATGAGCCGTATGCCCGAGCTCAGTCACCGCCGCCGCATGCTGGTGCTCGCGATCTGCTGCATGAGCCTGCTGATCGTGAGCCTCGACAACACGGTCCTGAACGTGGCCCTGCCCTCCATGCAGCAGGACCTGCGCGCGAGCACGTCCGGCCTGCAGTGGACGATCGACGCGTACACGCTCGTCCTGGCCTCGCTCCTGATGCTCGCGGGCTCCACGGCCGACCGGATCGGCCGCAAGCGGGTCTTCATGGCGGGCCTGGTCGTCTTCACCCTCGGCTCGGTCCTGTGCTCCCTCGCGCCGAACCTGGAGGCGCTGGTCGTCTTTCGGATGGTCCAGGCGGTGGGCGGCTCGATGCTGAACCCGGTCGCCATGTCGATCATCACCAACACCTTCACGGACCCGCGCGAGCGGGCCCGGGCGATCGGCGTCTGGGGCGCTGTCGTCGGCATCTCCATGGCCGCCGGCCCGCTGGTCGGGGGTCTGCTGGTCGACTCCGTCGGCTGGCGCTCGATCTTCTGGATCAACCTGCCGGTGGGGCTGGCGGCCCTGCTGCTCACCCTGCGCTTCGTCCCCGAGTCCCGGGCGCCGCGCGCCCGTCGCCCCGACCCGGTGGGGCAGGTGCTGGTGATCGTGCTGTTCGGCTCCCTGACGTACGCGATCATCGAGGCGCCGAGCACTCCCTTCCGGTCCGTCGCGCCGCTGGCCGCCGTCGCCCTGGCCGCACTGGCCGGACTGCTCCTCTACGAGCCGCGCCGCAAGGAACCGCTGATCGATCTGCGCTTCTTCCGTTCGGCGCCGTTCAGCGGGGCGACGGTCATCGCGATCAGCGCGTTCGCCGCGCTCGGCGGCTTCCTGTTCCTGTCGACGCTGTACCTCCAGAACGTTCGCGGCCTGAGCGCCCTGGAGGCGGGCCTGTGGATGCTGCCCATGGCGGTCCCGACGTTCCTGTGCGCGCCGCTGTCGGGCCGCCTGGTGGGCACGCTCGGCCCTCGCCTGCCCCTGCTGATCGCGGGCCTCGCGATGACGACGAGCGGGGTCCTGTTCGCCGCGTTCGAGGCGGAGACCTCGAACGTCACACTCTTCGCCGGCTACGTCCTCTTCGGTATCGGCTTCGGGTTCGTCAACGCGCCCATCACCAACACCGCGGTGTCCGGCATGCCCCGCGCCCAGGCGGGGGTGGCCGCCGCGGTCGCCTCCACGAGCCGGCAGCTGGGCCAGACGCTGGGTGTCGCCGTGGTGGGCGCGGTGCTCGCCTCGGGCGTCGGCTCGTCCTCCTACCGCGAGGCGTTCGTGTCCGCGGCGCGGCCCGGCTGGTGGATCCTCGCGGTGTGCGGCTTCGCGGTGCTGGCGCTGGGGGCGGTGACGAGCGGCCGGTGGGCCCGGGACACCGCCGAGCGGACCGCGCGGCGGCTGGAGCCGGCGGAGGCACGCCAGACCGTCGGGACGAGCGGCTGAGGCCGGAGCGACACCCTGGCCCGGGGTCGCCGGTGTCGGCCGCGGCCGCTCCTCGAATCTCGGACCCGCTCAGTCGAGACAGAACTCGTTGCCCTCGATGTCCTGCATCACGATGCACGACTCGTCGTACTCGTCGGCGAGCAGCACACGCACGCGGGTGGCGCCGAGCGCGACCAGTCGCGCGCACTCGGCTTCGAGGGTGGCGAGGCGTTCCTCACCCACGAGCCCGGTGCCGACCCGCACGTCGAGATGCACCCGGTTCTTGACGACCTTGCCTTCGGGGACGCGCTGGAAATACAGCCGCGGGCCCACGCCCGAGGGATCACCGCAGACGAACTCCGCGCCCTGGCGCTCGGACGGCAGGGTGCGTTCGTAGTCACCCCACGTGGCGAACCCGTCCGGCGGCGGCGGTACGACGTATCCCAGCACCTCGCACCAGAAGCGGGCCACCCGCTCGGGCTCCGCGCAGTCGAACGTGACCTGGACCTGCCTGATCGTGGACATCGGCGCACCCTAGCAGGGGTCTGCCGCTCATCTCCCGGCCTGTACCGGCAGGTTGTCCTACGGCCCGCGCTCGTCGGCCCCGTCCACGTCTGAGAACTCGTCCCCGGGGAAACCCCGTTGATGTTGGTCTTGCTGCACACTCCTTGCTGCGAGCAGACCGGAACGCCGGATTTCTCGACGCGGGAGGGCGATATGACACAGATCGACACGAGCAAGGTCAGCCGCTGGGACCAGCACGGCCGGGAGCATGTGGTGCGCGTGCTCCGGACGGGCGTGCAGCGCACGATCAGATGCGACACCTGCGGCTGGCGCAGAAGCGCCCAGTTCCTGCCCTGGCTGAAGGCGGAGGAACACCTGGCGGAGGCTCACCAGGCGACGGTGGACCCGACGGCGGCGTGAGCCGGCCCGGACCCCTCCTAGTAGAGGATCGAGGGCAGGTACGCGCCGTCGGGCCGGTTGTACAGGCCGATGGTCATCAGGCTCATCAGCTGCACGACCTTGAGGCCGTTGGACAGGCACCACCTGAGCAGCGCGCTGTCTTCCGCGGGGACGAGGATGCCCGGGCCGCCGAACTGCGGGGCCGCCGCGATGAGGGCCTGGAGGTCCGGGGTGGTCTCGCCCACGGCGTGCGCGAAGAAGGCCAGGTCGGTGGCGTAGCCGGTGACGCGTCCCTCGCGTTCGACGACCCGGGCGGTGCCCTGTTTGAGCGCGTCGGCGACCTCCCCGCCCCGGTCGACGCCGTGCACCTGCCGGCACACGTCGTTGCAGGCTGTGAGATCCGCGTCCGTGGCTTCCCGCACCGTGTACCCGGGCAGCGTGCGCCCGATCGGCGGCCCCTGCACACAGGCCACCGTCGCCCGGTGGGCGAAGCCCAGGCTCATGTACAGCGAGAACGACCGGTTGTGGTAGCCGCTCTGGAGCAGCCGGATGCCCGGCGCCCCGCGCTCGGCGGCCCGCTCCATCACGTTCCGCATCAGGTGACGGCCCACTCCCGCGTTCTGCACGGTGGGGTCGACGGTGACCGGTCCCACCCCGACGACGGCCGAGCGTTCGTCGAGGAAGTTGCTGCCGACGATCCGCCCGTCGAGCTCGGCGACGACACCGTAGAAGCCCGGGTGGGTCAGGGCTCCCTCGATCAGCGCGACACCCACCTCGGGGCTCGGGATGTCGGGTGGGAACGCATGCTCCTCGGCGATGCCGCTGAAGGCCTCGTAGCAGATCCTTCCGCACTCTGCGGCGTCGTCCGCGGTGCCCGGGCGCAGTGTGAGAGCCACGATCGCCATCCCTTCTTCGCGCCCCCGCGCGGCGACCCACCCCTCGCTTCCATCCTGTGCCCGTCCCGGCCGGGACGCACCCGGTACTGCCGGACGCGCCTACGGTGTCCGCCGCAGTCCCTGCACCAGCAGGTCGACGACCGCCGCGAAGTCGGCCTCGGTTCCCGGCTCCTCCCACTCCGTCGCGTAGCAGGGGTCGTGGAAGCGGACCGTGGCCTGGAAGACCGCCCGGGCCGATGCCTCCGCGTCCGTGGCGGCGAAGTCGCCGGTCTCCACGCCGGCCTGGATGATGCCCGTCAGCTGCGACTCGAGGTCGGTGATGTGCTCGCCCACCGCCGTACCGGCCTCGCGGGTGAGGAACATGTACGTCGCGAACAGCTCCGGGTCCTCGCCCGCCTTGCGGCGCTTCGCGGCGAAGAGCGCGGCGAGCCAGTCCCGCAGCCGGGCCTCCGGGACGCGGTCCGCGTCGGCGATCCCGGACAGCTGCCCGGACGTGCGGTCCAGCCAGCGCTTGGTGACCGCCTCGCGCAGCGCCGCCTTCGTCCGGAAGTGTCGGTAGACACTGCCGTGGCTGACGCCGAGCGCCCGGGCGACGTCCACCACGGTGGCCTTGGCCGGTCCGTGGCGGCGCAGCACCTCCTCGGTGGCTTCGAGGATGCGCTCGGCGGTCAGAGTCTCGCTGGTCGGTGCCATGCCCTGACCGTACCCAAAGCCCTGTTCAGCTTTCGAGGTGCGCCATCTGGGCTGCCGGGTAGCGGTCGCCGGCGGCGGCACCGGCCGGTACGGCCTCCTCTATCGCGGCCAGGTCGGCCGGCTCCAGCGTCACGTCCAGAGCGCCCAGCGCCTCCGTGAGCCGGTCGCGGCGGCGGGCACCGACCAGGGGCACGATGTCCTCACCGCGGGAGAGCACCCAGGCGATGGCGATCTGGGCGACGCTGACGCCCTTCTGCTCGGCGATCTTCCGCAGCGCCTCGACGAGGTTCAGGTTGTGCCGGAGGTTGTCGCCCTGGAAGCGCGGCGACATCGCCCGGAAGTCGCCCGGGCCGAGCTGCCGGTCGGCGGTGAAGTGGCCGGAGATCAGGCCCCGGGAGAGCACGCCGTACGCCGTGATGGCGATGCCCAGCTCGCGGGTGGTGGGCAGGATCGCGTCCTCGATGCCGCGGGAGATGAGGGAGTACTCGATCTGGAGGTCGGAGATGGGCGCTGTGGCGGCCGCCCGGCGGATCGTCTCCGCGCCGACCTCGCTGAGGCCGATGTGCCGTACGTAGCCCTTCTCGACGAGTTCCGCTATCGCGCCGACCGTGTCCTCGATGGGCACGTCGGGGTCGAGACGGGCGAGGCGGTAGACGTCGATGTGGTCGACGCCGAGCCGCTGGAGGGAGTACGCGGCGAAGCTCTTCACGGCCGCCGGCCGGCCGTCGTAGCCGAGCCAGCTGCCGTCCGGGCCGCGCAGGGCGCCGAACTTCACGCTGACCAGGGCCTGTTCACGCCGGACGGCGGGGGCGGCGCGCAGGGCCTCGCCGATCAGCATCTCGTTGTGGCCCATGGCGTAGAAGTCGCCGGTGTCGAGCAGGGTGACGCCCGCTTCGAGCGCCGCGTGGATGGTCGCGACGGACTCGGCCCGGTCCGCCTCGCCGTACAGCGCGGACATGCCCATGCAGCCGAGACCCAGGGCGGAGACCTGGGGGCCGGTGGTTCCGAGGGTGCTGGTTCGCATCGTCATGCCCTCCACCATGCCACGACAGATGACAGATTTCAATATCTGTCATCCGATACTTGTCAGCCGCTTGTCAGCCCCATGTGCCTGCTTCCAGTCGAGGCCGCCCCCTGCGGCGTCCCTGGCGCCGGCGCGGTCCCGGCCCCGGCCCCGCTCGCCGTCCGCGGCTACCTCGCCGTGAACGCCAGCTTCGCCCCCAGCGCCACGAACGACCCGGCGAAGCCCCGCCGCAGCCAGGCCGTCACCCGCGGCCGGCCCACGACGTGCCGGCGCACCGACGCGGCCAGCACCCCGTACGCGGCGAACACGACGAAGGTCGCCAGCATGAAGACCCCGCCGAGCCCCGCCATCCGCAGCACCGCGTGCGGCTCCCCGGGAGCGACGAACTGCGGCAGGAAGGCGAAGAAGAAGATCGTCAGCTTCGGGTTGAGGATGTTGATCAGCACCCCGCGCACGATGACCCGCCGGGCCGACAGGTCCGGGGCCGCTTCCCGCTCCTCCACCACGAGCGCCTCCTTGTCCCGCACCGTCGCCCACGCCATGTACAGCAGGTAGGCGACCCCCGCGTACTTCAGCACCTGGAACGCGGTCGCGCTCGCGTGCAGCAGCGCGGCGACGCCGGTGACCGTGGCCAGCAGGTGCGGCACGATCCCGAGCGTGCAGCCGACGGCCGCGACGACGCTCGCGCGCCGCCCCCGGGAGAGCGCGGCGGCGAGGGTGTAGACGACGCCGGTGCCCGGCGTGGCGACGACGACGAGGGTGGTCAGCAGGAAGGCGATGCTCATGCCGTCACCCTGACCCGGCCCCCGCCCCGGCAACAGGACCAATCCGCCGCGGCGTTGCCGGACCAATCCACCACGCCCCAGGGACCTCAACGCCCCCAACGCCCTCACGGGTCGACACGGTTCACACCCGATCCGACAATGGAAGTGCCGGTCAGCGGTCTCCCCCGGCGGCGCCCGCCCACCGGTCGCGCGGAACTCCTGCGCCGCCCGAGGGAGCGCGCCATGACGATCCGTATCGCCACGTTCAACACGGAGAACCTCTTCCGCCGCCCCAAGGTCTTCCGCCTCCCGGGCGACAAGCAGCGCCGCGAGGTCCTCGACGACTACGCCGAGCTGGTCTCCCTGCTGGAGCAGGAGACCTACGACGACGGCACCAAGACCCGCATCGCCGCACTCCTCAAGAAGCACCGGGTGCACGACTCGCGCAAGGACAGGCCGTTCTTCGTCAACGAGACGCGCGGCCAGGGCACGTTGTTCAAGACGAAGGGCGGCGGGGAGAACGTCAGCTTCGACATCGTGGCCAAGGGCCGCCGGGGGTGGACGGGCTGGGTGGAACTCGTCCGTGACGACCTCGACTGGGAGGTCGTGCACAACACCGGCCGGGTGGTCGCCGAGGTCGACGCCGACATCCTGCTCACGGTGGAGGTGGAGGACCGCACGACCCTGCGCCGCTTCAACGAGCAGGTGCTGGGCGCCGACCTGAAGAAGACGCCGTACCCCTACGACCTGGTGATCGACGGCAACGACCCGCGCGGCATCGACGTCGGGATCCTCAGCCGCCATCCGGTCACGTCCGTGCGGTCGCACGTGTTCGACCCCGACCCCGACCGCCCGGGCGCGTACCTCTTCAGCCGGGACTGCCCCGAGTACGAGATCCAGATCGGCAGCACGCCGCTGTGGCTGCTGGGCAACCACCTCAAGAGCCAGAGCGGCGACGACCCCGAGCTGCGCATCGCCCAGGCGCGGCGGGTGGCGTCGATCTACCAGACCGCCCTGGAGCGTTCCCCGTACGTCGTGGTCGCCGGAGACCTCAACGACGAACCGTCCAGCGAGGCGATCCGGGCCCTGTCGGACACGGGCCTGCGGGACGTGATGAGTCACCCGTCCTACCGGGGCGCCCCGGGCACCCACGGCACGGGCAACGACGAGAGCCAGAAGCTGGACTACGTGATGCTGCCGCCACCGCTGTGGGAGCAGGTGCAGCACGTGGAGGTGGAACGCCGGGGCGTCTGGGCGCCGTCCACCGTCAAGTCCTTCGACACCGTCACCTCGAAGTGGAACCGCGCCTCGGACCACGCGGCGGTCTACGTCGACCTGGACCTCTGAAACGCGGCGGTGCCGGGCCCCTCCGTGGAGGAACCCGCCGACTGGCTCCTCGGCCGCATCCGGGACCGGGACGACCTGGTCGCCGAGGTCGTGGAC
>NZ_JBEZWN010000089.1:0-24851 GCF_040637495.1 Streptomyces sp. NPDC029044
GCCCCGGCCGCGTGCGGCGGCCGGGGCTCCGGGTGGACGGGCGGGTCACCGCACCGGGTGACCCGCCCCCCGCAGCGTCTCCTTGACCTGGCCGATCCGCAGGTCTCCGAAGTGGAACACCGACGCGGCCAGCACCGCGTCCGCGCCGGCCTCGACGGCCGGGGGGAAGTCGGTGAGCCGGCCGGCGCCGCCGGAGGCGATGACCGGGACCGTGACGTGCTTGCGGACGGCCCGGATCATCTCCAGGTCGTAGCCGTCCTTGGTGCCGTCGGCGTCCATCGAGTTGAGCAGGATCTCGCCGGCGCCCAGTTCGGCGGCGCGGTGGGCCCATTCGACGGCGTCGATGCCGGTGCCCTTGCGGCCGCCGTGCGTGGTGACCTCGAAGGAACCCGACTCGGTGCGGCGGGCGTCGACCGACAGGACCAGGACCTGGCGGCCGAAGCGCTCGGCGATCTCGCGGATCAGGTCGGGGCGTGCGATGGCGGCGGTGTTGACGCCGACCTTGTCGGCGCCCGCCCGCAGCAGCTTGTCCACGTCCTCGGGGGTGCGGACGCCGCCGCCGACCGTGAGCGGGATGAACACCTGCTCGGCCGTTCGGCGCACCACGTCGTAGGTGGTCTCGCGGTTGCCCGACGAGGCGGTGATGTCCAGGAACGTCAGTTCGTCGGCGCCCTCGGCGTCGTACACCTTGGCCATCTCGACGGGGTCGCCCGCGTCGCGCAGGTTCTGGAAGTTGACGCCCTTGACGACCCGGCCGTTGTCCACGTCCAGGCAGGGGATGACTCGGACCGCCAGGGTCATGAATCGCGCTCCTCTAGTGTTCCTCTGAGGGTGTCCCTCTGAATGCTTCCACTTCCACCGACACCAGGACCCGTGAGTCGATGAAGCCCTGCACGACCAGCAGGGTCGTGACCGGGCGTACGGCGTCGAACATCTCCTTGTGGGCGCGGCCCACCGCGTCGACGTCCCGGGCGTGTGCCAGGCACACACGGGTGCGGATCACGGACTCGGGGGTGAGCCCGAACTCGGCGATCGCCTCCAGCGCGGTGGTGAAGGCCACCTTGGCCTGTTCGTAGGGGTCGCCCTCGCCGTAGAGCACGTCGCCCTTGAAGGCGGTCGTGCCCGCGACCAGCACGCGGTCGCCCGCCGCGACGGCGCGTGCAAAACCGAAGGACTCTTCCCAGGGACTTCCGCTCTGCACACGCCGTACGGTCATGACGACACAGCCTCCAAGGCCTCTTCCAGGGTGAACGCCTTCGCGTACAGCGCCTTCCCGACGATGGCGCCCTCGACACCGAGCGGGACGAGGTCGGCGATGGCGCGCAGGTCGTCGAGCGAGGAGACCCCGCCGGAGGCCACGACCGGGCGGTCGGTGGCGGCGCACACGTTGCGCAGCAGTTCCAGGTTGGGGCCCTGGAGCGTGCCGTCCTTGGCGATGTCGGTGACGACGTACCGGGCGCAGCCCTCCTTGTCGAGGCGCGCCAGCGTCTCGTAGAGGTCGCCGCCGTCGCGGGTCCAGCCGCGGCCGCGCAGGGTGGTGCCGCGGACGTCGAGACCGACGGCGATCTGGTCGCCGTGCTCGGCGATGACCTTGGCGACCCACTCCGGGGTCTCCAGGGCGGCCGTGCCCAGGTTGACGCGCTTGCAGCCGGTGGCGAGGGCGGCGGCGAGGGTGTCGTCGTCGCGGATGCCGCCGGACAGTTCCACCTTGATGTCCATGGCGCCGGCGACCTCGGCGATCAGCTCGCGGTTGTTCCCGGTGCCGAAGGCGGCGTCGAGGTCGACCAGGTGCAGCCACTCGGCGCCGGAGCGCTGCCAGGCGAGGGCGGCCTCCAGCGGGGAGCCGTAGGAGGTCTCCGAGCCGGACTCGCCGTGCACCAGGCGGACGGCCTGGCCGTCGCGGACGTCGACGGCGGGGAGGAGTTCGAGCTTGCTCACAGGGTTCCGATCCAGTTGGTGAGGAGCTGGGCTCCGGCGTCGCCGGACTTCTCGGGGTGGAACTGCGTGGCCCACAGGGCGCCGTTCTCGACGGCGGCGACGAACGGCTTGCCGTGCGTGGACCAGGTGACCTTGGGGGCCGTCATCGCCGGGTTGTGCGTTTCCAGCGACCAGTCGTGGACGGCGTAGGAGTGCACGAAGTAGAAGCGGGCGTCCGGGTCGAGGCCGGCGAACAGCTGCGAACCGGGGGCCGCTTCCACGGTGTTCCAGCCCATGTGGGGCACGATGTCGGCCTGGAGCGGCTCGACCGAGCCGGGCCACTCGTCGAGGCCCTCGCTCTCCAAGCCGTGCTCGATGCCGCGTGCGAAGAGGATCTGCATGCCGACGCAGATGCCCATGACCGGGCGGCCGCCGGACAGCCGGCGGTCGACGATCCAGTCGCCGCGGGCCTCGCGCAGGCCGGTCATGCAGGAGGCGAAGGCGCCGACGCCGGGCACCAGCAGGCCGTCGGCGTTCAGGGCCTTGTCGTAGTCACGGGTGATCTCCACGTCGGCTCCCGCGCGCGCGAGGGCGCGCTCGGCGGAACGGACGTTGCCGAAGCCGTAGTCGAAGACGACGACCTTCTTCTGCGGGGCGCTCAATTCCACACCTCCAGCCTCACGACACCGGCCACCAGGCACATCGCGGCGCCGATCGACAGCAGCACGATCAGGCCCTTGGGCATCTTCTGCTTGATGAAGGAGTAGACGCCGCCGACGAGGAACAGCCCTACGACGATCAGCAGGGTGGAGATGCCGTTCACAGGGCGCCCTTCGTGGACGGGAGGATGCCGGCCGCGCGCGGGTCGCGCTCGGAGGCGTAGCGCAGGGCCCGGGCGAGCGCCTTGAACTGGCACTCCACGATGTGGTGCGCGTTGCGCCCGTAGGGCACGTGCACGTGCAGCGCGATCTGCGCCTGGGCCACGAAGGACTCCAGGATGTGCCGGGTCATCGTGGTGTCGTACTCGCCGATCATCGGCGCCATCTTCTCGGGCTCGGTGTGCACGAGGTAGGGGCGGCCGGACAGGTCGACGGTGACCTGGGCGAGGGACTCGTCCAGCGGGACCGTGCAGTTGCCGAAGCGGTAGATGCCGACCTTGTCGCCGAGGGCCTGCTTGAAGGCGGCGCCGAGGGCGAGGGCGGTGTCCTCGATGGTGTGGTGCGAGTCGATGTGCAGGTCGCCCTCGGTCTTCACGGTGAGGTCGAACAGACCGTGCCGGCCGAGCTGGTCGAGCATGTGGTCGTAGAAGCCGACACCGGTCTTGATGTCGGTCTTCCCGGTGCCGTCGAGGTCGATCTCGACGAGGACCGAGGTCTCCTTCGTCACCCGCTCTATGCGTCCTACGCGGCTCATGTGCTCTGCTCCTTCTTCAACTCACGTACCGCGTCGAGGAACGCGTCGTTCTCTTCGGGGGTTCCGGCGGTGACCCGGAGCCAGCCGGGCACGCCGTTGTCCCGGACCAGGACGCCCCGGTCGAGGATCTTCTGCCAGGTCTCGTGGGAGTCCTCGAACCGGCCGAACTGTACGAAGTTCGCGTCCGACGCGGTCACCTCGTAGCCGATCGCGAGCAGTTCGGTGACCAGGCGGTCCCGTTCGGTCTTGAGCTGCTCGACGTAGCCCAGCAGGGTGCCGGTGTGCTCCAGGGCGGCCAGGGCGGTCGCCTGGGTGACGGCCGACAGGTGGTAGGGCAGCCGGACCAGCTGGACGGCGTCGACGACGGCCGGGTGGGCCGCGAGGTAGCCGAGGCGCAGTCCCGCCGCGCCGAACGCCTTCGACATGGTGCGGGAGACGACGAGGTTCGGGCGGCCCGCCAGCAGGGGCAGCAGGGAGTCGCCGTGGCTGAACTCGATGTACGCCTCGTCGACCACCACCATCGAGGGCTTCGCCGCCTGCGCGGCCTCGTACAGGGCGAGGACCGTCTCGGGCGGGACGGCGGTGCCCGTGGGGTTGTTGGGGGTGGTGATGAAGACGACGTCCGGCTGGTTCTCGGCGATGGCCTTCTCTGCGGCGGCGAGGTCGATCGTGAAGTCCTCGTTGCGGGGGCCGGAGATCCAGCCGGTGCCCGTGCCGCGGGAGATGAGGCCGTGCATCGAGTACGACGGCTCGAAGCCGATGGCGGTGCGGCCCGGTCCGCCGAAGGTCTGCAACAGCTGCTGGATGACCTCGTTGGAGCCGTTGGCCGCCCAGACGTTGGCCACGCCGACCTCGTGGCCGGAGGTGTCCGTGAGGTACTCCGCCAGGCGGGTGCGCAGCTCGACCGCGTCCCGGTCCGGGTAGCGGTTGAGGTTCCGGGCCGCCTCGCGGACGCGCTCGGCGATCCGTTCGACCAGCGGCTCGGGCAGCGGGTAGGGGTTCTCGTTGGTGTTCAG
Source organism: Streptomyces sp. NPDC029044 (assembly GCF_040637495.1). Lineage (NCBI taxonomy): Bacteria > Bacillati > Actinomycetota > Actinomycetes > Kitasatosporales > Streptomycetaceae > Streptomyces > Streptomyces sp. NPDC029044. The sequence goes on from NZ_JBEZWN010000089.1 coordinate 4,347, forward strand.
CCGTACGGGGACGTCCAGCTGGGGCGCGCCGTAGGGGGACTTGCCGCGCAGCTCGTCCCGTACGGGGAGATCGTCGATGCGTACGTCGTTCACTTGCCCTGGGGAACCTTCCAGTCGAACCTCGCCTTGATCGCCGCGCCGTGGGCCGGGAGGTCCTCCGCCTCGGCCAGCGTGACCACGTGGTGCGCGACGTCGGCCAGCGCGTCCCGCGTGTAGTCGACGATGTGGATGCCGCGCAGGAAGGACTGGACGGACAGGCCCGAGGAGTGGCAGGCGCAGCCGCCGGTGGGCAGGACGTGGTTGGAGCCGGCCGCGTAGTCGCCCAGCGACACGGGTGCCCAGGGGCCGATGAAGATCGCGCCGGCGTTGCGGACCCGGTCGGCGACGGCGGCGGCGTCGGCCGTCTGGATCTCCAGGTGCTCGGCGCCGTACGCGTCGACCACCTTCAGGCCTTCCTCGACACCGTCGACCAGCACGATCGCGGACTGCCTGCCGGACAGCGCCGGGACGATCCGGTCCTCGACGTGCTTGGTGGCCGCGACCTGCGGCTCCAGCTCCTTCTCGACCGCGTCGGCGAGCTCGACGGAGTCGGTGACGAGGACGGCGGCGGCCAGCGGGTCGTGCTCGGCCTGGCTGATCAGGTCGGAGGCGACGTGCACCGGGTCGGCCGTGTCGTCGGCGAGGACCGCGATCTCGGTCGGGCCGGCCTCGGCGTCGATGCCGATCCTGCCGGTGAAGTAGCGCTTGGCTGCGGCGACCCAGATGTTGCCGGGGCCCGTGACCATGTTCGCGGGCGCGCAGGACTCGGTGCCGTAGGCGAACATCGCCACGGCCGTGGCGCCACCGGCGGCGTACACCTCGTCGACGCCGAGCAGTGCGCAGGCGGCGAGGATCGTCGGGTGCGGCAGGCCGCCGAAGTCGGCCTGGGCGGGTGAGGCGAGCGCGACGGAACCGACGCCGGCCTCCTGCGCGGGCACCACGTTCATGATCACGGAGGACGGGTACACGGACCGGCCACCGGGCGCGTAGAGCCCCACGCGGTCGACCGGCACCCACTTCTCGGTGACGCTGCCCCCGGGCACCACCTGCGTGGTGCGCGTCCTGCGGCGCTGCTCGCGGTGGACGGTCCGGGCGCGCCGGATGGACTCCTCCAGGGCCGCGCGCACGGCCGGGTCGAGCTCCTCCAGCGCGCGCGTGAGCGCGGCGGCCGGAACCCGCACCTGGTCGAGCCTGACCCCGTCGAACCGCTCGGCCGCGTCGATCAGCGCCGCGTCGCCCCGATGATGCACGTCCTCGCAGATCGGACGCACCTTCTCCAGGGCGGCCGCAACGTCGAAGTCGGCTCGGGGCAGCAGGTCACGCAGGGCGGGGCCCTCGACGAGGGCGTCGCCGCGCAGATCGATTCGGGAGATCACGTGCTCAATTCTCTCAGACCCGGGTGAGGCGCCGTCCGCGCGTATCAATGGCTGATACAGAGTGTCGCCGGACCCCGGAAGATCCCCTTCACTTTGTGTGTTGGGGGTGTCACACAGCGGGCATGAACAGGTGTACGAGGGAAGTGACCCGCGAGTACCTGGGGGAGGACGGAAGAGCTGTGACCGAGGGGGCCGGCGTCCGTGCCGGGGATGTGCCCGACGACCTGACCGCGACCGAGGCCGGCATATGGCAGGCCTTCCGCAACGGCACCGTGTACGACCTGAGCAGCGGCGACGCCCTGGCGGACGATCCGCACGGCGGCCGCCCGTGGGGCGAGGAGCGGACCGTCCGGGCGCGGGTCGTGTGCTGGCTGCTCCTCGACGGCCCGCCCGCCCTGGCCGGCCGCGTGTCGTCGCTGAAGCTGATCGGCGTGCAGGTCAGCGGCTCCCTGGACCTCGCGGGCGGCACCGTGGTGCCGTACGTCGAGATGCGCCGGTGCCGGTTCGAGCAGGACGTGCTGCTGCCGGAGGCCCGCTTCACCACCCTGCGGATGGTGGACTGCTCGGTGCCGCGGCTGGAGGCGGCCCGGGTGCAGACGGAGGGCGATCTCCATCTGCCGCGCTGCCGTTTCCACCACGGCATCCGGCTCACGGACGCACAGATCGGCACGGACCTGATGCTCAACCAGGCGATCGTGCACCGGGACCACAGCGGCCGTTCGGTCGCGGCGGACGGCCTGACCGTCGGCCAGGACCTCCAGGCCGAGCTGCTGGAGTCGCACGGCGAGCTGAGCCTGCGCGCCGCGACCGTCGGCGTCTCCCTGAGCCTGCGCGGCGCGCGTCTGTCCAACCCGTACGAGCGGCTCGCGCTGAACGCCCCGCAGCTGACCGTCGAGCGCAGCCTGTATCTGACGCCGGCGGGGGTCGGCGCCCAGGCGATGAGCGGGATGACCCCGGCGCAGGGGACAAGGATCCAGCGCTTCGCCTGCGAGGGCGGGATCCGGCTGGACGACGGCCGGTTCGGTGACGCCGTCGACTTCGAGCGGGCCAGGTTCACCCTCACGGACGACCAGGAGGTGTCGCTGCGCCGGGTGCAGACGCCCGAGCTGCGGTTTCTCGGGGAGCAGCCGGCGCGCGGCCGGGTGGTCCTGTCCGGGGCGAAGGTCATCAACCTGATGGACCGGGCGGACGCCTGGCCGGGCCCCGGGCGGCTGCACATGGGCGGCTTCGCCTACGAGAACCTCGTGCCGCGCGGGCCGTTCCCGCTGCCCGAGCGGCTGGACTGGGTGGCCGCGGCGACCGCCGAGTACAACCCGGAGCCCTACGAGCGGCTCGCGGCCGTGCTGCGGGCCGGCGGGGAGGACGAGGACGCCCGGGAGGTGCTGCTCGCCAAACAGCGCCGGCATCGCGAGAGCCTGCCGGTGGCGGCCAAGCTGTGGGGGTACGCGCAGGACTGGACGGTCGCCTACGGATACCGGCCGGGCCGGGCCGCGGTGTGGATGGCGGTGCTGTGGGCGGCGGGCTCCTTCGCCTTCGCGCGGGCCGGGCATCCGCCGATGAAGCGGGGCGAGCACCCGGAGTGGAATCCCACGCTCTTCACGCTCGACCTGCTGCTGCCCGTCATCGACCTGGGCCAGGTGGGCTTCTGGCAGCTGCGCGGGGGCTGGCAGTGGCTGGCGACGGCGATGATCCTGCTGGGCTGGATCCTGGCGACGACGGTGGCGGCGGGCGCGACGCGACTGCTGCGCCGCAACTGATGGTGCTGGTGTGACCACAGTTGTCGAACTGTCGCGGTTTTACGTTCTCTTGACCATTGGATGTACAACTTTCCGCAGGTTCCATGAACAGTCTGGCGCCGTCATGAGCAGCGGACTTTCAATGGTCGGCACCATGGCAATGCAGCTCCCGTTCATCCGTACGAGCCGGATGGCAAGGACCTCCCCCCACCTCGTCGGCGAGCCGTGCGCCGACGACGAGGTGCTGCTCGACGCGCCCGACGCCCGGCTGAGCCCGGCGCTGGTCGCCGCCGCCCGGGGCGACCACGGGCCGGCCGCCGAGCTGCTCCTGGCCACCCGCGTGGCCTCGGAGTGGGAGCGGCGCGACCGGTACGTGACCCGGCTGGCCGCCTTCGCGCGCTCACGGCCCGAGTGGCTGGACGCCTGGCTCGCCACCGCCCCGCAGGACCCCGACGCGCTCCTGGTCGGGGCCCAGCTGGCGGTGGACCGCGCCTGGCAGTCACCGGCCCGGGCCGAGCTGCTGCGCGAGGTGAGCCCGCTCATCACGGCAGCGGCCCGGGGCGACCAGCGGGACCCGGTTCCGTGGCGGCTCGCGCTCGACCACGCCCGGGGCGCGCAGGCCGGGCACACCTACTTCGAGGAACTGTGGGCGGCGGCCGTCCGCCGCGCCCCGCACCACTACGGCTGCCATGTGGCGGCCCTGCGCTACCTGGCCACCCACTGGCACGGATCGCACCACGAGTGCTTCGACTTCGCCGACCGGGCCGCCCAGGACGCTCCCGCCGACGCGCTCGTCCAGGCCCTGCCGCTGCGGGCGGCCTTCGGCTACCTCACCGACGACTGCGGGCCCGAGATCCCGCGCGAGCGGCTGGACGCGGCGGCCGACCGGGCGATCGCGCTGTCCCCGCGGCTGCCGGCGGCCGACCCCTGGCCGGCCCGGATGCGCAACCTGCTGATCTTCGTCCTGGTGTGCCTGGAGCGCTGGCCCGACGCCACCGAGCAAGTGCGCCTGAACGGCCCGTACGCCACCTCCTTCCCCTGGGACCGGGTATCGGACGACCCCCTCGGTCACTTCCTGCGGGTGCGCGAGGACATCCGGGCCGGGGCGGCCGGGAACCCGTCCGGGCATCCACGGAGTGACCGGGGCGGGCGAGCCCGTCCCGGCGACCATTAGGCTTTTGCGTCGTGACCACCGTCCGGCTCCCCCTCTTCCCCCTGAACTCGGTGCTGTTCCCGGGGCTCGTGCTGCCGCTCAACGTCTTCGAGGAGCGGTATCGCGCCATGATGCGCGAGCTGCTGAAGACGCCCGAGGACGAGCCGCGCCGGTTCGCCGTCGTGGCGATCCGCGACGGCCACGAGGTGGCCTCGACCGCGCCCGGCATGCCCGACCCGACGGCCGTGCCCGAGCGGGGGCCGGCGGCCGGCTTCGGCCCGGACCCGCTCAAGGCGTTCCACAAGGTGGGCTGCATCGCGGACGCGGCGACGATCCGGGAGCGCACCGACGGCTCCTTCGAGGTGCTGGCGACCGGCACGACCCGGGTGAAGCTGCTGTCGGTCGAGGCGTCCGGGCCCTTCCTGACGGCCGAGCTGGAGCCGCTGGAGGAGGAACCGGGCGACGAGGCCGCGCCGTTGGCCGAGGGGGTGCTGCGGTCCTTCCGCCAGTACCAGAAGCGGCTGGCCGGGGCGCGGGAGCGGTCCCTGGCGACGGGGGCCGAACTTCCGGACGAGCCGGGCGTGGTGTCGTACCTCGTGGCGGCCGCGATGATGCTGGACACCCCGGCCAAGCAGCGTCTGCTCCAGGCCCCCGACACGGCGTCCCGCCTGCGCGACGAGCTGAAACTCCTTCGCTCCGAGACGGCGATCATCCGTAGTCTGCCGTCGTTGCCGGCGTCGGAGCTGACGCGCGGCCCGATGAGTCTCAACTGAGCGGACCGGCATGGCGAAGAAGTCGAAGAAGCAGCAACAGCCCGGCGGCACCCCGGCGACGGTCGCCCTCACGGCGGCGGGCACGCCGTACACGGTCCACTCCTACGACCACGACCCCGCGCACCCCTCCTACGGCGAGGAGGCGGCCGAGGCCATGGGCGTCTCCCCGGACCGCGTGTTCAAGACCCTGGTGGCGGACGTCGACGGTGCCCTGACGGTCGCGGTGGTCCCGGTGGCGGGCCAACTGGACCTGAAGGCCCTGGCGGCGGCCGTGGGCGGCAAGCGCGCGGCGATGGCCGACCCGGCCCTGGCGGAGCGCACGACGGGCTATGTCCGGGGCGGTATCTCGCCGCTGGGCCAGCGCAAGAAGCTGCCGACGGTCCTCGACGCCTCGGCCGCGGCGCACGCGACGATCTGCGTGTCGGCGGGCCGGAGGGGCCTGGAGGTGGAGCTCGCCCCGGAGAACCTGCGGCAGCTGACCGGGGCGGTCCTGGCGCCTATCGGCCGTTAGCCGCAGGGGACTCCTGGTAGGGCCCGGCCGCGAACTCCGGTTCCGGATCCCGGGGTCCGAACAGCGCCATGAGCCCGAGGTGCAGCACCAGCGCGGCGAGCGGCCAGGCCAGCAACGCCCCCTTCGCGCCCAGCTTCAGGGGCGCGTCGAACGTCACGCCCCGCCCGACGGCCTGAGCGTGCGCGATCACGTCCTCGGCCGGCCCGAGCCACACCCCGACCCGCCAGGCGAGCAGCGAACCCAGCAGCCCTCCGAGGGCCAGTCCCACCACCAGCGGCACGCCTCCGCGCCGCCGCAGCAGGAAGACGACCAGCGCGCTGACGGCCCCGAAACCCAGCCCGAGCAGTGTGAACGTGCCGTCGACCCCGATGGCCTGCTCCCCCTCGGTGTCCTTGAGGTAGACGACCCAGCGCTTCTCCACCACGTCGCCGACGAGCGGCACGTGCGGCGCGAGCCACCACCACAGCACTCCGAGCAGCGCCCCGCCGAGCGCCACGGCGACCGCGATCACGGCCGCCTCCCGCAGTTCCGTCTTCATCCCGGGGCCGTCCTGTCCGTACCAGCCGTGCCCGGCGTACTCGGCGTGCTGCGACCCGGGAGCCTGAGGCCCGGCGGCCGGCGGCTGCCACGGGCCCTGTGCGGAGTGTTCGTGCGGCGGCGGTGGCGGAGTCAGTGGTGCGGTCACCCTGCCATCGTGCCAGGCCCGCCTGTGTGCCGCGTCACCGGACGACCCCTCCTCGCTCACCGGACGGCCGCCCGGCGGTAGGCCCAGGTCGCCACGGCCAGCGAGACGACGCCCACGACCCCGCACACGGCGAGGTCACCGAGCACGAAGGCCCAGTCGGGATGCGGTCCGAAGGTCCGCGCGAAGGCCTCCACGCCGTACGTCGACGGCAGCAGGTCCCGTGTGAAGCGCACGACCTCCGGCATGCGGTCCGCCGGCAGCACGCCCAGCAGCAGCGCCGCAGACATGCCCAGCTGTCCGAGCAGCGTGGCCAGCTCCGGCCGGGGCGCGAGCAGTCCCAGCGCCGCACCGAGCCCGGCCAGCGCGGCGCCCGCGAGCGGGATCACCGCCATGAGGACCCACAGATGGGCCATCGGCAGCCCGAACAGCACACAGCCGAACACCGCGGTCACGACGGTCCCGGGCACGGTGAAGGAGGCGTACGCGCCCGCCGCGCCCAGCACCACGGCTGCCGGCGGCACCGGCAGCGTCGCGTAGTGGTCGAGGCCGCCGCTGGCCCGCAGCTGCCCGAAGTACTGCGCGAGCAGGTTCAGCGCGACGAAGGCCACCACCAGGACCGACGAGCCGGCGACGACGGCCTGCGCCTCCGCCCCGTCGTCCACGACCCCACGCATCAGGATCATGATCCCGACCGACTGGAAGGTCGCCACGAACAGCAGCGGGATCCGCGCCACCCGCGCCCGGGACAGCTGGGCCCGGTACACGGCCGCCAGCGAAGGCCACAGCCGCGCCCGAGGTCCGAGCTCGGCCGCGCACGCGGCGGGCTCCTCCACGGCCAGGGCACTGCCCGGCAGGACATCGGCGGGTACGACACTCACGTCGCGCTGCTTCCCTTCGCTCGGGTCCACTGCGGCAGTCGCCTGTTCGGTACGGATGCGGCGGCCGGTCTGCTCACGGCCCGCGCGCCCGGTGTCCTCGCGCTCACACCTTCACCAGCCCCTGCTGGACGGCACCGCCGAGGGCGAGGTACACGTCCTCCAGGCTCGGCGTGGCCAGGGTGAAGTCGTCCAGGGCGGCGAAGGCGGCCCCGCCGGTGACGGTCGCTACGACCGCCCGGGCCTCCTCGGGCCCGAGCCGCAGCGTCCAGCGGCGGCCCGACTCCACGACACGGTCCTTCAGCGCGGCCACCTCGGGCACGTGCAGCGGAGCCGCCTCCCGCCACACCAGGTCGACGCGCACCTCACCGGCGACCTGCTCCTTCAGCCCGGCGGGGGTGTCGCACGCGATCACCCGCCCCCGGTCGAGGACGGCCACCCGGTCCAGCACCGTCTCGGCCTCGATGACGTTGTGGGTGACGAGCAGCACGGTCGTCCCGCGCTCGGCCCGGCGCCGGTCGACGGCGGACCACACGGCCCGCCGCGCCACCGGGTCCATGCCGGTGGTGGGCTCGTCGAGCACGAGCAGCGGCCGCTCCCCCACCAGGGCCGCGGCGAAGCACGCCAGGCGCCGCTGGCCCCCGGAGAGCTTCTTCAGCGGCCGCCCGGCGAGCGGCGCGAGCCCCAGCTCGTCGAGGACGGCGTCCCGCTCGGCCCGCGCCTGCCGTACGTCCAGGCCGCGCAGCCGCCCGGTGGTCTCGGCGGCGAGCGACACGGTCAGCTCGTCCAGGGCGGTGGACTCCTGCCCGAGGTAGGCGAGGATCCGCGCGGCCCGCTCGGGGTGGCGCACGATGTCGTGCCCGAGGATCTCCACACCGCCGTGGTCGGGCCGCATCAGCCCGGTGAGCTGGCGTACGAGGGTGGACTTGCCGGCGCCGTTCGGCCCGAGCAGGCCGAAGATCTCGCCGCGGCGGATGTCGAGCGTCACGGCGTCCGTGGCCCGGACCTCGGGTGTTCCCGGGGCGCCGCGCCGGCCCCGGACGGCCGGATAGGTCTTGGTCAGCCCGCGCACCGCGCACACGACGTCACCATCGTGCCGAAATGCCTGTGCCGCGCGCTTACTCACAAGGGACGAGACTACGGGGTCGGCGACCCAGGTCCGTTCTCGGGTCGGTCCATACCGGGAAATCCGCCGGCAACGGACTCGGCGGTCCCTCAGTCGTCGAGGGGTGGGTGCTCCACACCCGTGCGCACGCTGATCTCCCGCCAGAAGCCGGCCCGGATGGCGTAGCGGTCCCGCTCGTCGATCTGGTCGTCCTTGTGGGCGAGCAGGCCGAACCGGGCGGCGTAGCGCAGCAGCTCCCCGTCGACGCGGTGCGGGATGCGCGGGTACATCCCGGACAGTTTCGGCAGGTGGTTCTGGTCGCCGAGGCGCTCCACCCAGCGCCGCGCGAAGACCTGCCCCACCTCGAAGGGGTCACCGCCGACGGTGGTGATGTCCTCCTCGCGGTCGGCCCACCGCTGCTCGGCCGTGGTCAGCTGGGCGAGCGTCGGCATCGAGGCGGCCTCGGGGGGCTCGGCCGTGGGCCGGTCGACCCAGCCTTTGTCGGAGGACCACCGGAGGGTGGCGGAGGCGGGGTGCTGGGCGGGCTGGGTGCCGGGGGCCCGCAGGGCGGCCAGGTCCTTGGGCGTGGGGACCCCTTTGGCGGCGGGCACCCGCTCCTCGGTGCCGTTCTGCCCGGGGCCGGCCACCGGGTGGCGGGGCTGCGGGGCGGGCCGTTCGGTCGCGGTGCCGAGCGCGGACTCGGGCAGCGGCGCGGAGAGGATCGCGGCGATCTCGGGCCGGGGTGCGGGCTGCGGCGCGCACGCGCCGGTGTAGTCCTTGGCACGCACGGCCTTGGTGATCCACGTGCGGTCCAGGACGCGCCGCTCGTCGGCCTCGGCGACCAGGTCCTCGGACTGGTTGTAGTCGCCGTCGGCGGCCTGGACGGCCCACAGGTGCACGGCGACGCCGTGCTCCTTGGCGGCCATCATGCCCGGCAGCAGGTCGCCGTCGCCGGTGACGAGGACGACGTCGGAGCAGGCGCGGTTGCGGGCCAGTTCGGTCAGCTCGGCGTGCATCGCGGCGTCCACGCCCTTCTGCGCCCAGCGGCCGTCGCTGCGGGTCAGGGCGCCGAGCCGGACGGTGACCCGGGGCATCACGCGCAGCCTGCGGTGCTCGGGCTGCGGGACGCGGTCGGGGGCGCCGTCGAACCAGTAGATGCGCAGCAGCGGCTGCTGTGTGTCGGATTCGGCGCGCTCACGCAGCCCCTGGATGAGGGCGGTGTGGTCGACGGTGATCCGGGACCGCGAGGGCTCTCCGGCGAGGAGACTCGCCGCGGCTCCCAGCAGATACCCAGCGTCCACCAGGACGATGCAGCGGTCCACGCGACTCACCCTCTTCCCAGGAGGTTTGCTTCGGGCTTGCTTCGAGTCTGCCCGACGGCGCGGAGGTTAACGGCCGGAACTCGATCTTCGGCGTGGCGTTTCGGGAAGCGCTGCTCCGACCACCCTGTCACACACGGTAATTGTCCGACATGCGATCGTTGTCGGGCTGTGTGAATCTGGTCCCGGCCCTGGCCCCTAGTCCCCCACAGGAGGCATCACCATGGCCAAGAACAAGAACCGTGACCGCAAGCAGCAGCGTCCCACCGAGCGTGGCCAGCGGGCCGACCGCAGCCCCGCCTCGCAGACGGAGCCCCAGACCGAGGTCGAGTCGACCCCCGGCGAGATGGCGCCGTCCGGCAAGCGAAAGCGCAGCTTCGGCCACAACTGACGTCTGCGTGACGGGTTGTTGAGCCCACGCATACGCACGAGGGGCGTACCCGATTCCGGGTACGCCCCTCAAGCGCATCGAGATCCCTGCGTCACCCGGCCAGGCAGGACGGCCCGAGCAGCACCTTCAGGTCTCCGAAGAGCGCCGGGTCCGGCTTCACCCGGTGCCGGTCGAGCCGCAGCACGGTCGTCTTGGTGGGGCCCTGGAGCTTGATCCGGACCTCGCTGTCGCCCTTGTGGTGGCTGAGGACCTCGCCGAGGCGGCTGACCAGCGGCGGGGTGACCCGGGTGGCCGGGATGGTGAGGACCACGGGGGCGTTGGTGCCCGCGTTCGACAGGTCCGGCACCATCAGCTCCATCGCGACGAGCCGCGGGATGTCCTCACGCTTGTCGAGGCGGCCCTTGACGAACACCACGGCGTCCTCGACGAGTTGGGTCGACACGAGCTGGTAGGTCGCGGGGAAGAACATGCACTCGATCGAGCCGGCGAGGTCCTCGACGGTGGCGATGGCCCAGGCGTTGCCCTGCTTGGTCATCTTGCGCTGGAGGCCGGAGATGATGCCGCCGATGGTGACCACGGAACCGTCGGAGTAGTCACCGCCGGTCAGCTGGGAGATGCCCGCGTCGGCCTTGTCGGACAGGATGTGCTCCAGGCCGAACAGCGGGTGGTCGGAGACGTACAGGCCGAGCATCTCCCGCTCCTGGGCGAGCAGATAGGTCTTGTCCCACTCGTCGGGGGAGAACTCCACGTCGAGTCCGAAGCCCGGTTCGCTGGTCTCGGCCTCGCCCATGCCGCCGAAGAGGTCGAACTGCCCCTCGGCCTCCTTGCGCTTGACCGCGACCACGTTGTCGATCATCGGCTCGTAGTGCGCCGTGAGGCCCTTGCGGGTGTGGCCCATGGCGTCGAAGGCGCCGGCCTTGATCAGCGATTCGGTGGTGCGCTTGTTGCAGACCACCGCCTCCACCTTGTCGAGGTAGTCCGGGAAGGAGACGTACTTCCCCTTGGCCTTGCGGCACCTGATGATCGACTCGACGACGTTCGTACCGACGTTGCGGACGGCGGAGAGGCCGAAGAGGATCACGTCGTCGCCCTGGGCCGCGAAGTTGGACATCGACTCGTTGACGTCCGGCGGGAGCACCTTGATGCCCATGCGGCGGCACTCGTTGAGGTAGACGGCCGACTTGTCCTTGTCGTCCTTCACGGACGTGAGCAGCGCGGCCATGTACTCGGCGGGGTGGTTCGCCTTGAGGTACGCCGTCCAGTACGAGACGAGCCCGTACGCGGCGGAGTGCGCCTTGTTGAACGCGTAGCCGGCGAAGGGGACCAGCACGTCCCACAGGGCCTGGATGGCCTCGTCGCTGAAGCCCTTCTTGCGGGCGCCCTCCTGGAAGAGGACGAAGTTCTTCGCCAGTTCCTCGGGCTTCTTCTTGCCCATCACGCGGCGGAGGATGTCGGCCTCGCCCAGCGAGTAGCCGGCGATGATCTGGGCGGCCTTCTGCACCTGCTCCTGGTAGACGATCAGGCCGTAGGTGACGTCCAGGACCTCCGTGAGGGGCTCTTCGAGCTCCTTGTGGATGGGCGTGATCTCCTGCTGGCCGTTCTTGCGCAGCGCGTAGTTCGTGTGGGAGTTCATGCCCATGGGGCCCGGGCGGTACAGGGCCGACACGGCGGAGATGTCTTCGAAGTTGTCCGGCTTCATCAGCCGGAGCAGGGAGCGCATGGGGCCGCCGTCGAACTGGAACACGCCGAGGGTGTCGCCGCGCTGGAGCAGTTCGAAGGTCGTGGGGTCGTCGAGCGGGAGGCTCAGGAGATCGATGTCGATCCCCTTGTTGGACTTCACCATCTTGACGGCGTCGTCCATGATCGTCAGGTTGCGCAGGCCCAGGAAGTCCATCTTCAGCAGGCCGAGCGATTCGCAGCTCGGGTAGTCCCACTGGGTGATGGTGACCTTGTCCGTGTGCCTGACCCAGACGGGGACGTGGTCGGTGATGGTCTCGCTGGACATGATCACGCCGGCGGCGTGCACGCCCATCTGCCGGACCAGGCCCTCGACGCCCTTGGCGGTGTCGATGACCTTCTTCACGTCCGGCTCGTTCTCGTACATCGCCCGGATCTCGCCCGCCTCCGAGTAGCGGGGGTGCTCGGGGTTGGTGATGCCGTCGAGGTTGATGCCCTTGCCCAGGACGTCGGCGGGCATGGCCTTGGTGAGGCGGTCGCCCATCGCGTACGGGTAGCCCAGCACGCGCGCGGAGTCCTTGATCGCGTTCTTGGCCTTGATGGTGCCGTACGTGCCGATCATGGCGACCTTGTCGGCGCCGTACTTCTCCGTCACGTAGCGGATCACCTCGACGCGCCGGCGCTCGTCGAAGTCGATGTCGACATCGGGCATGGAGATGCGCTCGGGGTTGAGGAACCGCTCGAAGATCAGGCCGTGCGGGATGGGGTCGAGGTCGGTGATGCCGAGGGCGTAGGCGACGATCGAGCCGGCCGCGGAGCCGCGGCCGGGGCCGACCGCGATGCCCTGCTTCTTGGCCCACATGATGAAGTCGGCGACGACGAGGAAGTACCCCGGGAAGCCCATCGAGATGATGGTGTCCATCTCGTACTCGACCTGCTTCATGCGGTCGTCCGGGATGCCGTCCGGGAAGCGGCGGTGCATGCCGCGCAGGGTCTCCTCGCGGAACCAGCTGACTTCGGTGTACCCCTCCGGGATGTCGAACTTCGGCATGAGGTCGCGCTTCTCGAACATGCCCGTGGTGTCGACCATCTCGGCGATCAGGCGGGTGTTGGCGCAGCCCTCCTGCCAGGCGTCCGAGGAGTCGATGGCGTACATCTCGTCCGTGGACTTCAGGTAGTAGCCGGTGCCGTCGAACCGGAAGCGGTCGGGGTCGGAGAGGTTCTTGCCGGTCTGGATGCACAGCAGGGCGTCGTGGGCGCTCGCCTCGTGCGCGTAGGTGTAGTGGGAGTCGTTCGTGACCAGCGGGGGGATGCCGAGCTTCTTGGCGATCTCCAGGAGGCCGTCGCGGACGCGGTGCTCGATCTCGATGCCGTGGTCCATCAGCTCCAGGAAGTAGCGGTCCTTGCCGAAGATGTCCTGGTAGTCGGCGGCGGCCTTGAGGGCCTCGTCGAAGTGGCCGAGGCGCAGCCGGGTCTGGACCTCGCCGGAGGGGCAGCCGGTGGAGGCGACGATGCCCTCCGACCACTGGGCGATGGTCTCCTTGTCCATCCGGGGCCACTTCTGGAGCCAGCCCTCGGCGTACGCGTCGGAGGACAGCCGGAAGATGTTGTGCAGGCCGGTGCTGTTCACCGCCCACATCGTCTTGTGGGTGTAACCACCGGAACCGGAGACGTCGTCCCTCTTCTGGTGCGGCTGGCCCCACTGGATCTTGCGCTTGTTGCGCCGGGACTCGGGGGCGACATAGGCCTCGATCCCGATGATCGGGGTCACACCGGACTTCTGGGCCGTGTGGAAGAAGTCGTAGGCGCCGTGGAGGTTGCCGTGGTCGGACATGGCGATGTGCGTCATGCCCATCTCGTTGCACGCGTTGAACATGTCCTTCAGCCGCGCGGCACCGTCCAGCAGCGAGTACTGGGTGTGGACGTGCAGGTGCGTGAACGGCGGCTTCGACATGCGGCGGCCTCCAGAGAAAAAGTACGACAAATGGGCCCGGCAGGCTGCGGAGAGTCTGGGGGACAGCGTCGAAGTCTATGCCTCGGCACTGACACCCGGAGGGTCGACCCGCGTACCTTCGTGCGAGGGTTCACGGGCACTCCCGCGGACCGCCGCACGTTGGTCGGAGGGCGGACCCGCCGCCCTGAAACGCACGCACCAGGAGGCACCCAGCGATGTCGTTCCCGCAGCTCGACGACGAGCACCGCGGTGAGGAGATCCTCGCCGTCTTCGACACCGCCTTCGGCCAGCTCCTGGCCGCCGACCCGGCCGCGTTCCGCGTCAAGTTCCGCAAGATGGCGGCCTCGGCCTTCGCCTTCTACCGGGGGACGGCGGGCCTCTTCTACCACGACCTGACTGTTTCTGATCAGTTCGGTTCGAAGCAGGGCGGACCGTACCTGGACGAGCGCACCTCGCGCGTGTGGATCCACGGCGACCTGCACGCGGAGAACTTCGGCACGTACATGGACGCCAACGGCCGCCTGATCTTCAACGTCAACGACTTCGACGAGGCCTACGTCGGCCCCTTCACCTGGGACCTCAAGCGCCTCGCCGCCTCCATCGCGCTGATCGGCTACGCGAAAGCGCTCAGCGACGAGCAGATCTCCGAGCTGGTGACGATCTACGCGGTCGCCTACCGCGAGCGGATCCACGCCCTGGCGACGGGCGCGAAGAGCGACGAGGTGCCGCCGTTCACGCTGGACACGGCGCAGGGCCCGCTGCTGGACGCGCTGCGCGACGCCCGCTCACTGACCCGCTTCGGCCTGCTGGACTCGATGACGGAGATCCGCGACTTCGAGCGCCGCTTCGCCTCCGGAGGCGGCTCGGTCGAGCTGGACGCGGCCACCCGCTACAAGGTCCTCGCCGCCTTCGACGGCTACCTGGAGACGCTCCCGGACAGCTCGCTGGCCCACCCGGACTCCTACCGCGTGAAGGACGTGGTCGGCCGGCGCGGCATCGGCATCGGCTCGGCGGGGCTGCCGTCGTACAACATCCTGCTGGAGGGGCACAGCGACGCCCTGGAGAACGATGTCGTGATCTACATCAAGCAGGCCCAGACCCCGGCCGTCTCCCGGCACATCACGGACCAGGAGATCCGCGGCTACTTCCAGCACGAGGGGCACCGCACGGTCATCTCCCAGCGTGCCCTCCAGGCGCACGCCGACCCGTGGCTGGGCTGGACGGAGCTGGACGGCGCGGGCCAGCTGGTGGCCGAGGTGTCGCCGTACGCGGTGGACCTCGACTGGGGCGACATCGACGACCCGGAGGAGATCGCCCAGGTGGTGGCCGACCTCGGCCGGGCGACGGCCACGATGCACTCGGCGGCGGACGACCAGTCCGGCGAGTCCCTGGTGCCGTTCTCCACGGAGCGGGCCATCGACGCGGCGATCGCGGCCGACGAGGAGGGCTTCGCCCCCCTGCTGGTCGACTTCGCGCACACCTACGGCGCCCGCGCGCGTGCCGACCACCAGACCTTCGTGGACCTGTTCCGCAACGGACGGATTCCGGGGCTGTGACGGTAAGGCCTCTCACAGGCATCCTTTAGGGGTCCCTTACCGGCCCCCATGACACACTCTCCTTTCGCTATGGACATATCCGGGATCCGCCTCAGAGCCGTACGCGCGGCGCTGTTCACGGCCGTGGTCGTGACGCTCAGCACCGCGTCGCACGTGCTGCTGTCCCGGGCCCCGCTGCCGGTGGGCACGGTGGCCGCGGTCGCCGCCGTCGTGTTCGTGATCGCGTTCGCCCTGGCGGGCCGGGAGCGCTCCTTCGGGCGGATCGCGGCCCTGCTGATCCCGCTGGAACTGGCCGCGGACACGGTGTTCACCAGCGGCCAGCACGCCTGTTACGGCCGCGCGGGCGGCCCGGTCGCCGGACCCCTGCGCTCGGTCGGCCTGGATGTGCTCTGCGGCGGCGGAGAGGTCGGCACGCCCCTGGCCCGGATGGCCGGGGCCACCGGCACCGAGCGGCTGGCGGCCGCGGTCGCCCACGCCGAACCGGCCACCGCCTGGCTGCTGCTCGGCGCACACGTCGGTGTCGGGCTCCTCGCCGCCCTCTGGCTGCGCCGCGGCGAGCGGGCCCTGGCCCAGCTGCTGCGGGCGGTGACGGCGACGACGTTCCGGCCGCTGCTGCTGGCGGTCGCCGCGGTCGCGGCGGTGCGGGCCCCGGCCGGGCGGCGCCTGCCGGCGCGTGCCGCGGACCGTACGCCCACCGCCCGCGACCGGATCCTCGCCTACTCCCTGGGGCGGCGTGGACCGCCGTGCTCGCCCGCCTTCGCGTAAGGCACTCGCCGTCGCGGCAGGCTTCTGAGCCCCCTGCGGCCTTTCGAGCACCAGCAGTCCCTCATACGTATCCCGCACACGCGAGTGTGCGCGTCCCCCACGGAGAACATCACCATGAGCAAGCGCAACAGCCAGGCGGCGAAGACGGCGGCACGCGAGCGGCTGCGCGTCGAGCGCGAGCGCGAGGCCAAGCGGGCGAAGACCAAGCGGCAGGTCATCGTGGCCTGCTCGATCGTCGGCGTCCTGGCGATAGCCGGCGGCATCGGTTACGCCGTCGTCCAGGTCAACAAGCCCACCCACTGGGAGGCGGTCAAGGACGAGAAGGTCGTCACGCCGGCCAACACCACGGGCACCGACGGCACCACGGTCGTCATCGGCAAGGACTCGGCGAAGAAGACACTGAAGATCTACGAGGACCCCCGCTGTCCCGTATGCGCCCAGTTCGAGCAGACCGTCGGCCCGACCGTGAAGAAGGACATCGACGACGGCAAGTACAAGATGCAGTTCGTCGGCGCCACCTTCATCGACAACAAGGACAACGGCGAGGGCTCCAAGAACGCGCTGAGCGCCCTGGGCGCCGCCCTGAACGTGAGCGACGCGGCGTTCCTCGACTACAAGGCCGCGCTCTACTCGGCGAAGTACCACCCCGAGGAGACGACCGACAAGTTCAAGGACGACAGCTACCTGATCAAGGTCGCGAACTCCGTCCCCGAGCTGAAGGACAACAAGAAGTTCCAGGACGCGGTCGAGAAGGGCACCTACGACGCCTGGGCGATGGCCATGTCGAAGACCTTCGACGACAACAAGGACGGCGTGCAGGGCACCCCGGGCTTCGTCATGGACGGCAAGCAGCTCACCGCCGACAGCCAGGGCACGCCGCTGATGACGGTGGCCGACTTCAACCGGGTCGTGGGCGAGGCCCTCAAGAAGTGACGGCCGGTCAGGGACCGGTCGGCATGTGAAGAGCGGGCGAACTTCCGGAGTTCGCCCGCTCCGGCCCATACCGACCAGTAACCTGATCGGTCGTGACCAGTCGATACAGATCATCGAATACGTCAGAGGGCTTCAACTCCCTCACCCCACGCCGCCGTACGGTCGTCAAGGCCGCGGCGGCGACCGCTGTCCTGGCCGGCCCGCTGGCGGCGACCCTGCCCGCGCGCGCCGTCGACCAGACCCCCGCCTTCCTGCACGGCGTCGCCTCCGGGGACCCGTTGCCCGACGGCGTCCTGCTGTGGACCCGCGTCACTCCGGTACCGGAGGCGATACCCGGCTCCGGAGCCGGCCCGGACACCGAGGTGAGCTGGATCGTCGCCGAGGACAAGGCGTTCACCGCCGTCGTCGCCAAGGGCTCGACCACCGCCACGGCCGCCTCCGACCACACCGTGAAGGCCGACATCCGCGGCCTCAGGCCGGGCACCGAGTACTGGTTCCGCTTCTCCGCCGGCGGCACCGACTCCCCCACCGCACGCACCCGCACCGCCCCCGCGCACGACGCGGCCGTCACGGGCCTGCGCTTCGGCGTGGTCTCCTGCGCCAACTGGGAGGCCGGTTACTTCTCCCCCTACCGGCACCTCGCGGCCCGCGGCGACCTGGACGCCTGGCTGCACCTGGGCGACTACATCTACGAGTACGGCACCGGCGAGTACGGCACCCGCGGCAAGGTCGTCCGGCCGCACGCCCCGGCCCACGAGATCGTCACCCTCGCCGATTACCGCACCCGGCACGCCCGGTACAAGACCGACCCCGACCTCCAGGCGCTGCACGCCGCCGCCCCGGTCGTCGCGATCTGGGACGACCACGAGTTCGCCAACGACGCCTTCTCGGGTGGCGCGGAGAACCACACGGAGGGCGCCGAGGGCGCCTGGTCCGCCCGTCAGGCCGCCGCCAAGCAGGCCTACTTCGAGTGGATGCCGGTGCGCCCGGCGATCGCGGGCACCACCTACCGCCGGCTGCGCTTCGGCAAGCTGGCCGACCTCTCCCTGCTGGACCTGCGGTCCTTCCGCTCGCAGCAGGTCAAGGTCGGCAACGGCGAGGTCGACGACCCGGACCGCACGCTCACCGGCCGCGCCCAGCTGGACTGGCTCAAGGCGGGGCTGACGTCGTCCGACACCACCTGGCGGCTGGTCGGCAACTCGGTGATGATCTCGCCGTTCGCCATCGGCTCGCTCTCCGCCGACCTGCTGAAGCCGCTGGCCAAGCTGCTGGGCCTGCCCCAGGAGGGCCTCGCCCTCAACACCGACCAGTGGGACGGCTACACCGACGACCGCCGCGAGATCCTGGCGCACCTGCGGACGAACGCGATCCGCAACACGGTCTTCCTCACCGGTGACATCCACATGGCCTGGGCCAACGACGTGCCGGTGGACGCCGGTACGTATCCGCTGTCCCCGTCGGCCGCCACGGAGTTCGTCGTCACGTCGGTCACCTCCGACAACCTCGACGACATCGTGAAGGTCCCTCAGGGCACGGTCTCCGCGGTCGCCTCACCGGTCATCCGCGCGGCCAACCGCCATGTCCACTGGGTCGACACCGACCGGCACGGCTTCGGCGTCCTGGACATCACGACCGAGCGCGCGCAGATGGACTACTACGTCGTCTCCGACCGCTCGAAGCGCGACGCGACCGCCAAGTGGTCCCGCTCGTACCGCACCCGCAGCGGAACGCAGAAGGCCGAGCGCTCCTACGACCCGGTGTAACCGCCGCTACAGGGTTTCGAGGAAGCCGAGCGCCACCCGCCAGGTGGCCTCGGCGGCCTCCTCGTCGTAGTCCGGCAGGTCGGGGTCGGTGTAGAGGTGGCCGGCCCCGGCGTACCGGTACACCTCGACGTCGGCGCCGGTACGGCCCATCTGGAGGTACCAGGCGCTGAGCCAGTCGTCCGTCTCGAAGGGGTCCGGCTCGGCCACGTGCAGCTGGACCGGCAGGTCCTCGGCCGTGACGTCCGGCGCGATGTCCGACGTGCCGTGCAGGAGCAGCAGGCCGCGCGCCTTGTCGTCGCCGAGGGCGAGCGTCTGCGCGATCGAGGCGCCGAGGGAGAACCCCGCATACACCAGCCCGCGCTCCGAATAGGGCGCGGCGGCCATCACAGCGCGCTTCAGCAGCTCGTCCTTGCCGATCTTCTCCTGCTGCTCCATGCCCTCCTCGACCGTGTCAAAGGTATGGCCCTCGAAGAGGTCGGGCGTCCACACCTCGTGTCCGGCCGCGCGCAGTCTGTCAGCGGCCTGGAGCACCGCGGGCCGCAGACCCTGGGTCGAGTGGAACAGCATGATGTTCATGAGGCCATGGTGCCAGCCGGGTGTGACAGGCCGGGATCCCGGCACTACCCACGACGCAGCGGAAGTCACATGTTCATGCACCCCGGTGGCCGGTTAGGTTCGGTGGCATGGAGAACCTGCTACGACCGCTGATCGTGGTCGGTGGCTCGGTCGTGCTCACGCTGGTGATCGGCTGGGCCACCGACTTCCTGCTGCGCAAGGCCGACGAACGGCATCACGAGACTCCCCTGTGGGGTCTGCTCCGCCGTGGCCGCATCCCCTACATGCTCGTCCTCTTCGCGGCCCTGTTGAGAGGGTCCTACGACGAGGCGGACCTGCTGGAGAGCCGCGCCGACGGAGTCGGCCGGACGCTGACCCTCATTCTGATCGGGTCGGCCGCCTGGCTGGTCATCCGTATCGCGGCGGCGATCGTCGAGACGTCGTACAGCCGGTACGCCAGTGCCCGGGCCCATCGTGACCCCGCCAGGGTCCGCCGGGTGCGCACCCAGGTGACGCTGATCATGCGGGTGGTGTCCGCGATCGTCGGTGTGGTGGCGGTGGCGACGATGCTGCTGACCTTCCCGGCGTTCCGGGCGGCGGGCGCCTCGCTGCTGGCCTCGGCCGGCATCCTCGGCATCGTGGCCGGTGTCGCCGCGCAGTCCACGCTGAGCAACATGTTCGCGGGCTTCCAGATCGCCTTCGGCGACATGGTGCGCATCGGTGACACGGTGGTGGTGGACGGCGAGTGGGGCACGGTCGAGGAGATCACCCTGACCTTCCTGACCGTCCACACCTGGGACGAACGGCGCATCACCATGCCGGTGTCCTACTTCACGTCCAAGCCGTTCGAGAACTGGTCGCGCGGCACCCCGCAGATGACGGGCATCGTGTTCTGGCACGTCGACCACTCCGCCCCCGTGGAGGCGATGCGCGGCAAGCTCCGCGACATCCTGCGCGAGTGCCCGGCCTGGGACGGCCGCGCCTACAACCTGTCCGTCACGGACACCACTCCGAGCACCATGCAGGTGCGGGCCCTGGTGACGGCCAAGGACGCGGACGACATCTGGACGGTGCGGGTCACGGTCCGCGAGCAGATGATGGGCTGGCTGGCCGACGAGCACCCGTACGCCCTGCCCCGGGTCAACACGGCCGACGCGGTCCTTCCGCCGTCCTACAACGGCAACGGCCACCGCTCGTCCCCGGACGGTGTCCCGGCCCAGCAGCGCCGCTACCACGGCAACCACAACTCGGGACGCGAAGGGACGTTCAACGCACTGATTCACGGCATGCACGGCATGACCGAACATACGAACGCCCTCCGACACGAGGGACGACTCCC
>NZ_JBEZWN010000090.1:0-24695 GCF_040637495.1 Streptomyces sp. NPDC029044
TGCGGGTCGGTGGTGAGGTCGTGTCCGCCGACCCGCAGCACGCCGGCGTCGGCGGTGATCAGAGTGGAGAGGATCTTGACGGCGGTGGTCTTGCCGGCGCCGTTCGGGCCGAGCAGGGAGAAGATCGTTCCCGCGGGCACATGGAGGTCGATGCCGTCCAGAACCAGCTTGTCCCCGAAGGACTTCCGCAGCCCCGTGGCCGCGATGGCGGGTGCGTGGGTCGTTGTCGTCATGCCGCGGAGTCTGCGGGGCACCGCGTTCAACGACCTTTCAACGCGGTTTCAGTCATCCTCGGCGGCGGGCGGCACGGTGCCTTCAGGTGACGCCCTCGCGAGCAGCGAGCGCCGTGGTGTTCGCCCCGCCGGACCTCACGCCGCCACGTCGCACACAGCCGCCGACCGGACGCCGTCGCTCATCCCCTTCTGCGGCGCACGCTGCGCGAACACGGAAAGACGCAGCACGAGATAGCGGCCGATCCCGACGAGTGCGGTGGCCGACAGGTACACCGTCTGCTCCAGTACGAGTCCGGCTCCGGGCCGGAACGCGGCAAGCGCGCCGACCGCGGCGGACGTGACCAGCCAGCCGACGAGCATGGTGACGGCGCTCTTCAGGTGACCGGGCAGACCGGGCCGGCCGTAGCCGAACGACACGCGGGCGTGCAGCTCGGTGGCGGCCACCGTGGAGGCGACGGTGGTCAGCACGTTCGCCGCCGGCCACGGGATCCAGTGCGAGAGCAGCACCAGGGTCGCCGAGGCCGCGAGGGTGACCCCGCAGCCCAGCCCGGCGAAGCGGAGGAAGGCCGCCGTGTGACGGCGGATCAGTCGTGGGCCGCCGATGGTGGGCCGCCGTGGCCTGCCAGGGTCTTCGGATCGACGGGTGAACTGTGCTGAATACTCGGTTCGTTACCATGGCGGTAAGCAAGGCCTTGACATTGATGTCAGAGTCAAACTTCTGCGCCGGGGGTCACATGTTCATCGGCGAGCTGTCGAGGCGCACGGGCGTCAGCACCAGGAGCCTGCGCTCCTACGGGCAGCAGGGGTTGCTGCGACCGCAGCGGCGAGCCAGTGGCTCCCGTGAGTTCGACGACTCCGACATGGCGGTCGTCCGCCGGGTGCGGATCCCGCTCGCGGCCGGGCTGAACACCGACCTGATCCGGGAAGTCCTGCCCTGCACGGCCGATGAGGGAGCCGTCCTGGCGCCCACCTGTGAGGAAACGGCACAGGACCTCAGACGTGAACGTGAGCGCTTGACCAGCTCCATCGAACAGCTCCGAGCCGCCCATGCCCTGCTCAGCTCGATCCTCCCCACGGGGGAAGCGACCACCGCCGGGGCCGGCCGCAACGGATAGGGAGGCACGTTCCACACCGGACACGTCCACATTCCGCCGGCCGTCATGTCGGCTCACGAAGTCCGATCCCGATCGTCGAGGGAGCCCGCCCATGCCCTCCACCCCGCACATCGCACTCGACTCGGCAGCACCGGCGGCCATCGACGGCCGCCACATCCGGGCCCTGACCTTCCAGTCCGTACGGATGGAGTACCTGCGGCGCCTGCTCGGGGAGCTGAGCCTCTCGGCGGCCGGCAGCCGGGCGCTCGTCGTCGGCAGCGGGCGCGGACTCCTCGCCTGCGGCCTCGCCCGTCTCGGCTTCGAGACCGTCGCCGCCGACCCGTCCCCCGCCGCGACGGCCCTCGCCCAGGACTCGGACGACGGGCTGGGCGTCACGTACCTGGCGACACCGGCGGAGGAACTCGACCTCGCGGACGGCTCCTTCGACCTCGTGTACTGCGCCGACACCCTTGAGATCACCGAACGGCCGGACGCGGTCCTGGCCGAGGCGGCACGCGTGCTGCGCCCCGGCGGAGCCCTCGCCTACGACACGGTGAACCGCACCCCCGTGTCCCGCCTCATCTACCTCGGCGCCTTCCAAGCCCTCCCGGCCACACGCATCATGCCGCGGGGCCGCTATGCCGCTCACCGGCTGCGCCGCCCGACGGAACTCGCCGCGTCCCTCGACCGGGCGGGGCTGTCCGCGAAGGACGTCTCGGCGTTCAAGCCGCGCGACGTACGCAGTCTGGTGAGGGCGACGCGCGGGCGCAGGCGTGGGACGCTGACCGATGATCAGCTTCCTGATCTCGTCGAGATGGTGCTGGAACCGGAGAGCAGGCCGGTCGTGACGTATCTCGGATACGCGGTACGCCGGGCGTGAGCCGCACCCCCGTCATACTCAGGTGACCGCATTCAGCAAGATCTACCGCACTCCGCTGCGGTCGATCTGTGCCGAGGGCAACCCGACCATCAGCCGGGCGGACGTGGCCGGCTTCAGCACCGGGCGGTGCACGGCAGTGGGTGGATCCACCGCAGCCCCGTGATCACCGACTGACACTCCGGCCGAGTATGACAGTCGTTATAGAAAGCGTGTACGCTGCCGCCCATAACGACTGTCATAGGAGGACGCCGTGACCATCATCACCGTGAACACGGCCCAGGGCCGCCTGAGCCTGGAGCAGCGGCGCGAGCTGGCCGCGACACTGACGGACGCCGTCCTGGTGCCCGAGGTGGGCCAGTTCGCTCCGGCCGCACGGCCCGGTTTCCAGGTGCACTTCGTCGAGCGCGAGCGGGACATGATGGCCATCGGCGGCCGGCTGCTGGCGGACGCCGACCCGGAACCCGACGTGATGGTGGTCGACCTCGCGGTCATGGACGCCGCCTGGCAGCCGGAGGTCCGGGCCGAGGTCATCGAGCGCGTGCTGGCCGCACTGGCGGCGGCATGCGGGCTGGAGAAGCCCGCGCCGGGCTGGTGGGTCAACTTCCGGGTGATCGACGAGGGCAGCTGGGGCTCGTCCGGCGGTGTGCTGTCGATCCTGCCGCTGCTTCAGAGCGGGGTGTTCACGGAGGAGCGGGTCAAGGCGGTCCGTGCCGCGCTGGGCGCCTGAAGCCGGGCCGTGGAAACGCGAGCCGGGGTGTCAGTCCTCGACCGCGGCAAGGATGAGCGCCCGCAACTGCTCTGCGGTGCGGTCCAGGGGCTCGGTACTGCGCTTGGCACGGCACATGGCCACGGTTCCCTCGACGGCCGCGACGATGAGCGTCGCCAACTGCGCCGCCCGCTCCGGCTCGACGCCGTGCTCACGCAGGGAGTCGGCGAGCAGCCCCTCCCACGTGGTGAAGACGTCGGCGGCCGCCGCGAGGGCGGCGGACGTCTGGCCGACCGCCGGTTCCTCGATGGAGACCGCGAGGACGGGGCAGCCGGCCCGGAAATCGCTGTCGACGACGATCTTGCGCCACAGGGCGAGGAAGGCCTGTAGTCCGGCGACCGGACCGGCCTGCAGTTCCTTGCGCAGGCTGCGCGCGGTCCACTCGCCGGTGTAGCGCACAGCCTCGGTGACCAACTGCTGCTTGCCCTCGGGGAAGTAGTGGTACGTCGACCCCAGCGGCGCCCTGGCGTGCTTGGCCGTCTCGCGAATGCTCGTCGCGTTCAGGCCACGGCGACTGATCATGTCCGCCGCACCGGCCACGATCCGCTCACGCGCTGACGTACTGGACTCGGCCACTTGGACGTTCCCTCCGGCCCCTCGGCTATGACGATTGTCATAGTCTACGCCATCGACTCTCGACACGGCTCAACAGTGAGCTCGCCCCTGACCCGGAGAAGCCCGATGCACATCCCCCACACCGAACCGCCCACAGCAGTGGAAGCCGAGCGCCTGGAGCAGCAGCAGGCGGCCATCACCCGCCTGGGGCACGAGCTGCGCACCCTGGTGGAGGCCACCGTCCGCACCGCCGCCTCGCCCGGCACACTCCACCGCGTGGCGGACGGCGTCCGTCATGTCACCGGCCAGCTGACCGGTCGGCGGCGAGCACGAACGGAGATCCCCGAAGTGGACGGGTTCCCCGGGGGCCCGCGGATGTACAGCCCCGTTGTCGGAACGGGCAGCCTGCTCGCCCCACCCGTGCGCATCACGCCCACCGACGACGGCCCGGTCGGCCACTGCGTGCTGGGATTCGCACATGAAGGCCCTCCCGGCTACGGCCACGGCGGCATGAGCGCCATGCTCCTGGACGAACTCATGGGGCAGGCCTGCATGGCCGCCGGAACGCCCGGCTTGACCGCCTCTCTCCAGATGCGCTACCACCGGCCCGTCCCGCTGGAGACGCCACTGCGCATCCTCGGACGCGTCACCGGCACGGACCAGCGCAAGGTCTTCGCGGCCGGGTCGATCACCACCGAGGCGGACCCTTCCACGGAGCTGGTCACAGCGGACGCCGTGTTCATCACGCCCGGCCCCGCCCGTGCCCGAGCACTGTTCCCCAGCCTCCAGGGCGAGGCGTGACAACGCACTCAGCGCGGGAGGGCCGTTCGGGCGACTCCGGCCCGGACGGAACGGTTGACGCATGCAGATGGAGATCAGGGCCGCTGCGATCCGCGGCATCGATCGTCTGATCGACGACCTGGGTGGTGACGGGGCTGCGTTGCTGTCCGAGTTCGGTGTTGCGCCTTCCGATCTGGACTCCGAGCACGGGCTGCTGCCGACGGTGACGGCGGGGCGGATCCTGCGCACCGCCACGAAGAGGCTCGACTGCCCGGATCTCGGGCTGCGCCTGGCGGCGTACCAGGACATGTCCATGCTCGGCCCGCTGGCTCTGGCGGTAGGCAACTGCGACACCGTCGGAGAGGGGCTGGACTGTGCCTCGCGCTTCCTGCACGTGCACAACCAGGGCATTCGGCTGTCGCGCACACAGGACCCCGAACACTATGCGGGCGTGGGCGCCGTCGAATACCGGATGCTGCATCCGGACATCCCTTACGAGCCGCAGACGATCGACGCGGGCCTGGGGCTGCTGCACCGCAATCTCCTCACCATGAGCGGCGGATACGAGTTGCTGGGCGTCTACCTGCCCCATCCGCCGCTGACCGACGAGTCGGTGTACACCGGCTTCTTCGGCGCGCCGGTCCGCTTCGACACCGGGCGCGCCCTCCTGCGGGTGCCCACGAGGCTCTTCACAAAGCCGACGCCGACGCCGGTCGACCCCGTACTCCGGCACATGGTCGTGGAGTACCTGGAGGCCCACTACACCGATCCGTACGAGAGCGTCGTGACCACCGTGCGGTCGGCGGTCAACCGCGCCCTGGGCACGGTCCCGGCGCGGATCGACCTGATCGCGGAGTGGCTGCACATGCACCCGCGCACCTTGCAGCGCCGGCTGGCGCGGGAGGGCACCTCGTTCCAGGCGATCGTGGATGACGTGCGCAAGAACGCGGCGCACCGGCTGCTGACGGGGACCGACATGCCGTTCTCCCGGATCGCGTCGCTGGTGGAGCTGGCCGGACAGGCGGCCCTCACTCGTGCGGCGCGCCGCTGGTTCGGCCGGACCCCGACACAGGTGCGCCGGGACGCCGAGTTCGCTTCGACCGCCTTGCGTGTCGCGCAGGGTCAAATTCCTGTCGCCCAGGGCAAAGCGGCGTCTTCGGGGCGCTTCCATACTCGGGTGCCATGACCAGTTCCCCCCGCCCCGCCTCGCTGCCCGGTCATGTCGACGTCCTGATCGTCGGCGCCGGCATCTCCGGTATCGACGCCGCGTTCCGGGTGCAGTCGCAGTGTCCCGACCGGTCGTACGCCGTGCTGGAGGCCCGCGCATCCCTGGGCGGGACGTGGGATCTGTTCCGGTATCCGGGAGTCCGTGCCGACTCCGACATCTACACGCTCAGTTTTCCCTTCCAGCCCTGGACCGGCGAGAATTCCATGGCCGACGGGGACGAGATCCTCGACTACCTGCGGCGCACGGTGGAACGGTTCGGCATCGACCGCCACATCCACAGCGCCACGAAGGTGGTCGCGGCCAACTGGTCGGGCGACAACGCCCGATGGAGGGTGACCGTCGAGCAGCTCGGAGGTGAGGACGGGCCGCGGCGGTCCACCGTGACCTGCTCGTTCCTCTACCTGTGCACCGGCTACTACGACTACGAGCGCGGGCACGAACCGGAGTTCCCCGGCATCGAATCCTTCGCCGGGACGGTGGTACGTCCTCAGTTCTGGCCCGAGGGCCTCGATCACTCGGACAAGCGTGTCGTCGTGATCGGCAGCGGCGCGACCGCGATCACCATCGTGCCCTCGATGGCCCGCGACGCGGCCAAGGTGACCATGCTCCAGCGCTCGCCGACCTGGATCAGTGCTCTGCCGCGGCGCGACCGGTTCGCCGCCCGCGTCCGGCGGCGGCTGCCCGCCGGACTGGCGCACCGGGTCATCAGGGCGCGCAACGCCGCCTACTCCAACGGCTTCTACCACTACTGCCGGTGCTTCCCGGACCGCGCGCGGACGCTGCTGACCAGGGCCGCCGCGCGACGGATCGGCGAGAAGGCGGTTCGTGAACACTTCACGCCGTCGTACGCGCCGTGGGACCAGAGGGTGTGCATCACGGCCGACGCCGACCTGTTCAAGGCGATCAAGCGCGAGGAGGTCGAGGTGGTCACCGATCACATAGACGGCTTCGTCGCCGAGGGTGTGCGGCTGCGGTCGGGCAGGGTGCTGCCGGCCGACATCGTGGTGACGGCGACCGGGCTGCGCATGCTGGCGTTGGGCCACATCGCGGTGAGCGTCGACGGGGAGCCGGTCGAGCCATCGCGTCACCTGCTGTGGCGGGGCACCATGCTCAGCGACGTGCCGAACTTCGCGCTCTGCTTCGGTTACGTCAACCTGTCCTGGACGATGCGGGCGGATCTCACGGCGCGGCTGGTGTGCCGCGTCCTCAACCACATGCGCCGCGGGGACCTCGCCGCGGTCACCCCGCCCGCGGAGCCCGGCGTCCGGGAGCAGCCCATGATCGAGCTGGCGTCCGGCTATGTCCAGCGGGGCGTCCAGAGCTTTCCGCGGCAGGGTCATCGCACCCCGTGGCGTATCCATCAGACCTACCTGCTGGACACCCTCGACATCGCACGCGCGAGCCTCGGCCGCGAGTTGCAGGGCGTGCCCAGAGCGTCGGTGCGGCCGGCCGGTGACGACACCCGGTCGGGAGGTTGACCATGGCGGATCTGGGCGGGGTGTGCGACGAGCGTTTCGCGGAAGTGGCCGCGCGGCTGTCCGAGAACCTGGACTCGGGCGACGAACTGGGCGCCTCGGTCGCGGTCATGGTCGACGGCGAGACGGTGGTCGATCTGTGGGGCGGATGGGCCGACCAGGGCCGTTCGGTGCCGTGGCGGCGCGACACGATCACCAACGTCTGGTCGTGCACGAAGACGGTCACCTCCCTGGCCGCGTTGCTGCTGGTCGAGCGTGGACTGCTCGATGTCGACGCCCCGGTGGCCCGCTACTGGCCGGACTTCGCCGCACGCGGCAAGGAGGGCGTGCTGGTCCGGCACGTGCTGTCGCACACGTCGGGCGTCTCGGGGTGGGAGCAGCCGGTGACCGTCGCGGACGTCTGCGACGTGCTGGCGGCGACGGCCCGTCTGGCAGCGCAAGCACCGTGGTGGCGGCCGGGCACGGCGTCCGGCTACCACCTGCTGACCTACGGGCATCTGGTGGGCGAGCTGGTCCGGCGGATCGACGGGCGCACGCTGGGCCGGTTCGTCGCCGAGGAGATCGCCGGTCCGCTGGGGGCCGACTTCCACATCGGTCTGCCGGACGCAGAGTTCGGCAGGGTCGCCGATGTCGTACCACCGCCGTACCGGTCGAGTGATCTCGCCGGGACCGACCCGGACGGTGTGGCCGTGAGGACGTTCGCGGGCCCTTCGGGTGGTGCCGAGGAGGCGTGGCGTGCCGGGTGGCGTCGCGCCGAGATCGGCGCGGCGAACGGCCACGGCAACGCCCGGTCGCTCGCGAGGATCCACTCCGTCATCGCCTGTGGCGGGACGCTGGACGGCCTGCGGCTGCTGTCGCCGCGGACCATCGACCTGATTTTCCGTCAGCCGACGGACGGACCGGACCTCGTGCTCGGGACGCACCTGCGCTTCGGCGTCGGGTTCGGCCTGCCGTCCTCGGCGGTGCCGTATCTCCCGGCGGGACGCATCTGTTTCTGGACCGGGTGGGGCGGATCGGTGGTCGTGATCGACACCGAACGCCGGGCCGCGATCTCGTACGTCATGAACCGCATGGGAACCGGGCTGCTCGGCAGCGACCGTACGACCGCGTACGTCCGGGCCGCCTTCGCCGGGCTGCGAGGCAACCAGCCGCTGTGACCAGCGGCCCGCACGTCCGACATGCTTATAACGAGTGTTATAGAGAGAGGTGTACCCCATGGCAGAGCCGGTGATCCTG
Organism: Streptomyces sp. NPDC029044; assembly: GCF_040637495.1. Classification (NCBI taxonomy): domain Bacteria; kingdom Bacillati; phylum Actinomycetota; class Actinomycetes; order Kitasatosporales; family Streptomycetaceae; genus Streptomyces; species Streptomyces sp. NPDC029044. Next base: position 8,248 of record NZ_JBEZWN010000090.1, read on the forward strand.
GTGGCGACGATGGTCGCGAAGCCGGGTCAGGAAGAGCTGATCGAGAGGACATTGGCGGCGGCGCTGCCCACGGTGCACGCCGAACCCGGGTGCCTGCTCTACGCACTGCACCGCAAGGCGGGCACGACCGGCGAGTTCGTCATGATCGAGAAGTGGGCCTCACAGGAGGCGCTGGGTGCGCACATGAAGGGCGCCGCCATGCGCGAGATCGGCATCGCCCTGGCACAGGCCCTGGCCGGGCCTGCGGACATGGTCTTGCTGGACGCCCTGCCCGTCGGCGACCGGGTCGCCGGCACCGTCTGACCGACCACGGGACCGGGCCGGCCGGTGACACCGGCCGGCGCGGCCGGAGACCCACGCAACCGAGGAGTTTTCCCATGAAGAGCCTGATGTTCGTCGCGCCCGGGCAGCTGCGCTTCGACGAGGTCGACGCCCCCACCCCCGTCGACGGCACGGACGCGCTCGTGCGTCCTCTCGCTGCGACGACGTGCGATCTCGACCACCATGTCATCGACGACAAGACGCCGTTCTCCGGGTTCGGACCGTTCCCCATCGGCCACGAGTGCGTGGGCACGGTCGTCGAGGCAGGTCCCGGCTGCACGGACGTCGCGGTGGGTGACGTCGTCGGCGTGGCGTGGCACATCGCGTGCGGCACCTGCGCCCAGTGCGAGCTCGGACACACCGCCCGCTGTCTCCGCCACGGCGACGCCCAGTACGGCCTGCCGGTGAACGGGGCATGGGGCGGGACGTTCGACGAACTCGTCCGCGTTCCCTACGCGGACTTCAACCTCGTCAAGCTGCCCACCGGGGTCGACCCCGTTCACCTGGCCTCGATCGGTGACAACCTCGCCCTCGGCTGGGAGACGGTGATGCCGACCGTCGCCGGGATCGCCGACCCGAGGATCGCGGTCTTCGGCGGAACCGGCTCCATCGGCCTGTACTGCGTCGACGTCGCGGTCCACTGCGCCGGCGCCCGTACCGTCTACTACGACGACGACCCGGTCCGGATGAAGGTCGCCGAGCAGCTCGGTGCCGAGGTCCACGACGTCCACGGCAAACGGGAGAAGGACTTCCACCTCGCCGTGGACGCCAGCTGCAACCCCGAACGGCTGCGCAAGGCGCTGCTGTCGGTCGTACCCGAGGGACATGTCAACAGCGTCGGCATCTACTTCGACGACGTTCAGCTCCCCCTGCTCGCGCTGTACCAGCGAGGAGTCCACTTCCACAACGGGAAGGGCCACGCGCGGCCGAACATGACGCCGACCCTGGAAGCGGTGGCCGCGGGCACGCTCCACCCCGAGCTGGTCACCAGCGGCATCCACGGCTGGCACGAGATCCCCGACGTGCTGACGTCCGGTCGCGCCGGCCACAAGCCGGTGTTCGTCCTGGAGAAGTGAGGAGAGCCCGAGAAGTGAGGAAAGCCCCGGCCGGACGGGGGAATCACGGCCGGGGCGGTCCGGTGGTGGGCGCGGATGGCGGTCGCCTCGCGGCGAGGGGCTCCACAGGGCTTCAGCCGAACGATCGTCCCTGTGGGCGAATGGTGAGGCCCGGGGACACTGTCCCATCCGCACCCACGGCTTGTTCAACGGGCAACCAGCTCTTGTTGTTCCGCACCTCCCCGGCACCGGCAGTGATCCGCACCACTCCCCCGAGGCATCCGACACCACGGCTCAACACTTTGCCTCGCTTATCGAAATTCGATAGATTCCCATCGTAACTCGATGGGAGGATGGGGCATGGGCAAGCTGACTCTGTGCGCGCTGCGCTCTGTGCTGATGGTGCTGCTCGTCGGCACCGTGCTCGTACAGGCACTGATGCTGTGGACGCTGATCAGCGGGAACGACCCGGAGGACGGGTCGCTCCCGCTGACGCCGCTGCGCGTGATCACGATCCTGGGCCTGATGTCGGCCCAGGTCGTACTGGTCTGCGTTTGGCGGCTGGTGACGATGGTGCGACGCCGAACCGTGTTCTCCGCCGCCGCCTTCGGCTACGTGGACGCCGTGATCGGCGCGATCGTGGCGGCTGCCCTCGTATGGTTCGCGGTCACGATCCTCAACGCGCCGGGCCAGCGGGCGGATCCGGGCGTCACCGTCATCATGGGCGGCATCGGCCTTGCCGTCCTGGGCGTCGCGCTCATCGTCCTCGTGTTGCGGATGCTGCTCGCCCAGGCCGTCGCCCGTGACGTCGAAGCGTCGCAGATGCAGGCCGAATTGAACGAGGTGATCTGACGACCCGCGCGGACGACGGCCGGTTGCACGAGAAGGGCCTCACATGTTCATCGCGTCGCGGGCGAGCGCGGCGGCGACCACGGCGTCCGCGTCCAGTCCGGACTCCTCGGCCACCTTCCGGCAGGTCGCCGGATCGGAAAGGCTGAGGCCGTCGACGTAGAAGGCCCGCTGGAGGGCGGTGACCGACTCGGCCGCACGCGCGGGCGCGACCTCGCGCAGGCGGCGACGCCGCGCGCGGCCGCCTCCGCGGGTCCGCCACAAGCCGAGGGTCAAGGGGTCGCCGAACATGTGACGGCATGCGGGGTGAGACGAGCGGTCGGCTCACCCCGCACGGGATCATCGGACGGTCGCCGCATCCCAGATCAGCGGGGCCTCGTCGAAGACCACGGCGACCTTGAACGCGGTGCCGCGGGCGAATGTCTTCGGCAGGGTCACCGTGCCCTTGAGGTCCTGGTCGAAGGAGACCGGACCTAGATCGACGGCCTTCCCGCGCGATGTCAGCGCGTACGCCCGGCCCGTCGTGTTCGCATGCTGGTCCGCGCCGCCCGGGTGGGACACCGTGGCGTCCAGCCGCACGGTCCGGCCGACGCGCGCAGCCGAGATCAGCCCCGGGGTGTGCCGGACCCGCGTCAGCTCGGCGCGGGCCGGGGCCTGCTGGACCAGCCGCCACTCCTGCGAGCCGTCGCCGGACGCGTTCTGGAGCGTCAGCGCGGCGCCCTGGGACGCTCCCGTCAGATACACGCCCGTGTTCTTGACCGCCTGGAACTTGTAGAAGCCGTCGGCGGTCCTGATCATGTTCCAGCTGCCCGTGGGGCTGTTGTCGACCCACTGCCCGATCTTCTGGCCTGTCGTCGCGCTGCCCGTCCAGATGGCCGCCGCGCGGCCTCCCGACTTGTTCAGCAGGGTGACGCCACCCTGCGGCTCGGTCACCACGTGCCAGAACTGGGTGTCCCCGTTCGCCGCCGCCCCCGCGTTCTCCAGGACGACGTCCGGCACGTCGGCGTTGCCGATGTTCGCGTCGTTGGTCTTGCCGCCGGTGCCGATCACCTGGCCGGTCTTCCGGTTGACGAGCTGGTAGTAGGCGCCGTCCGAACGGCCGAGGTCGACCTCGGCGAAAGCTATCTGCGAGGTCCCCTGGTTGTTGAGCACGGAGATGCGGCCGGTGCCCGCGACGTACTGAAGGTTGCGGCTGTAGCCGGCCCGCGAGGTCGTCTGGTACTCCTTCCACACGCCGTCGCTGCGGCCGCTCTCGTTGACCCAGACGTTGCCGCTTCCGGCGGCGTTGTAGACGAGGCGCCCGTCGGGCAGCCGGATGATCACGGGGCTGCCGCCGGTGGCGAGGGGCCGGGAGCCGGCGTCGACCTTCAGTGCGGTGATGGCGTTGCCGGACGAGCCCCGGAAGAACTTCAGCGGGTCGTCGGCGATGGCGTACTTCACGTTGGCCCCGCCGCCCCAGTCCTCGTAGGTGAGCAGCCACTTGCCGTCCGTCGTCGGCACCACGTTGGTCATGCCCGGCCGCCCGCCGCCGATCTCGGTCTTCCCGCCGCCCATGTCCACCGGGCGGCCCGCGACGTCGACGACGGGGTCGCTCCACTGCGCGCTGCGGCCGTCCCAGGTGCGGTGGAGGAGGAGCTGGCCGTGGGAGTCGGTGGCGGTGTCGTTCGACGGGTCGCGCTTCGGGACCCCGGTGACCGGGTCGAAACCGGTGAAGTCGCTCTCGTCCGAGTAGTAGCAGACCAGCTTGCCCTGGTGGACCATCAGGTAGGGCTCCCAGACGGGATCGACCTGCTGGTACCGGTTCGCGGCCGCGATGTTCCGACCGACCGCGCCCGCACTGCCGCCCTGCCAGCCGCCCGTCGTGACGACGTTGACGACCTTCCAGCTGCGGCCCTCGTCCGTGCTGGAGTACAGGGCGATCGCCAGGTTGCTGCGGTCCCCGTCGTTGGACGGCGTCCAGTTCGGATCGGCCGCCTTGTGCTCCTTGTAGTAGTAGTCGTCCCCGGAGACCACGCTGGCCAGGAGCAGCGTGCCCGCTCTCAGGGGGCCGACGTCCTGCGGGAGCACATAGAGATAGGGGTTCGTCCAATTGCTGGTGTACTTGGCATACCGCGGGTCGGCGGAGAGGTAGGCCGGCGCCTTGACCTGGGACAGAGCCTGCCAGGAGGTGCCGTGGTCGTCGCTCTTGTACACGGGCAGGGTCTCGCCGTCGGCGCTTCCGGTCCGCGGTACGACGGTGGCCTTCTCGAACGAGGCGACCAGGCGCCCGCTCGGCAGTTGCGCCGACTTGGGGTAGACGGCGCAGTTGCCGCGTCCCTTGAGGCACGGCTCGTCGCCGAGCTGGTACATGATCCCGCCGGTGGGGTTGTACGCCTGCGCGCCGGCGGCGGGCACCGCCAGCAGGGCGGATGCCGCGGCGAAGGTGCCCAGCGCCCTGCGGGTCCTGCTTCTGGTCATGGCCCCTCCTCGAAGACGACCACGGGTGCGGCTGTCGTTCATCGGTCCTGTGCCTCCTGTGCGTCGGGTGCTGCGACGAAGACGCGTACGTCCCACGCGCCGAGTTCGACCGGCTCCCCGGCAGGTGTCACGTCGCCGTTCAGGGCGTCGGACAGCCGTGCCGGTGCCGTGCAACGGGCGGGCTCCCAGGACCAGTTGTGGACCACATGGACGTGTCGGCCGTCGGGGGACGTGCCGGTGGTCGCGGTGACGGACGCCGGAAGGTCGCGCCAGCCGCTGCGCGGCTCGGGGGCGAGCCAGGCGGCCAGCGCCCGGGCGAGGGCGCGGCCGGGCACCGTCCCCACGCAGGTGATGCGGCCGGACCCGTGCGGGCGGGTGGTGACGGCGGGCCAGCGTCCGAAGTGCGGGTGGTCGTACTCGACGACGACCTCGGCGCCGGCGACGGTCAGCCCGTCGGCCCAGCGGGTGGCCGTCGCGTCGCCCGGCAGGTCCAGGGGTCCGCCGGACACCGACCGGACCGGCACCTCGGTCCTCAGGTTGCTGAACTCGTCGTAGTGAACGCCGGCGGCCTCGGCCAGGCGTCCCGGCGCCGGCTCGTGACGGGCCCGGGCCTCGTGGTCGGCGTAGCCCGTGCGGGGGCCGAGGACCAGGTGCCCGCCCGCCTGCGCGTAGGCGGCGAGCCAGTCGAGCGTCTCGTCGTGGGCCATGTACAGCGCGGGGACGACCAGAACCGGGTGACGGTGTACGGCTTCCCCGGGGGACACTCCCCCGCTCTCGCCCGTCGGGTCGTGCAACTGCCGCGCGTGGACGATGCGGACCTGGCGGCCGGCGTCGAAGGCACCGCGGTAGAAGGGGTCGAGGATGCGGTGGTAGGCGGCCGGGTCCGGCTCGCCGTCGGGCTTGGCCAGCGGAGGGTACTTCTGCATCAGCCACTTGCTGGGCGTGGAGTAGACGACGGTGATGTCGGCGTCCGGTTCTAGTCCGGCGACCAGTTCCCCGGCCCGCTCGAACTCGGCGCCCAGCCGGGCGAGTTCGCCGTAGGTGCGGCCGGGCTGCCCGGTGTGCGGCAGGATGCCGCCCCAGTAGGTCTCCGCGCCGAAGTGCAGGGTGTGCCAGTGCCAGTACTCGATCATGCGTGCGCCGCGTGACACGAGTGCCCAGGCGGCCTGCCGCCACTGGCCGTCGTAGCCGGGGTGGTTGTTCCAGGGCTCCCCGATGGAGCCGGCGTTGGTCTCGGTGACCAGGAACGGGGCCTGGCGGGAGGAGAACATCCAGTCGGCGGTCTGGTACAGCGCCCACACGCCGGTGGTCTTCCACTTCTGCTCGTGGCCGTCGGGCGTGGGGTCGGGCAGCAGCAGGCCGTCCTGCATGTCGTAGTAGGGGTTGCCGGAGGCGATGTCGAGGCGGTCGGTCAGCTCGTCGTCCTCGACGGCGGGGCGGGTGTAGGAGATACAGGTGGTGACGAAGTGCTCAGGCCGGGCGTACTCGCGCACGATGTCGGCCTGCCAGCCGATGAACTCGGTGACCTGCCGGGCCTGGAACTCCCGCCAGGCGACGTCGTACTGCGGCTGGGCGTTGCCGTCGGGCGTCCACAGGTCAGCCCAGGTCGACAGGCGGTGGGACCAGTAGACCAGCCCCCACTCGCGGTTGAGGGTCTCGACGTCGCCGTACCTCTCCCGCAGGTGGTCGACGAAGCGCTGGAAGACACCGTGGTTGTGGAAGAGTTCCAGGCCTGGTTCGTTGTCGACCTGCCAGCCGATGAGGGCGGGGTGGCCGGCGTGGCGGGCGGCGATGGCGCGGATGATCCGCTCGGCGTGGAAGCGGAAGGCGGGGTGGGTGAAGTCCACCTCCTGGCGGGCTCCCCAGCCGATGCGCTCACCGGTGCGGCGCTCGCCGGTGATCTCCGGGTACTGCCGTGCCAGCCACGGCGGCACCGCGTAGGTCGGGGTGCCGAGGACGACGGAGATCCCGCGCTCGTGGGCACCGTCGAGGACGGGCTGGAGCCAGTCGAGCTCGAAGCGGCCGTTCGACGGCTCCCACGTCGACCACACGGACTCACCGACCCGGATGACACTGATGTGGGCCTCGGCCATGAGGTCGAGGTCGGTCTTCAGACGATCGGCGGGGCGGTCGTAGGGCTGGTACTCGTGGTAGTACGCGGCACCGAACAGGACGCGGGCGGGAAGGTCCGCCATGGGGACAACCTCCGTGGAGAAGGGGTGGGTTAGAGGGCCGCGCGTCCTACTGCTTGACGCTGCCGGTGGCCAGACCGCTCTGCCAGTAGCGCTGTAGCAGCAGGAAGGCCACGACGAGCGGGACGATCGAGATCAGGGAACCCGTCACCACCAGGGCGATCATGTCGCTGCTCACCCCGGCGCCGCCGTTCTGGGCCTGCTCGGCCCAGGAGGACAGGCCGACCGTGATCGGGTACAGGTTCGGGTCGTTGAGCATGATCAGCGGCAGGAAGTAGTTGTTCCAGGTGGCGACCAGGGTGAACAGGAGCACGGTCACCAGGCCGGGGGCCAGCAGCCGCAGCACGATCCGGAAGAAGATCATCGCCTCGCCCGCGCCGTCGATGCGGGCGGCTTCCAGCAGGCTGTCCGGGACGGCGTCGGCGGCGTAGACCCGCATGAGGTAGAGGCCGAAGGGGTTGACGAGCGAGGGCAGGATGACGGCCCAGGGCGTGTTGACCAGGCCCACCTCGGCGAAGAGCAGATAGGTCGGGATCGCCAGCGCGGTGGTCGGCACCATGACGGCGCCCAGCACCAGGTTGAAGGCGAGCCGGTCGCCGCGGAAGCGGAACTTGGCGAAGCCGTAGCCGCCCGCCGCCGCGAGGAGGGCCGCGCCGATCGCGCTGACCCCCGCGTACACGACGGTGTTCACCAGCCAGCGCACGAAGACCCCGTCGCTCTGGGTGAACGTGTCCTCGATGTTCGTCAGCAGCCGCGGGCTGTGCGAGAACCACAGACCGAAACTGTCGAACAGGTCCTGGGCGCTCTTGGTGGAGGCGATGACGAGCCAGAACAGCGGCAGCAGGAAGTAGGCGAGGGCCGCGAGCATGGCGATCGTCAGGGGGGTGCTGCGGCGGGCTCGTGACCTGCGGTGCGGCTGACGGGGCCGGACGTGCGCCCGGCGCGCGGCGGGGGTGGCGGGCGCCGGGGGCGTGGTCGTGGTCACGGGGTCCTCCTGCGGTTCGCGGTGAGCAGGACGCCGTAGGAGGCGATCACGATGAGGAGGCCGAGGAGGAAGGAGACCGTGGCCGCGTAGTTGACCTGCTGGCCGGTGAAGGCGAGGGAGTAGGCGTAGAGGTTGGCGGTGTAGGAGCTGCTGATGACGTCCGGGGCGATCTTCATGAGCAGGTTGGGCTCGTTGAAGAGCTGGAAGCTGCCGATCACGGAGAACAGCAGGGTCAGCAGCAGGGCGGGCTTCAGCGCGGGCAGTTTGATGGAGCGGGCGATGCGCCAGGCGCCCGCCCCGTCCATCGCGGCGGCCTCGTACAGCTCGTGCGGGATGGTACGCAGGGCCGCGTACAGGATGATCATGTTGTAGCCGACGAACTCCCAGGTGACGACGTTCGCCAGGCTGCCGAGCATCCAGCCCTCGCTGAGGAAGTTCGGTACCGGGACGCCCAGTTCGCGTCCCAGCTGGGCGAACGGACCGAAGTCCGGCCCGTACAGATAGCCCCACATCAGGGCGGCGACCACGCTCGGGACGGCGTACGGCACGAAGATGCCGAGGCGGATCACCCGGGCGAGGCGCAGCAGCCCGCTGTCGAGGGCGAGGGCGAACAGCAGGGCCAGCAGCAGCATCAGCGGGACCTGGAGGACGAAGAACAGGGCGACCCGGCCGACACCGGCGAGGAGTTGGGGGTCCTTCAGGGCGGTGACGTAGTTGTCCAGCCCCACGAAGACCGTGCCGCCGATGAGGCGTTCCTGGAAGAGGCTCAGGTAGGCGGCGTAGCCGAGGGGTGCGAGGAAGAGGAGGAGGAACAGGACCATGAAGGGGGCGATGAACGCCGGGCCGGCGGGGCGGTGGCGTGGACCCGCCCGCTGGGGCCTGCGGGCTGGGGGTGCGGTGGTGGCGGTCATGGTCATGTTCCCTTGACGGTGAAGCCCTGCTTCTTGGCGTACGTGGTCAGGCGGGTCTGCCAGGTGCCGAGCGCCGCGGCCGTGTCGGTCCGGTCGGCGAGGGACTTGCCGACGGTTTCGGTCCAGTCGGTGGCCGCCTGGTCGAGGAACGGCGGCCACTGGAAGGCGTCGTCGACGGTGTCGCCGATGGAGGCGAACAGCTCGTTGACCTTCTGGCCGCCGTAGAAGGACGGGGCGTCGCCGGTGAACGACGGGTCGGTGAGCAGGGCCTTGGTGGCGGGGAAGAAGGACTGCCGGGTGGCGAACATCTTCGCGCTGGCGGGGTCGCTGTTGAGGAACTGGGCGAACTGGGCCGCCGCCACGGGGTTCTTGGTCGAGCGGATGGCCGCGGTGGTCGAGCCGCCCCAGTTGCCGGAGGCGGGCTTGGCCGCGTCCCACTGCGGGAGCGGGGCGGCCCGCCACTTGCCCGCGGTGGACTTGGCCGAGCCGGCGAGGAAGGCCGGTCCCCAGGCGGCGGTGAGCCAGGTGGCGTACTTGCCCTTGTTGAAGCCGGCGTACCAGCCGTCGGTGAAGTCCGGGTCGGTGCTGATGACGCCCTCCCGGGCGAGGCCACCCCAGTAGGTGCCGAGCTTCTCGGAGACGGCGTCGTCGACGCTGATGGCGATGTCGCTCTTGCCGGACAGTCCGTACGGCTTGCCGCCCGCCTGCCAGAGCAGTCCGTGCCAGGCGGCGGCCTCGTTGGCGGCGAGGTTGGTGAGGTAGACGTCCGGGTCGGCCTTGTGCAGTTTGCGCGCCGCCTCGGCGAACTCGTCCCAGGTCTTGGGGACTTGGATGCCGTGCTTGTCGAAGATGTCCTTGCGGTACAGCATGCCCATCGGGCCGGTGTCCTGGGGGATCGCCCACACCTCGCCGTCCGGGCCGCTGACCTGCCCCCACGTCCAGTCGACGAACTCGCCCTTCAGCGCGGAGGCTCCGTACGGGCGCAGGTCGAGCAGGCTGTCGGTGATCGTGAAGGTCGGGATCGCCTGGTATTCGATCTGTGCCAGGTCCGGTGCGCCGGTGCCGGCCTTGAGGGCGGTCCTGAGCTTCGTGTAGTGCTTGACGCCCTGACCGGCGTTCACGACGTTGACCTTGATCGCGGGGTACTTCTTCTCGAAGAGGGCGACCTCGTGCTGGATGTCCGGGACCCAGGTCCAGAAGGTCAGCTCGGTCGGCGTCTTCATCGCCTTGTCGATGTCGGCCTTGCCGACCGGCTTGGCGGAGGAACCGTTTCCGCCGCCGTCACCGCCGCACGCGGACAGGGCCGCGCCGAGGGAGACCGCGCCGGTGGCGGTGAGGAAGAGGCGGCGGCTCATGAGGGGCGAGGGAAGAGATGATCTGGGCATGTTGGACTCCCGCCGGAGCGATGGAGGGGACGGAAACGATGGGGTGCCACCGGCAGCGGAGCGCCGGAGGCGGTGAGCGCCGAAGGGCGGAGGAGCGCCGACGGCGGAGAAGGGGGAGCGGTCCTGTACCGCGGGAACCGCTCATGCGCAGGACGTCCCTTGCGCGGGGGCGGGGACGGAGGTGACGTGGGGCCTCGCAGGTACTGCGGGGGTCCGAGGAGTCGACGGACGCGGGCCGGCCGATGCCGCTGCGTCGCGTCCGGTTCACGGTTCCGGGGCGGTCACCGCCCGGTGGGGCGGGTGTCAGACGGCGGGGGGTGAGTGGGCCTCGCCGTCCGGGTTCGGAGATGCCGGCCGCATCTCGACGGGGGTTCTGCGGGAGGCCGGCGGCGCGGTGGAGGCACGGACGACGAGTTCGACGGGCTGGCTCCGTGGCGCCAGCGGTTCGGCCGCCGGATTCTCGATGGCGTGGACGAGCAGGCGCAGGCCCTCGCGGGCGACGCCGTCGAACGGCTGCCGAACCGTCGTCAGGGGTGGGAGGACGTAGGCGGCCAGCGGGATGTCGTCGAAGCCGACCACGCTGACATCCTCGGGCACCCGCAGCCCGGCCTCCGTCAGGAAGCGGATGAGTCCGACGGCCATGTCGTCGTTGGCCGCGAAGACCGCCGTCAGGTCGTTCCTGGCGGCCAGTTCGCGGCCCGCCTCGTAGCCGGACGCAGCCGACCAGTCGCCCTCGACGACCGCCGGCTGTTCGCGGTCGTGCGCGGTGAGCGCCGCGCGCCAGCCCGCCTGCCGGTCGCGCGCGGCGAACCACTTGCGCGGCCCGGCGAGGTGATGCACCGTTCGGTGTCCCAGGTCCAGCAGATGCTCCGTGGCGGCGCGGGCCAGCTCCTCGGAGTCCACACCCACTGCGATGGCCGAGGCCGGGGTACCGGCTCCCGCCGGGGCGCCGAGGACGAGCACAGGGACCTCGGACGCCAGCGGTACGGCGCCCTCGTCGATCGGCTCGGACACGACGATGCCGTCGACGCCCCGCTCCAGCAGCGACTGCACGGCGCCGCCGACGTCTCCTGGGTCGCCTTCGAGCGTGTTGACCACGCTCAGCGCGTACCCGGCGTCCCGGGCGGCCCGCTCGACACCGATGAGCAGGGACGCGGGGCCGTACAGGGCTGTCCCCAGTGCCACCACGCCGATGGTCCGGGTCCGCCCCGAGGCCAGCGCCCGTGCCGCGCTGTTCAGCCGGTAGCCGAGCTGCTCGGCGGCTTCCGACACGCGGCGGCGCACGTCCTCCGAGACGTAGCGCTCGCCGTTGAGGACCCGGGACACCGTCTTCTGGGAGACACCCGCCAACTGCGCCACGTCGACGCTTCGTGGTGCGGCGGGCGTCTTGCCGCGCCCTGTTCCTCGCGTCATGGGGGTCTCCTGGTGTGCGGTGGCTCGGATCCGGGTGCGGCGGCGGTAGGTGGCGTGCTCGGTATGACTGCGCCGTCATGACTGCGCAGACATATCAGCGCAGCCGGACGCGCCCCGTCAAGACATCGCGCAGCATCGCTTCGGACCCGACACGGATCACAGCCTCCCGCGACCCTGGTCCGGACCCGTCGGTCAAGATTCGGTCTCGCTTGCGCAAGCCGGTGACGGCAGGCTGTTACCACCGGTAAGTTCCGGCCCCCCACCCCCCGTTGTCAGGAGTTCCGGTTCCATGCGCCGACTTCTAGCCTCCATCGTGGTGGCGTCAGCCTCGATCGGCGGGTTCGTCACGAACACGTCCCCCGCCGCTGCCGCCGACCCCGTGTCCGGATCCTTCAGCGTGCTCGCCTACAACGTCGCGGGCCTGCCGGAGAGCATCTCCTCGGCACCCACTCCGCGCGAACCCGCCACCACGGAGATCGGCCGGCGGATCGCGCCGTACGACGTGGTCAACGTCCAGGAGGACTTCAACTACCACGCGTTTCTCTACGCCGGGGACACCGCGCACGCCCACCGCACCCCCACCAGCGGCGGTGCGGGTATCGGCAGCGGCCTCAACACCCTGTCGAAGCTCCCGTACGACACCGACGACTTCGAGCGGGTGCGCTGGAAGTCCTGTCAGTTCGACTCCGGTGACTGCCTCACGCCCAAGGGATTCACGTTCAGCCGGCAGCGCCTCGCCGAGGGGGTGTACGTGGACTTCTACAACCTGCACACCAACGCCGGCACGAACCCCGGCGACCTGGCCGCGCGGGCGGACAACCTCAACCAGCTGACGGCCTTCATCAGGACCCACTCGGCCGGGAACGCCGTCGTCGTCATGGGCGACACCAACACGCGCTACACACGCTCCGGGGACACCATCGCCGAGTTCGCCGCCGCGAACGGTCTCACCGACCCCTGGGTCCAGCTCGTCCGCGGTGGCACGCCGCCCGCCAAGGGCAGCGACGCCCTGGTCTGCGACCAGACCGGCCCTACCGTGCCCAACACCTGCGAGGTCGTGGACAAGGTCCTGTACCGGGGCAGCAAGCTCGTATCGCTCAACGCCACCTCTTACAACAACGAGCACTCCAGGTTCCTCACCGATGACGGGCTCATGCTGTCCGACCACGACCCGATCAAGGTGGACCTCTCCTGGTCGCGTGCTGCGGACTTTCAGCTCAGCGAACAGTTCGGCGGACCCCACGGCGCCTACTACACCGACATCGACGCCGTGCCGGCGGGCGCGCGTCCGGTCAGCCTCTCGCTGCGCAGCGGCACCCGCGTCGACGGCGTCGGCCTGACATTCGGCAACGGCGAGGTCGTCAGCCACGGCGGGACCGGCGGCACGGCGTCGTCCCTGAACCTGGGCAGCGGGGAGTACCTCGGTTCCGTCCAGTTGTGCCGGGGCCAGAAGGACAGCCGGACGCGGATCTTCTCCGCCCGGTTCACCACCAACCTCGGCAGGAGCCTGTCCGGCGGAACCACCACGTCCGACTGTGTCACGCGCACCGCGCCGTCCGGGTGGCAGATCGCCGGGTTCCACGGCCGGGCCGGTGACGAGGTCGACAAGCTGGGCTTCATCTACACGAAGCGCTGACGCGCTCCCCTGCCGGCTGCCGCGCGCACCGGCCCGCGCCCGGCGGCGACGGCCCTCTCACCGGCTGTCGCCGCCGGGTGGCGGGAGGTCCCGGCCGGTGGGGGGAGTCGATCGGCCGGGCGGCCCCGGCCGGTGAGGGGAGTCGATCGGCCGGGCGGCCCCGGCCGAGGGCGGCCCATGGCGAAGCCGGGCGGTGGTTCGGCACTCGTCGCGCGGTCGCCCCCCAGACGTGAGACCAGTACGCGCAGTGGCGGAAACGGCCTCACCTGCCTCGGTCTGCACCGCCGGAGTCCCGCATCAGCCGCACCCTGTGACCGCATCTGCCGTCAGCCGACCGCCGTGGCGGATCCGGCCAGTGGCCGGACCCGCATCCGGGCCACCCGACAGCCACGGGCCCACAGCGCGCAGCCGCAAGCACCGTTCGACGGCCTCCGGCCTGCACTGCCACAGCCCCCGTCGGCCCGCGCGCTCGACGACAGCCGCCGTCGGCCGATCGGCTGGCGATGCCGGCCCTTACGGCAGCCCCGGCCAGCACCCCGAGCCGACCGAAGGCGCGGCCCCGCTCCACCTGGCAGCCCCGTCACCGCGGCGGATCCGGCCGGTGGCCCAGGGCCGGCGTCCGGTCGCCCCGCCACACGCCCCACGGCCCGGCGCTCGCAGGCGCGGGGACGGCCTGGCCCCCGGCGGCGCAGCACCGTCAGAGCCCCGTGCCGGCCGATCACCGCGACGGCGGCCCGGGCGCTGTCAGGGGAGCCGGGGGCAGCATGTCCCGCGCTGCGTGGCTGAGGACGCGGAGGTTCTCGGCGAACCGGTCCCGGTCCTCAACAGGGAGGGGGCAAGGAAGTAGCGCTTGATGCGTGAGATGGCTGATGCCGCACTCCGCCTACAGCGCCCGGCCCAGGATGTACTCCAGCCGGCTCGCGGCCCCTTGCAGCCGGCCGAAGGCCAGCACCAGGGCGTCGTTCGCCGCGTCCCCCGACGTCGAGATCTCCGCCTGCTCGTTCACAGCCCTGGCACCCCACTGCTCCTCCGTACACACCCTCCCGATCATGCCGCACCTTCGCCGGACGTCACCTGCCGACGCCGGTGCGCGATCGCAGCACCGGCCTCGGTCGCCTCCCGCAGCGGCACCGGCCGCGTCCCCGGTGCCGGGCGGAACGTCGTGCCCCTGGTGTCCGTGATCAATCCGGAGCGGAGTCAACTACTTCCCTGCGCGCGGTTATTGATCCCCCGCCGACTCTTCCCTTGTCATGCCCTCATCTGAGATCTTGCGTCGACCCATTCAGCCCACGGCCCGGTCGGCGCCACCCTTTGCCCCGGGCTCCCGGAGGATGCTGTGACAACCCCCCGCATATCCCGGCGCCGTCTCAGACGGCCCCTGCTGTCCGTCGCCGCTGTCGGAGCGGCCCTCGCGCTCGCCACGCCCGCCGGCGCGGCCGACGTGGACACCGGCCTTCCGCCGGGCCCTGCCGCGGCCCGCGCCGCCACGCCCGCGCAGAGCGCAGCCGGATGGGCCGCCGGCACCCGCTCCTACCTCGTCATCACCGCGCCCGGTGACACCTCGGCCGTACGCAACGCCGTCACGGCGAACGGCGGTTCGGTCTTCGCGCACTACGACGCCATCGGTGTGGTGGTCGCGCACTCCACCAGCGGCGGCTTCGCCACCGCGATGCGCTCCGTCGCGGGTGTACAGAAGGTCGGCGCGACCCGCACCTCGGACGTCCCCGCGGACGCCTACTCCCCCACCCTGCCGGGTGCGCCCACGCAGTCGTCCACCACGCTGACCGAGACGGCGCGGTGGGACATGACCAGGATCAACGCCGACAAGGCCTGGGCCGTCAGCACCGGCTCGCCGGCCGTCACGGTGGGTGTTCTCGACACCGGCGTGGACGAACGGCACCAGGACATCGCGCCCAACTTCGACGCGGCGGACTCCGTCTCCTGCGCGTACGGCAAGGCCGACACCCGCACCGGCGCCTGGCGTGACGTCGGCACCCACGGCACGCACGTGGCGGGCACCGTCGCCGCCGCGAAGAACGGCAAGGGAGTGGTCGGCGTCGCGCCCGGCGTGAAGATCGCCTCCGTGCGCATCGCCGAGCCGAGCACCAGCATGTTCTTCGCCGAGAACACCATCTGCGGGTTCATGTGGGCCGGTGACCGCGGCTTCGACGTCACGAACAACAGCTATTACACGGACCCGTGGATGTTCAACTGCCCCGACGACCCCGACCAGGCGGCCATCATCGAGGGTGTGCGCCGGGCCCAGGAGTACGCGGAGGGCAAGGGCTCGCTCCAGGTCGCCGCGGCGGGCAACTCCAACTACGACCTGGCGAACAAGCGCACAGACTCGGAGAGTCCGAACGACTCCACCCCGGTCAACCGCACCATCACCAACGCCTGCATCGACATCCCGACGGAGCTGCCCGGCGTCGTCACCGTCGCGGCGATGGGCAACGGGAACATCAAGGCGTCCTACTCCAACTTCGGCCGGGACGTCATCGACGTGGCGGCCCCGGGCGGCGACGGAGCCTACGGCGTCTACTCCACGCTCCCCGGCGGCAAGTACGGGAACAAGAACGGCACGTCGATGGCGTCACCCCATGTGGCCGGTGTCGCCGCGCTGCTGAAGAGTGCCGACCCGGCCGCCACTCCCGCTGATCTCCGCGCCCGGCTGGGCAGCCAGGCCACGGACACGGCCTGCCCGTCCGACAGCCGCTGCACGGGCACCACGGCGAAGAACGCCTTCTTCGGGGAGGGTCAGGTCGACGCGCTGAAGGCCGTCGGTGGCACCGGGCCGCAGCCCGGCCGGTACTTCGAGAACACCACCGACGTCACCGTCGCCGACAACGCCACGGTCGAGTCTCCGATCACCGTGACCGGTGTGACGGGCAACGCCCCGGCCGCGCTGAAGGTCGGCGTGGACGTCAAGCACACGTACCGCGGCGACCTGGTCCTGTCCCTCGTCGCCCCTGACGGAACGGTCTATTCCCTGGAGGACTTCGCCGACGGCGACAGCGCGGACGACGTGGTCAAGACGTACACCGTCGACGCCTCGTCGGAGACCGCGTCCGGCACGTGGAAACTGCGCATCCGTGACATCGCCGCGCAGGACACCGGGCGGATCAACGCCTGGAACCTCACCTTCTAGACCTTCTAGCAGCTGAGTCCCGAGGGAGCGTACGCGCTCGCGGCCGGGCGGCGTGCCCCCCCGGCCGCGACGCCGACCGCGTTCATATCGGAATAT
>NZ_JBEZWN010000091.1:0-24217 GCF_040637495.1 Streptomyces sp. NPDC029044
CCGGGGGGGGCATCGCCCCGGCGGGCCTCTCCGCAACGCCTGCGCCGTCAGCGCTTGTTCGCGAACTTCCAGGCCGCCGGCAGGGCACCCATCGCCAGCGCCGCCTTCAGCGCGTCGCCGATGAGGAACGGCGTGAGGCCGGCCGCGATCGCGGCGGTGGCGGTCATGCCGGTGGCGAGGGCCAGGTAGGGCACGCCGATGGCGTAGATGATCGCCTCGCCCACCAGCATCGTGCCGGCCATGCGCAGCACCGAGCGGTCGGCGCCGCGGCGGGCCAGGGCGCCGACGACGGTGGAGGCGAGGATCATGCCGAGGATGTAGCCGAAGGAGGGGGCGACGCCCGAGGTGCCCTGCGCGAACCACGGCACGCCGGCGATGCCCGCCACGGCGTACAGCGCGAGCGCCATGAAGCCGCGGCCCGCGCCGAGGGACGTGCCGACGAGCAGCGCGGCGAAGGTCTGACCCGTCACCGGCACCGGGGAGCCCGGCACGGGCACGGAGATCTGGGCGGCGAGGCCGGTGAGCGCGGCGCCGCCGAGCACGAGGGCCGCGTCCCGGACTCGGGAGGCAGGGAGCAGGTCGGCGAGGACCTGTCCGGTGCGGGACGGTGTGGCGGCAGCGGTGCTCATGGGGACTCCGCGAGGGTGAGGGCCGGTGGGACATCGTGACGCTATCCCAGCGTGCCCGGCCCGATCACCGTCAGCCGTCCACAAAGGCGTGGACCGGCCGTTGGTCGGCTTCGCACAAAGGATGTGGGCTACAGCGACCATGGCGTGATGCCGGTCACGGTGATGAGGTGCCCTGCGCCACGAGAGCGGGACGGCACCGGTCTGTAGGTTTCCGCCAAAGACGGATTCCGAGGTTCCGTGCCGCCGTCTCGCCCGTCGGTCGCCGTCTGGGCAGCCCGGGGCCGCTTTGCTAGCGTCGCGAACATGGTTGCCCAGGCCCGGTACTTCACGTCGCGTCGCTATGTCGACCTGCGACGCCAGGGCACGGCCACCTGTCGCCGCCCGGTGTGAGGCGGGGCGGAGGGATCCGGCCCGCCGATCGAGACGGCGCAGTGTCGGACCGGCCTCCAGGAAGATTCCCATGCCCCGTACCGCGGCTCCCCTTCTGACGTCCCCCATCCCCCGTGTCGCCGACAGCGACCGGCGTCGCACCAGCGCGAGCGTCGTCCTGCGGTCCGTGCTGGAGCACGGACCGGTCGCGCGCAGCACCATCGCCCGGCTGACCGGGCTGTCGCCGGCGTCGGTCACCGACTACTGCGCCCGGTTCAGCGAGTTGGGGCTCATCCGTGAGTCCGCCGTGCTGCGACGGTCCAAGGGCGTGGGACGGCCGCACCTGCCGGTCGACCTGGACGACTCCCGGTTCGTGGTGGGCGGGGTGCACGTGGCGGTGCCGTACACCACGGTCGCGCTGCTGGATCTGCGCGGGCGGGTGCTGGCCCGCAGCGAGGTGAAGCACGGACGGGACGGGCCCGCGCAGGTGCTGGCCCGGGCCGCGGACACGCTGGCGGCGCTGCTCGCCGGGGCACCGGGCAGCAGGGCGCTGGGGGTCGGGTTCGCCGCGGGCGGCTGGGTGGACCGGGACTCGGGCACCGTCGTGGAGCATCCACTGCTGGGCTGGCGCGAGGTGCCGGTGCGGGAGATGCTCGGGGCGCGCACCGGGCTGCCGGTCCATGTGGACGGGCACGCACGGGCGTTGGTGAACGCGGAGCGGCTGTTCGGGCGGGCGCGGGGCAGCCGCAGTGTGCTGCACCTGTTCGCGGGCCATGTCGTGGACGCGGCGTTCGCCACCCATGACGAGGTGCACCACGGTCCGCGCTCCCAGGCGGGGTCGATCGCCCATCTGCCGGTTCCGGGCGGCACGGAGCCCTGTGACTGCGGCCGGGTGGGCTGCCTCCAGGCCGAGTTGAGCGAACGGACGCTGTGCCGGCGGGCCCGTGCGGCGGGCGTCGTCGACGGGATGAGCCCGATGCACGTGGTCGATGCCGCGGCGGCCGGAGACCCGGTGGCCGTGCGGCTGCTGCGGGAGCGGTCGCGCCGGACGGGGCGTGCGGTGGGGCTGCTGCTCGATGTGCTCAACCCGGAGCAGGTGGTCGTGACGGAGATCGGGGTCATGCACCGGGCGGATTGTCTGGCCGCGCTACGGGAGGAGGTCGGGGCGGATCGTGCCGCGACCGTCTCGCCGATCAGTTTCCCGGATTCCGTGCTGGCCGTGGCGGGCGGTGCGGTGGCGCTCGACGTCCTTTACCGGGATCCACTGGCCGCGTCACCTGACGCTATTTAATTCAGAAACTCGGAATGTTGACAGAGCGGGCCGCCGACCAGGAACATCCTGTTCATGAGCCCGCTCACGAGCTGTCGCACCCTCTGTTGCTGACCCGTTGACGCGCCCCCGGCGCCCCTTCACGGAGCGCCTTCTCCTTCCTTTGTGACATTCGCGTGAATTCCCTTGGCAGGTCTTTTCCTGCCCGGAATTGCGTTCGCTGTGCCGTCTTCCATACCCAGGGAGCCTTCCATGCCCTCGCCCCCCGTTTCCGGTCCCGACCGGCGCCTGTTCCTCACCTCGCTGCTCGGCGTGACGGCCGCGGCGGCCGGACTGAGCGGCTGCGCGGACAGCAGCGCAGCGGCCGACGAGACGGCCTCCGACGCTCCTCTGGCCTCCAAGGTCCCCGCGGGGACGAGCCTGAAGGTCTCCTCGTACCAGAACGCGCAGCAACTCCAGTTCGAGCTGGCCGGATTCGACGATCTGCCGTTCCGGGTGTCCAACTGGCTGAACATCGGCGCGGGCCCCGATGTCATCAACGCCTTCCGCTCGAAGTCCCTGGACGTCGCCAACAACGCCGGGATTCCGCCGATCCAGGCGCACTACCAGGGCTTCGACGCGAGGATCGTCGCGATCAACATCACCCGCAAGCCCAACTACCTCTTCGCCACCAAGCCCGGCAGCGACATCCGCCGGGTCTCCGGCTTCCGGGGCAAGCGGCTGGCCTTCTCCCAGGGCCAGGCACAGGGCGTCGTCCTGCTGCGGGCGCTGAAGAAGGCCGGGCTGGCGTACGACGACGTGGAGCTGGTGCCGCTGACCAGCAACCAGTTCCTCACCGCCTTGCAGTCCGGGCAGGTGGACATCGCCCCGCTCGCCAACACTCAGGCGCCGGCGTATCTGACGCAGTACAAGTCCGCCCGGACCATCACCACGGACGTGGTGGACCTGCTGAGTCTGCTGTGGGCGCCGGTCTCGGTACTGAACGACCGGGCGAAGGCCGCCGCGGTCGCCGCGTATATCCCGTTCTGGGCGAAGAGCCAGGTGTGGACGTACGAGCACCCCGACGAGTGGAACGAGCGGTTCTACGTCGGGACGCAGAACCTGACCCTCGCCCAGGCGAAGGCGGTCACCGCCCTGGCGAACAAGCCGCTGTTCCCGCCCCGCTGGGACGAGGCGATCCGGTGGGAGCAGGAGACCGCCGATCTGCTCGCGGAGGGCGGCTTCGTGAAGAAGTTCGACGTCTCCGAGCTCTTCGACCACCGCTTCGAGTCGCTCGCGGCGAAGGCCGTGCCCGCGGAGTACCGGAGGTGACCGCCGTGACCACGACGACGCACACGTCGACGCCCTCGACGACCACGACCGCCGCCCCACCGCTCGGCGCCCTCGCCGAGGACGGGACGCGCCAGGTGCGCCGGCGCCGGCGGCTGGCCCCCGGCAAGCGGCTGCCGGCCACCCGGCTCGCCGGGCCCGCCGCCGTTCTCGCCGTGTGGAGCGTCGCCTCCGCCGCCGGGCTGCTCGACCCGGGCGCGATCCCGGCCCCCTGGACCGTGCTGGAGACGGGCGGCCGGCTGTGGAGCGCCGGAACGCTGCCGGACGACATCCTGACCTCGCTCCAGCGCGCGGCCACCGGCTTCTCGATCGGCCTGACCGTGGGGATCCTGCTGGCGCTGGCGTCCGGGCTGACACGGACCGGGGAGGCGCTGATCGACGGGACGGTCAACCTCAACCGGGCCATCCCCACCCTCGGTCTGATCCCGCTGTTCATCCTCTGGCTGGGCATCGGCGAGACCTTCAAGATCGCCATCATCGCGATCGTCGTCTACATCCCGATCTACCTCAACACGCACGCCGCGCTGTCCGGCATCGACAGCCGCTTCGTCGAACTCGCCGAGGTGCAGGGCCTGTCGAAGCTCCGGTTCATCCGGCAGGTCGTCATCCCCGGCGCGCTGCCCGGCTTCTTCGTCGGACTGCGGCTCGGTGTCACCGGCTCCTGGCTGGGCCTGGTGGTGCTGGAGCAGATCAACGCCACCAGCGGCCTCGGCTACATGATGTTCCAGGCGCAGAACTACGGTCAGACGGACGTCATCCTCGTCGGCCTGGTCGTCTACGGCATCTTCGGCCTCCTCTCCGACAGCGCGGTCCGTATCGTCGAACGGAGGGTGCTGTCATGGCGCCGCACACTGAGCAGCTGACCCGTCCCGCCGTCCGACTGCGGGGCCTGACCCGGTCGTTCGACGGGCGCACGGTCCTCGACGGCATCGACCTCGACCTGCCGGCCGGGCAGTTGACGGCCCTGCTCGGGCACAGCGGCTCCGGCAAGAGCACCCTGCTGCGGGCCATCGCCGGACTCGACCACGGCGTCACCGGCTCCGGGCAGCTGATCGCGCCCGAGCGGGTGTCGGTGGTCTTCCAGGACTCCCGGCTGCTGCCCTGGCGGCGGGTCCTCGACAACGTGCTGCTCGGCGCGGAGGGCAAGGACGCCGGCCGCAGGGGGCGTGCGGCCCTGGAGGAGGTCGGGCTGAAGGGCCGCGAGCGGGCCTGGCCGGGCGAGCTGTCCGGCGGGGAGGCCCAGCGCGCCGCCCTGGCCCGCTCGCTCGTACGGGAGCCGGAACTGCTGCTGGCCGACGAGCCGTTCGGGGCGCTGGACGCCCTGACCCGGATCCGGATGCACGGCCTGCTGAGGGAGCTGTGGGAGCGCCACCGGCCGTCGGTGCTGCTGGTCACCCACGACGTGGACGAGGCGATCGTGCTCGCCGACCGGGTGCTCGTCCTGGAGGAGGGCCGCATCGGCCTCGACCTCACCATCGACCGTGCGCACCCGCGCTCGTACCGCGACCCCCTGCTCGGCGAGTACCGGGAGCGGCTGCTGGCCGCGCTCGGTGTCACGGAGGACCATCGATGACCCGCAGACAGCTGCATCTGAACGCGTTCCTGATGAACACCGGCCACCACGAGGCGTCGTGGCGGCTGCCGGAGAGCGACCCGTACGCGCACGTGGACCTGGCGCACTACGTACGGCTCGCCCGGACCGCCGAGCGCGGCACCTTCGACTCGCTGTTCCTCGCCGACGGCCCACAGCTGTGGAGCAGTGTCGGACAGCGGCCCGCCGGGGCGCTGGAGCCGATCACGCTGCTGACGGCGCTGGCGACGGCGACCGAGCACATCGGCCTGATCGCCACGGCTTCCACCTCGTACAACTCGCCGTACAACCTGGCCCGCAAGTTCGCCACGCTCGATCATCTCAGCGGCGGCCGGGCGGGCTGGAACATCGTCACGACCGCCGGTGCCGAGGCCGCCCGGAATTTCGGTCTGGACGCCGAGCCGGCGCACGCCCAGCGGTACGCGCGGGCCGCCGAGTTCCTCGACGTGGCGCTGAAGCTGTGGGACAGCTGGGAGGACGACGCGATCGTCGCCGACAAGGCGGCGGGCGTGTGGGGCGACGACGCGAAGATCCACCCGCCCCGGCACCAAGGGCGCTACTTCAGCGTCGAGGGGGCGCTCAACGTGCCTCGCACGCCCCAGGGTTACCCACTGCTCGTGCAGGCCGGCTCCTCCGAGGACGGCAGGCGGTTCGCCGCGCGGTACGCGGAGGCGGTGTTCACCGCCCAGCAGACCGTCGAGGACGCGCGGGCCTTCTACGCCGACCTCAAGGCCCGGACGGTCGCCGCCGGCCGGGACGCCGACCACATCAAGGTGCTGCCGGGCATCGTGCCGGTGATCGGCTCCACCGAGGCCGAGGCGCGGGCGAACGAGCGGGTCCTTGAGGACCACATCGTGCACGCGCACGGAGTGAACCACCTGGAGCGGCTGCTGCGCCTGGATGCGGGCACCCTTGAGCTGGACGGCCCGCTGCCGGCCGATCTGCCGCCGGAGAGCGCCATCGAGGGCGCCAAGAGCCGCTACACGCTCGTCGTCGGGCTGGCCCGGCGCGAGCGGCTCACCGTACGGCAGCTGATCGGGCGGCTGGGCGGAGGCCGCGGGCACCTCACCTTCGCCGGGACGCCCGAGCAGGTCGCCGACACGATCCAGCTCTGGTTCGAGTCGGGCGCCGCGGACGGCTTCAACGTCATGCCGCCCGTCCTGCCCTCCGGCCTCGACGCCTTCGTCGACCACGTCGTCCCGGTCCTGCGGGCCCGGGGCCTGCTCCGCACCGGGTACGACAGCCCCCGCCGCACCCTGCGGGAGCGCTACGGCCTCCCGCGCCCCGCCAACCAGCACGTCATCGACCCCGCCCTCGTCTGATCCCCCTCGTCCGGAAGGAACCCGTCATGACCGTCCAGATCCACAAGGTCACCGCGAACATCGGCGCCCGCGTCGAGGGCGTGGACATCACCCAGCCCCTCGACCAGGAGACCTCCACCGCCCTGCGTGAGGCCCTCAACGCCCACAAGGCCCTGGTCTTCGACGCGGAGGGCCTGGACGACGCGGGCCAGCAGGCCTTCGTCCGCCACTTCGGCGACATCACCACCGCCCATCCGACGGTGTCGGCGGTCGCCGGCGCCCCGAACGTGCTGCCCGTCGACAGCGAGGGCGGCCGGGCCGCCAACCACTGGCACACCGACGTCACCTTCGTCCTCAACCCGCCGCAGGCCACCAGCCTGCGCAGCATCACCGTGCCGCCCTACGGCGGCGAGACGCTGATCGCCAGCTCGGCCGCCGCCTACCGCAACCTGCCGGACTCGCTGCGCGGCCTCGCCGACACGCTGTGGGCGGAGCACACCAACGACTACGACTACGCCGTCCCCGAGGAGGACGTCGACGACGAGCAGTCCGCCCGGCGCGCCCAGTTCACCTCGATCAAGTACCGCACGGTCCACCCGGTGGTCCGCGTCCACCCGCTCACCGGGGAGCGGGGCCTGTTCATCGGCGGCTTCGCCCAGCGGATCGTGGGCCTCTCGCCCGGCGAGTCGCGCAAGATCCTCGACCTGCTCCAGGCGTACGTCACCCGGCCGGAGAACATCCTGCGCCACCGCTGGTCGCCGAACCAGCTCGTCCTGTTCGACAACCGCATCACCCAGCACTACGCCGTAGACAACTACGACGGGCGGCCCCGGCGCCTGCACCGAGTGACCGTGGCCGGGGACATCCCCGTGGGGATCGAGGGGAAGGAGAGTTACGTCATCGAGGGCGACGCCTCGCACTACTCACCGGTCGCCGCCTAGCCACACAGAGCGACGCGACCGTCCGGATAGTGGGATGCCTCTCCGTGTGAGCGGAGAGGCATCCGAGACTGGCGGCGTTTTTGCCCTCGTACGCCTCTCACGCATAGGACGAGCCGCGCCCATGCCCAGCAGCACCACCACGGGGACTCCGCCCAGCACGGACGGCACCTCCCTGTCCCACGGCCTGAAGCAGCGCCACCTGTCGATGATCGCCCTCGGCGGGGTGATCGGGGCCGGTCTGTTCGTCGGCTCCGGTGCCGGTATCGCCGCGGCCGGTCCGTCGATCGTGGTCGCCTACGCCCTCTCCGGTGTCCTCGTGATGCTGGTGATGCGGATGCTCGGCGAGATGTCGGCCGCGTATCCCTCGTCGGGGTCGTTCTCGGCGCACGCCGAGCGGGCGATCGGACCGTGGGCGGGGTTCACGGCCGGCTGGTCCTTCTGGGTGCTGCTGTGCACGGCCGTCGGCCTGGAGGGCATCGGCGCCGCGAAGATCGTCAGCGGCTGGCTGCCGGGGACGCCGGAGTGGGCGTGGGTGGCGCTGTTCATGGTCGTCTTCTGCGGCACGAACCTCGCGGCCGTGAAGAACTTCGGCGAGTTCGAGTTCTGGTTCGCTGCGCTGAAGGTCGGCGCGATCACCCTGTTCCTGGTGCTGGGCGTCCTGGCGATCCTCGGGATCCTGCCCGGCACGGACTCGCCGGGCGCGAGTCACCTCACGGACTTCCTGCCGAACGGCGGTGAGGGCCTGGTCATCGGCCTGCTCGCCTCGGTCTTCGCCTACGGCGGCCTGGAGACGGTGACCATCGCGGCGGCCGAGTCGGAGAACCCCGTCCAGGGTGTCGCGAGCGCGGTCCGCACGGCGATGTGGCGCATCGCGCTGTTCTACATCGGCTCGATGGCCGTCATCGTCACGCTCGTCCCCTGGGACTCCAAGGAGGTCGTCGAGAAGGGCCCGTACGTCGCCGCCCTCGACGAGCTCGGCATCCCGGGCGCCGGCCAGCTGATGAACGTGGTCGTGCTGGTCGCTCTGCTGTCGGCGATGAACGCCAACATCTACGGGGCCTCCCGCATCGCGTACTCGCTGGTGGAGCGCGGCCAGGGCCCCAAGGGTCTCGGCCGCGTCTCGGGGGGCGTCCCGCGGATCGCCGTGCTGGCGTCCTCGGTGTTCGGGTTCCTGTGCGTGCTGCTGAGCTACTGGCGGCCCGACGACGTCTTCGCCTGGCTGCTGAACATGATCGGCGCGGTGATCCTGGCCGTCTGGATCTTCATCGCCGTCTCGCAACTGCGCCTGCGCCGCCGCCTGGAGCGCGAGGCCCCCGAGAAGCTGGCCGTACGCATGTGGGCGTTCCCCTGGCTGACCTGGGTCGCCCTGGCCGGCATGGCCGCGGTCTTCGTCCTGATGGCCCGGGAGCCGGACACGCGGGTGCAGCTGTACTCGACGGGCGGGATGATCCTGGTCCTGGCGGTTGTCGGGTACGGGTGGCAGCGGGCCAGGGCGGCAAGAGCCTGATCAACGGCGAGCGTCAGCCTGCCATTCGAGGAGCCATTCACGGTTGTCCACGATGAACGGGTGCTCTGGTCCGAGCACCCGTTCGCGACGGTCGATGACATCTTGGAGCATCGCGACAGCCTCGTCATACCGATGCAGCTCGTGCGCAATCCGAGCTCTGAGCGACAGTGCGGCGAGACTCACCGGGTGATCGGGTCCCTGGAGGCGGATGCGGTCGTCGAGCACCCGACGAGCCAGCGGCTCGGCTTCTTCGTGACGCCCCAGCACCCTCAAACCCTCGGCGTAGTTGTGCCGGGCGATCAGTGTCGTCAGGTGATCCGAGGTCAGGACACGCTCGCAAGCATCGAGAAGCTCATCCGCCTCGGAAACGAACTCCTGCCCCTTTCCGACATGCGGAAGGAGTTCAATCACATTCGCCCAGGTGTACAGCGTCTCCGGAGACTCCTCCCCCAGCACACGCCGCTGTCCCTCAAGGGCCCGTCGAGCCCAGAGCTCGGCTTCCTCACCCCGCCCCGTAAGGAAGAGCGGCCAAGTCAGGCTGTAGCAACTGCTCAGCGTGTCAGGATGATCCGGCCCCAGGACAAGTTCGCGGCTACCGAGAACTGAGCGGTGCAGCGCCTCGGACTCGGCGTAGTGACCCATGCGGTTGAGGGCCATGGCTTCCACGTGTTGAGCATCCAGGGCGATCGGGTGCTGCGCACCCATGACTGTCCCGCTACGCCGCGCAACATGGGGAGCGAGCTCCAAAGCCGCTGCGAAGCCCCCTGAGTCGAACACCGCCCATACCGTCCGCACCGCCAACGTGGCAGTCCGCTCACTCGGCACTTTCTCGAACAGTTCTATGGCGTGCGGCGCCAGCACGGCGAGTCGGTGCATGGCCCCGGACTCAGTGCCCCTCTGCGGCAGAGTGGCTGTCAACAACTCGGCTGCCGCCTCCGCCAAAACGAAGCGCTGTCCCTCTGGCACCCCTACGGCCACGCTGTCCAGCAACACCCCATGTGCCTGCACGCACCGCTCCCCAGCCACCTCTACGAGCTCGGCCAGCGAGTGATCGAGCAGCGCACGCAAGGCAGGCTCCAACTTCCCTGCGGTCAGACCGGGTTCCAACCCTCCGGCCACGACTTCGCCCCGAGCCACTGGCGCGAGCACACTCAACGGCACCGGATCCGCCGCCAGGAACGACAACAGCCGCAGCAACGTCGTCGCCTCCGGCAATCCCCGCGCCGCCAGCGCGTCCAGGGATATCTGCCATGTTCGGCCCACCAGATGGCGTGACTGCCCGCCGCCGTAACCGGCCGCGCCTCCGTCCACGATCGCCGTCGACTCCTCACCAAGCTTGCGGTCGTACTCGTCCATGGACCACGACTCCAGCAGTTGACGGGCAAGATGGGACCCGGCCAGTGTGAGTGCGAGCGGCAGACGGCCCAAGCGCCCGGCCACCTTCCGTGCCGACTCCAGGTCCCCCGCATCCGGTGCGAGGTCGCACAGGACCTGGGCCGCGTCCTCCAGCGGCAAGACGCCCAGCGCATGCCGGTTCACTCCCGGTCCCCGCCATATCGGCGACGTGGCATGGCGGGTCGTGACCAGTACCGTGCCGCGGTCACAGGGCCGGAGCCACGCACCCTCCCCCAAGACCGCCGGATCGTCCGCGTTGTCCAGGACGAGCAGCCAGGGTTCGACAGATGCTTCGAGGTAGTGCCAGACCAAATCAGCTGCTGCCCGCTGACCGGCAGCAGCAGCCGCCACTTCTTCCGTCGCCGCGCCGCGGTCCCCCGCGACCGCCAGCATCCCGGCCCGCAGGGACATCCGCTCGGACGCGTTGACCCAGAAGCCCACCCGCCCGTGTTCGCGCACCGCCTCGTTGAAGAGCCAGTACGCCAGCGCGGTCTTGCCGCAGCCGCCCATGCCGTGCACCACGTGCACCTCACCGCCGGGTCCGGCGACGGCCGCGCCGAGCGTCTCGCGGAGTTGCTCACGGTCGCGCAGGATGCCCGGCGGCCGGCCGACCATCGGCATCCGTACGGAGTCGGGAGCGGCCGGCCCGGCACCCGCCCGGAGCGCGGCCTCGCGCCCGAACAGGGGGCCGCCCGCACCGGCCCCGTAGTGATGGTGGTGTTCCTCGATGTGCTGGTCGCCGGAGGTCTGGAAGATGCGCCCCTGCCCCGATGCCCGGGCGCCGAGTTCGCTCATCGTTCGGTGATGTGCTGGTCGCGCCCGGCCTGGTAGACCCGGCCGCTGCCGGAGACCTCGGCGCGCAGCCGGACGTCCACCACGGACGGTGCCTCCGGCGGCTGGGGGTTCAACTCCGCGAGGATCCTGCGGAGTTCGTCGGCCACCTCGGGCCGGGCGACCAGGAGCCGGCGGACCCTCGCCTGCCACTCGGCGGTGAGTTCGGACTCGGTGTCGGCGTCGCCGGTCCGCTGGGCGAGCAGGAGGTCCTCGCGGGTGGCCTCCAGTTCACCGCCGACGGCCTCCGCACGGTCGGGCTGGAAGCGCTGCCAGAGGGAGACGAGGCCCTCACGGGCCGACTCCCAGGCCTGGCCGGCCATCAGCGTCACCATCGTCGTTCCCGCGGTTCTGGCGAGTTCGGCGATCTCGGGCCCCATGGCCGCCCCCCTTCCCTACGAGGTCCGATAGTAGGTCGCGCCCCACCGGCCGCGCACTCCCGTTCCGCGCGTCCGCCCGACCCGGCAGGCTTCTTGCTGTTAGCGTGTACTTGCAAGCAGGTTGCAATAAGGCCCGGAGGGGATTCCGCCCATGCCCGTCTACACGTTGCCCGAACTCCCGTACGACTACTCCGCGCTCGCCCCCGTGATCAGCCCCGAGATCATCGAGCTGCATCACGACAAGCACCACGCCGCCTATGTGAAGGGCGCCAACGACACGCTGGAGCAGCTGGCCGAGGCCCGGGACAAGGAGACGTGGGGGTCGATCAACGGGCTGGAGAAGAACCTGGCCTTCCACCTCTCCGGGCACATCCTGCACAGCATCTACTGGCAGAACATGACCGGTCCCAAGGACGGCGGCGGCGAGCCGCTGGCGCAGGACGGGGTGGGTGAGCTGGCGGACGCGATCACCGAGTCCTTCGGGTCCTTCGCGAACTTCAAGGCGCAGCTGTCCAAGGCGTCCGCCACGACGCAGGGTTCGGGCTGGGGGGTGCTCGCGTACGAGCCGCTGAGCGGGCGGCTGATCGTGGAGCAGGTCTACGACCACCAGGGCAACGTCGGCCAGGGCGCCACCCCGATCCTCGTCTTCGACGCCTGGGAGCACGCCTTCTACCTCCAGTACCGCAACCAGAAGGTGGACTTCATCGAGGCGATGTGGCAGGTCGTCAACTGGCAGGACGTGGCCCGGCGTTACGAGGCCGCCAAGTCCCGGGCGGATGTGCTGCTGCTGGGCCCGTGAGGGCCGTGGAGCGTCCTGCCTCGTGATCGTCTTCTCACCCTTCACGCACGGCAGGCGGAAAGAGGGAAACCCCCGCGAGGACATGACTCGCGGGGGTTTCCCCCAGCCCGTGGAACTGGCCCGTAGAACTGGCCCGTAGAACGCTACGGCTTGCGGCCCAGGCCGCCGTGCTGGCCGATCGGCTCGGCCGGCGCGCCCGGCTCGGGACGCCAGAGCGGCACCGAGACCACGCCCGGCTCCACCAGCTCCAAGCCCTCGAAGAACGCCTCGATCTGCTCGACCGGCCGCAGGAAGTACGGGACCGCGCCGGTCTCGTTGTAGGCGTCCTGCGCCTGCTCGTAGGCCGGGTCCGTGCCGCGTGAGCCCTCGTTGAGGGAGAGGTGGCTGCCGGAGGGCAGACCGGCCAGGAGGCGGCGGACCAGGTCGCGGGCCTGCTCGTAGTCGGCCACGTGCCCCAGGATGCCGCTGAGGATCAGGGCCGTGGGGCGGGTGAGGTCGAGGGTCTTGCCGGCGGCCGCGAGGATCTCCTCGGGCTCGAAGAGGCTGATGGGCTCGTAGGCCGTCGCTCCTTCGGGGGTGGAGGTGAGCAGGGCTCGGGCGTGGGCGAGGACCAGCGGGTCGTTGTCCACGTAGACGATCCGCGCCTCGGGGGCGAGCCGCTGGGCGACCTCGTGGGTGTTGTCGACGGTCGGCAGGCCGGTGCCGACGTCGAGGAACTGCCGTACGCCGGCCTCCTGGACGAGGTACCGGATACTGCGGCCGAGGAAGGCGCGGCTGCTGCGGGCGATGGTGACGATGCCGGCGAAGACGGCGGTGTACGCGTCACCGGCCGCCTCGTCCACCGGGTAGTTGTCCTTGCCGCCCAGCCAGTAGTTCCAGATCCGGGCCGAGTGCGGCACCGACGTGTCGATCTGCGTCATGTGCTCATAGTGCTACGGGACATCGGCCTCGCAGGGCACATTCAGTGAGAGGAGTGCGGCGGAACCGTCGGGGTTCACGCGCAGTTCGCTGATGGCAGCGTTCCGCAACCGCGGGAGCACTCTGCGGTACTCGCTCACCGGGATCGACAGCAGGGTGCACAGCACCAGCCGCAGCAGGGTGTTGTGGGCGACGACCAGGACACGTTCGCCGGGGTGGGCGGCGGCGATGTCCCGGAGGGCGCGCACGCCGCGGGCCGCCGCCGCCAGCGGGTCCTCGGCGCCGGGGAAGGAGTGCTCCACCGGATCGGCCCGGTAGGCCGCGGCCCACTCCGGGTCCTCGGCCTCGAACTCGGCGAGCGTACGGCCCTCCAGCACACCGAAGTCGCATTCGCGCAGGTGGGGTTCGCTCTGGGGCGTGAGGCCGAGGGCGCGGCAGGCGGGCTCGGCGGTGGCGACGGCGCGGGACAGCGGGGACGTCCAGATCGCGTCGACCGGATGGGCGGCGGCCCACCGCCCGAGGGCCTCGGCCTGGACGCGGCCGGTGTCGGTGAGGTCGATGTCGCTGATGCCGGCGTAGCGGTTCTCGGCGTGCCAGACGGTCTGTCCGTGGCGGACCAGCAGAAGGGTCGTACTCATGACGCGGAAGTATCCCCGCTCAGACGGCTGTGTGCGTGCGCGGCGACCGCGCCGGGCAGCCAGCCGCGGTCCCGCAGGGCGTCGACCAGGCGCGCGTACGGCTCGGCGAAGACCGCGGTGCGGCCGGGGCGGGGCTCGACGACCGTCCGGACGCGCACCATGCGTTCGGCGATGTCCGCGAGCGCGCCGGCCCCCGACGCCCCGTGGGCGGCCAGTGCCGCCATGCCCAGGGCCGGTTCCGTCTGCTCGGGGACGCGGGCCGGGCGGCCCAGGATGTCGGCGCGCAGCTGGTTCCAGTACGGGCTGCGGGCGCCGCCGCCCGTGAAGGTCAGCGGGCCCTCCAGGGGCGCGCCGAGATGGTGCAGGTAGTCCAGGCACAGGCGTTCGGTGAGGCCGACCCCCTGGAGGAGCGCCGCCCACAGGTCGGCGTCCTCCACGGGGTCGCCCAAGACGAAGGGGGTCGCCTCCGGCGCCCGGAAGGGGAACCGCTCCCCCGGCGAGACCAGGGGATAGGCGACCGCGTTCGACGGCTCGTACGCCCGGGCCGGTGCGTCCATCCCGGCCGGGTCGGCCCCCGGGAAGTGCGCCGCGAGCGCCCCGGCTCCGACGCTCGACGCCCCGCCGGGCAGCCAGGTGCCGTCGGGGGCACGGTGGTTGTAGACCACGCCGGAGGGGTCGCGGACCGGGTCGCGGGCGGCGCCCTTCAGCACGAGCGTGGTGCCGAGCACGGAGTTCCAGGAGCCGGGACGCAGTGCGCCCGACGCGATCTGGGCCGCGCAGCCGTCGGTCATCCCGGCGAGCACCGGCGTGCCGGCGGGGATGCCGGTGGCGTCGGCGGCGGCCGGGCAGACCTCGCCGAGGCGCGTCCCCGGGCGGACCACCTCGGGCAACAGGCCCTCGGGCAGGCCCAGTCGGGCCAGGGCGGCCTCCGGCCAGCGGTCGCCCGCCAGGTCGTAGCCCGTCTTCAGCGCATGGCTGGAATCGGCCGGTGGTGGCTCGCCCGTGAGCCGGCCGACGATCAGGTCGGGCTGGTGCGTCAGGCGCAGCGGGGTGCCGCCGTACTCCCCCAGCAGCCACAGCGCCTTCGGCAGCGCCCAGGTGTCCTGGACCGCGAGCCCCGCCTCCCGCGCCCGCGCGGCCTGCGCCCTCGCCCGCCCGTCGTCGTACATCAGGGCGGGGCTCACCGGGCGGCCCGAGCCGTCCGTGAGCAGGACGGTGCCGGACGTGCCGCACACCGCGAGTCCGCCGACCGGCCTGCCGGGCGGCGCGGAGCCGAGGGCCGCCCGGGACGCCTCGCACAGCGCCGCCCACCACCGCAGCGGGTCCTGCTCGTGCCGCACCCCGTCCCGCCGCCCCGTGAGCCGGGCCGAGCCGCTGCCGAGGACCGTGCCGTCGGCGGTGACGAGCAGCACGCGGACGCTCTGCGTGCCCAGGTCGACGCCCAGCCAGGCCGCGCCCTCGCCCGCACCCTCGTCCACCATCCGGAACCTCCCACGCCGTCGCAGCCGGATCTGTGAACTTCTCACTGTGCCCCGATATTTTCCCGTGCGCGAGGGATTGACGCCCAACTTCAGCCGTTCCACCCTCTGTTAACGAGTCGACTCGACGTGTTAACCAGGCTCCACGCGGAGGTACGGATGGACACGCACGTGCACGACCGCCGGCGCTTCCTCGCCCTCGCCGCCGGGGCGGCGGCGGCCCCGTTACTCACGGCCTGCGGCGCCGGTTTCGGCGGGAACGACGACAAGAGCGACGGCTCCGCCGCGGACGACGTCACCGGTTCCTTCGACTGGAAGCGGGAGAAGGGCACCACCGTCAAGGCCCTGCTCAACAAGCACCCGTACACGGACGCGCTCATCGCCGACCTCAAGGCGTTCACCGCGAAGACCGGCATCGAGGTCGAGTACGACGTCTTCCCCGAGGACAACTACTTCGACAAGCTCACCGTGGACCTCTCCAGCGGGCGTGCCTCCTACGACGTCTTCATGCTCGGCGCGTACATGGTGTGGCAGTACGGGCCGCCGGGCTGGCTGGAGGACCTCGGGCCCTGGATGCGCAACTCCGCGGCCACGGGCGCCGAATGGGACCAGGCGGACTTCTTCCCGAACCTCCTCCAGGCCGACCAGTGGTCCCTGAAGGCCGGCGCGCCGCTCGGGCAGGGCGGGCAGTACGCGCTGCCGTGGGGCTGGGAGACGAACGTCGTCGCCTACAACACCGAGGTGTTCGGCAAGCTCGGCGTGAAACCGGCGGAGACGTTCGACGAGCTGGCCGAACTCGCCGGGACCATCAAGCGCAAGGCGCCGGGCGCGGGCTTCGACGGCATGTACGGGATCGCCGTACGCGGCTCCCGGAGCTGGGCCACCATCCACCCGGGCTTCATGACGATGTACGCCCGCAACGGGCTGAAGGACTTCACGGTCGACGGCGGGAAGCTCACCCCGGCCATGAACAGCCCCGAGGCCGTCGCCTTCACGGAGGACTGGGCCCGTATGGTCAAGCGGGGCGGGCCGCCGTCCTGGACGTCGTACACCTGGTACCAGTGCTCCAGCGACCTGGGCGCGAAGAAGGCCGGGATGCTGTTCGACGCCGACACGGCCGCCTACTTCCAGGCGGTGAAGGGCGCCAGTCCCGCCTCCGGGAAGATCGCCTTCCACCCGGGGCCGAAGGGGCCGGGCGGGTCGCTCGCCACCAACATGTGGATCTGGTCGCTCGGCATGAACGCCAAGAGCAAGAAGAAGAGCGCCAGTTGGCTGTTCCTCCAGTGGGCCACCGGCAAGGAGCACCTGCGCAAGAGCGCGATCACGCACAACCACATCGACCCGGTGCGCAAGTCCGTCGCCGACGACGCCGCGTACAAGGACAAGATGCGGCATCTGCCGGGCTTCCTGGAGACCTTCGAGACGGTCGTCGACCAGACGAAGATCCAGTTCACGCCGCAGGCCCAGTTCTTCGACGCGACGACCAGCTGGGCCTCGGCCCTCCAGGAGATCTACGGCGGCAAGAGCGCGAAGTCGGTGCTGGACGGGCTGGCGGACGACCTCGCCGGCAAGGTGGGCTAGAGCGATGGGGTGGCGGCTCACCCTGCGCCCGTACGTCCTGATCGTCCCGGCCCTCCTGCTGACCTGCGGGATCCTCTACCCCTTCGGGCTCGGCCTGTACTACACGCTGTTCGACTTCTCGGCGAGCAAACCGCAGCCGGACATGGTGCGGTTCGAGAACTACACGGCCGTCTTCAGCCAGGAGGCGTTCTGGAACTCGGCGTGGGTGACGGTGCTGTACGCGGTCGGGGCGGCGCTCACCGAGACGGTGCTCGGCGTGGCCGTCGCCCTGCTGCTGCACCGCTCGTCCCTGCTGGGCCGGGTGCTGGAGAAGATCCTGATCCTGCCGCTGATGATCGCCCCGGTGATCGCGGCGATCATCTGGAAGCTGATGCTCCAGCCGTCGGTCGGAGTGGTCAACCACCTGCTGAGGCCCTTCGGCCTGGGCGGGGTGCAGTGGACCGACACCCCGACGGGCGCGCTGCTGTCGTCGATCGCCGTGGACGTCTGGGTCTACACCCCGTTCGTGGCGATCCTCGCCCTCGCCGGTCTGCGGTCGCTGCCCACCTCCCCGTTCGAGGCGGCGGCCGTGGACGGCGCGGGGTGGTGGTACACCTTCCGCCGGCTGACCCTGCCGATGCTCTGGCCCTACGTCCTGGTCGCGGTGATCTTCCGCTTCATGGACTCGCTGAAGGTGTTCGACATCATCTACGCCCTGACGGAAGGCGGGCCGGGCGACTCGACGGTGGTGCTCCAGATCCGGGCGTACCTCGAAGCCATCCGCTTCCAGCGGTACTCCTTCGGGATCAGCTACACGATCGTGCTGTGGGCCGTGGTGTACCTGGCGGCGATGGTGCTGGTGAAGCACCTCGGGAAGATCCAGCGGAAGGCCGCGGAGGTGACCACGTGAGGAAACGCCTGGTGGGGTGGCTGTGCGACACCGCCCTGATCCTCTACTTCGTCTTCGCGCTGTTCCCCATCGCCTGGATGGTGATCCTGTCGCTGAAGCCGGCCGACCAGCTCTTCTCCACCTACTTCTCCTTCTCCCCCACCCTCGACGGCTACCGGACGGTCCTCGGCGACAGCGAGGGCATCCCGTTCGTGCGGTTCTTCGTCAACAGCCTGGTGGTGTCGGTCGGCGCGGTCGTGCTGTCGCTGGTGGTCGGGCTGCCGGCCGCCTACGCCTCGGCGCGGTGGCGGTTCAAGGGCTCCGAGAACCTGATGTTCACCCTGCTGTCGTTCCGCTTCGCACCCGAACTCACCGTCATCATCCCGCTGTTCGTGCTGTACCAGAAGCTCGGCCTGTTCGACACGTACGTCGGCATGGTGTGGGTGCTGCAACTGGTCACGCTGCCGCTGATCGTGTGGATCATGCGGTCCTACTTCGCCGACCTCACACCCGAGCTGGAGCAGGCCGCCCTGCTCGACGGCTACACCCGCAAGCAGGCTTTCTTCAAGGTGGCGCTCCCGCTGGTCAAGCCGGGCATCGCGGCCGTGTCGCTGCTGGCGTTCATCTTCGCCTGGAACAACTTCGTCTTCCCGCTCATCCTCACCTCCAACGAAGCCCAGACGGTGACCGTGGGCGCGCTGTCGTTCCTCGGCGGGGACCGGCCCAAGTACAACCTCACGGCCGCCGCCGCGCTGGTGTCCGTCGTACCGCCGCTGCTGCTGGCGCTGACGATCCAGCGGTACCTGGTGCGGGGCCTGTCGTTCGGGGCGGTGAAGTCATGATCCGGCTGAGCGGGATACGCAAGGCGTACGGGAAGACCCTCGCCCTCGACGAACTCGAACTGGAGGTGCGGGAAGGCGAGTTCTTCTGTCTGCTCGGACCGTCCGGCGCGGGCAAGACCACCACCTTGAAGACCGTCGCCGGGCTCGAACAGCCCGACTCCGGCACGGTCGTGCTCGACGGCGAGGACATGCGGGGTGTCGAGCCGTACGACCGGGGCGTGGCGATGTGCTTCGAGAGCTACGCCCTCTACCCGCACCGCTCGGCCTACGACAACCTGGCCTCGCCACTGCGCTCGCCCCGGCACCGGCTGCCCGCCGCCGAGGCCCGGCAGCGGATCGGCGCGATCGCCGAACTGCTCGGCATCTCGGGGCTGCTGGACCGGCCCGTCGGGCAGCTGTCCAACGGGCAGCGGCAGCGCGTCGCCCTCGGCCGGGTCCTGGTCCGCCCCGCTAGGGCCTTCCTGCTGGACGAACCGCTCTCCCACCTCGACGCCAAGCTCCGCCAGCAGATGCGCGCGGAACTGAAGGCGATCGGGGCCGTGCAGCACACCACCACCCTCTACGTCACCCACGACTCGGTCGAGGCACTGGCGCTCGGCGACCGGATCGGGGTCATCCGTCAGGGCCGGATCGTGCAGACGGGGACACGGGAGGAGATCTGGTACGAGCCGTACGACACGGAGGTCGCGCGGGCCTTCGGCCGGCCCCGGATCAATCTGCTGCCGGGCGTGGTGACGCAGAGCGGTGTGCGCTCGGACGGCGGTGTGGAACTGCCGGTCCGGGCGCGGGCCGAACCGGGCACGGAGGTACTGGTGGGCCTGCGTCCCCGGGACATCGCCCTGCACGGCGGCGAGGGCCACGGGCTGACCGGGACGGTGTACGTCACCGAGGTGCTCGGCCGGTCCGTGGAGGTCACCGTCCGGCTCGGGACCGGGGAGCAGCGGGTGTCGCTGGTGGCCCCCCGGGCGGACGCGGCGCGCCTTCGTCCCGACGATCCGGTACGGCTCGTCGTCCGGCCTGAGAACCTGCTGCTGTTCGAGGCCGACCGGCCGGAGCGACCGGGACGACGGATAGAGACGCAGTCATGAGCAGCAACAGCAGTGGGGGACAGCAGGGGCCCGCGGCGCGGCAGGCCGCCATGGCCGAGCAGGTGCTGGCCGACGGCTCGGCGACGGCGGCGGAGCTCGCCGAGCGGTTCGGGGTGAGCCTGATGACCATCCACCGGGACCTCGACGAGCTCGAACGGCAGGGCATCGTGAGGAAGTTCCGCGGCGGGGTGACGGCGCAGCCGTCGGGGGTCTTCGAGTCGAACGTGCAGTACCGGCTGAAGACCATGCGCGCCGAGAAGGCCGCCGTCGCGGAGCACGCACTGCGGATGGTGGAGCCCGGGATGGCGATCCTGCTGGACGACTCGACGTCCACGCTGGAGATAGCCAGGCGGCTGCGCACGGCCGAGATCACACCGCTGACGGTCGTCACCAACTTCCTGGAGGCGATCAACCTCCTGTCCGGCCAGCGGGGCATCCACCTGATGGCGCTCGGCGGCGACTACGACCCGTTGCACTCCTCGTTCCTGGGCGTGTCGTGCGTGGAGGCGGTCGAACAGCTCCGGGTGGACGTGTGCTTCGCGTCGACGTCGGCCGTGCACGGGGGTTACGCCTACCACCAGGAGCAGCACATCGTGTCGGTGAAGCGGGCGATGCTCGACGCGGCGGCACGGAACGTCCTGCTGATCGACCACACCAAGCTCGGCCGGGTCGCCCTGCACCGGGTCGTCCCGCTGTCCCGCTTCGACACGCTCCTCGTGGACGACGGGGCGACGCCGGAGGCACTGCGGGATCTAGACGAGCACAAGGTCCGTTACGAGGTTTGCGCGATGAAGGGCGGCCATGGCGAGCGGAACGGGACTGGAGCTACGTGAGCTGCGCAAGACGTACCGGTCGCGCGGGCGGCCCTCGGTGGACGCCGTCCGCGGCATCGACCTGAACCTGCGGTCCGGGGAGCTGCTCGGACTGCTCGGGCCGTCCGGGTGCGGCAAGTCGACCACCTTACGGATGATCGCCGGACTGGAGTCCGTCACCGGCGGGGACATCCTCGTCGGTGGGGCGTCGGTCGTCGAACGGCCCGCGCAGGAGCGGAACATCGGCGTGGCGTTCGAGAACTACGCGCTGTATCCGCCGCTGTCGGTCGCGGAGAACCTGGCGTTCGGGCTGAAGGCCCGCAGGAGGGCCGCCCGGGGCGATGTCGAGCGCAAGGTGAAGGAGATCGCCGAGCGGGTCGGTCTGACCGAGCTTCTCGGCGCCCGCCCGGCCGGCCTGTCCAGCGGCCAGAAGCAGCGCGTCTCCCTGGCCAGGGCCCTGATCCGCGAACCCGACGTCCTGCTCCTCGACGAACCCCTCTCCCACCTGGACGCGGCCCAGCGTGACTCCACCCGCCGCGAACTCAAGCGCATCCAGAAGGACCTGGGCCACACCACCATCCTGGTCACCCACGACCAGGAGGAGGCCCTCTCCCTCGCCGACCGGATCGCCGTGATGAAGGACGGCGTCATCCAGCAGCTCGGCACCCCCTACGAGATCTACGACAGCCCGGCCAACGTGTTCGTCGCGGACTTCGTCGGGGAGCCCGCGATCACCCTGCTGCCCGGCATCTCCGGCGGCGACGGCCACGCCCGCCTCTCCGACACGGTGCGGATCGCCCTGCCGGTGCCGGTGGACCGGGGGCGGGAGGTGGTGGTCGGGATCCGCCCCGAGGACGTCCGGCTCACCGCCGAAGGCGGCCTGCCCGCGCGGGTCGTCGCCCATGAACCGCTCCTGGAGTCGGGCCTGGCGACCCTCGCCCTGGACGGGGTCGAGCGGCATCTGGTCGTCCTCACCGACCCCGAGGTGCGGCTCGCCCACGACGACCGGGTCCGGGTCGCCGCCGACCCCCGGCACACCCATGTCTTCGACGCCGAGACAGGAGAGGCCCTGCGATGACTGACGGAAACAGCGTGCGTGTCGTGGCCG
Organism: Streptomyces sp. NPDC029044; assembly: GCF_040637495.1. NCBI lineage: Bacteria > Bacillati > Actinomycetota > Actinomycetes > Kitasatosporales > Streptomycetaceae > Streptomyces > Streptomyces sp. NPDC029044. The sequence goes on from NZ_JBEZWN010000091.1 coordinate 21,676, forward strand.
CCGGCGACCACTTCGTCCTGCCGTCGCTGATCACGCGGGCGGTGGAGCACGAGGTGGAGCGGGCCGACGTCCGGGAAGTACGGCTCGGCTGGCCGCTGGAGCCGTTCGGGCCGGTCGCCGAGGTGCAGGAGGCCAGCGACGCCGAGGACGAGATGATCGAGGCGCTGGCCGGGGCGCAGGTGCTGGTCACGCAGATGGGCCCGGTCACCGAGAGGGTCCTCGCCGCCTGCCCGGACCTGAGGCTGGTCGTGGTCTGCCGGGGCGGGCCGGTCAACGTCAACCTGGACGCGGCGAAGAACCGTGACGTGCGGGTGTGCTTCGCGCCGGGCCGCAACGCCGCCGCCACCGCCGAGTTCACCGTCGGCATGATGCTGGCGGCCCTGCGCCGCATCCCCCAGGCCCACGCCCCGCTCGCCGGGCGGGGCAGCTGGGAGGGGGCGACGTACTACACCTACGAGCGCAGCGGACTGGAGCTGGAGGACCTGCCCGTCGGCCTGGTCGGGTACGGGGCCGTCGGCAGCCGGGTCGCGCGCGTGCTGTGCGCGTTCGGTGCGCGGGTGATGGTCCACGACCCCTATGTGCACGGCGAGATCCACGGCCTGCGCGTGACCTCGCTCGACGACCTCCTGCGCCGCTCGCAGGTGATCACCCTGCACGCCCGGCTCACGCCCGAGACGCGCGGGCTGATCGGCGCCCGGGAGCTGGGACTGCTGCCGTCCGGCGCGGTCGTGGTGAACGTGGCCCGGGGTCCGCTGCTGGACGAGGGCGCGCTGTGCGACGCGCTGGAGAGCGGCCGGGTCGCGGCGGCGGCGCTGGACACCTACGAGCGGGAGCCGCTGCCCGCGGAGTCCCGGCTGCCGGGGCTGGCCGACCGCGTGGTCCTCACCCCCCACCTGGGCGGGGCCTCGCGCGCGGTCGCGGAGAAGGCCGCCCGGATCGCCGCGGAAGAGGTGGGCCGCTGGGTGCGCGGGGAGCCGCTCGCGCACTGCCTGACCTGAGGACCGGGAGGAGAACCGCATGTACGTCGGTATCGATGTGGGGACGTCCATGGTCAAGGCGGCGGCCTTCGACGCCACGGGCCGCCAACTGGCCGTGGAGTCCCGCCCGGTGGGCCTGGACCTGCACGGCGGGGTCGTCGAGCAGGACATGGAGGAGGTGTACGGGGCGGTCGTCGCGGTGCTCGAAGCGCTGACCTCCGTCGTGGACGAGCCCGTCGAGCTGGCCGGGCTCACCGGTCAGGGCGACGGGGTGTGGCTGGTCGACGGCGAGGGCCGGCCGGTGCGCCCCGCCGCCTCCTGGATGGACGGGCGGGCGCACGAACTGGTCGACCGGTGGCTGGCGGACGGCACCTTCGAGACGGTGTTCCGGCGGACGGGCGGCGCGATGTTCCCGGGCTCCCCGGGTCCGCTGCTGGCGTGGCTGGAACATCACGAACCGGAGGCGCTGGATGCCGCGAAGACCGCCTTGTACTGCAAGGACATGGTGTTCCAGCGGCTGACCGGCGCCGGTCCGACGACGGATGTGTCGGACGCGTCGATGCCGTTCTTGAACCCGCGGACCCGGACCTACGACAACGGGGTCGTCGAACTGCTGGGGCTGGCGCACCGCAGGGGGCTGCTCGCCCCGGTCAGCGACCCGGTGGCGACCGCCGGGACGCTGGGCGAGGGCCTGCCGCCCGGGACCCGGATCGCGAACGGGCCCTACGACCTGCCGGCCTGTGCGCTGGGCGCCGGGGTGACGTCCCACGGGGACGGTCTGCTGATCGTCGGCACCTGTCTGGCCAGTCTGGTCGCCACCACCGACATCGACCTGACCGGCGAACCGGCCGGTCTGTACATCTCCACGGACCGGCCCGGGCACTGGCTGCGCGCCATGCCCGCCATGGTCGGCACGGCGGCGCTGGACTGGGTGCTGTCGACGACGGGGGTGCGGCACGACGAGGTGGACGGCCTGCTGGCCGGGACGCCGCCGGGCGCGAACGGCGTCCGGGTGCTGCCGTACTTCGCGCCCTCCGGCGAACGCGCACCCTTCGTCGAGCCGCGCCTGCGCGCCGAACTCACGGGCGTGTCCCTGGAGTCGAGCCGGGGTGACCTGGTCCGCGCCACCTGCGAGGGCATCGGGTACGCGGCCCGGCACTGCCTGGCGGCGGCGGGCCTCACCGGGAGCCTGGCCGTCTGCGGCGGCGGCACGCGCAGTTCCGCCTGGATGCGGCTGCTGGCCGATGTGCTCGGTCGGCCGTTGCGGGTCGTCGAGGGTGAGGTGGGCGCGCGGGGCGCGGTCCTGGCGGCCGCCGAGCGGTACGGGGTGCCGCTGGACGCGGAGGTGTGGACGAAACCGACGGCGGTCGTCGAGCCGGACCCGGGCCGGGCCGCGTTCTACACGAGGGGTTACGAGGAGCACCTGGACCGGCTGGCCGGGGCACGGGCCCGGGCACGGAAGTGAACCTGCCTTCGACGAAGGGGAGTCGCATGCAACTCGGACGGAGATCCCTCCTGCTCGCGGCGGCCGCGGGAACCGCCACCGCCGCCACGGCGGGCCCGGC
>NZ_JBEZWN010000092.1:0-23773 GCF_040637495.1 Streptomyces sp. NPDC029044
CCTCCCCTCGTCTTTTCTTTTTTGTTCTTCTATCGGGTGCCCCCCCGCCTTTTGGTGTGTCCTCGGACCGGGGCGCGACCGGTGCCCGGGGGCGTCAGCCGGAGAAGGGGACCGCGTCGGCGGGGTCGGCGTGCCAGTTGGTGGCGGTGGGCCGGTCGACCGTGGCGGTCTCGGGAAGCGCGAGGGTGACGGCGTTGGTCTCGTCGCCTGCGACGGCGAGGTGGAGGTGGTCGAACTCCCTGCCGTGGTCGTTGTCCGTCGTCTTGGGGTTGATGCCGGCGTAGGCGGCGGTGGAGCCGGTCAGGGTGACCCCGTCGCCGACGGCGTGCTCGGCCGGCGACACCTCGGTGTCGGCGGAGGAGCCGAAGGAGGCTGAGGGGAAGACACCCTCCAGCTGACAGGTCACGCCGGACTTGGCCTTGGCGGTGACGAGGAAGTAGCCGCCCGCCTGCGTCTTCAGACTGACCTTGTACGTCAGGTCTGTGGTCACGCAGGCCCGCACGGCGGTGCTTCGGCTGTCGGCGGTGGCCGTGGCCGTGGCGGTCGTGGTGGCGGTGACGGCCACCGCGGCGACCGCGGCCAGAGCGAGGCGGGCAAAGGGGGCGGCAAAGCGCGAGCGCATGCGAAATCTCCATGGTGCGAAGTGGGTTGTCCGGCAAGCCGCTCGGACGTCATCAGCCTGTTCCGCGATGCGTCCCGGCCGCCACAGGAGACGGTCACTTCGGGACGCCGGAACGCTGGAACGGGCGCTGACCAGCACAGATGCCGACTGCCTGGAACGGTATGCCGGGACGTGGAGGGGTGGCCGGCCGCCTATGTGTCTGCGTACCGGGCGGCCATCGCGGCGGCGCGGTCGCGCAAGGCGGTGCGCAACGCCCCCGGAGCCAGGGCTTCCGCGTCCGTGCCGAGCTGCCACAGTGCCCACTCGGCGTGTCGTAGATCCTGGAACGTCACCTCCAGCCGCAGCTGGCCGTCGCCGTCGAGCTCCGCGGTGCGGACGGCCACCGCCGAACTCAGCAGTTCTTCCCGCCGCTTCGGCTCCACCCGCACCAGCACGGCGATGTGGTCGTCGGACAGGAACCGGGCACAGCGTTCCCGCCAGACCCGGTCCAGATCGACCCGGTCCGGTCGCTGCGCGGCTTCCGGGAGTTCCTCGGCCGCCAGCACCCGCGACAGCCGGTAGGTGCGGTCCGCGCCGGATCTCGTGGCCAGCAAGTAGCCCCGGTCGCGCACGGTGACCAGGCCGATGGGGTCCACCGTGCGCCACTGCGGTGACTGACCCGCGGCCGTGTAGTGGAGGCGCAGTCTGTGTCCGGCGAGCACCGCGCGCCGGATCTCGGACATGGCCGCGTCGGAGACCTCGTCGGTGACCGCCCGGCGTGAGAGCAGGTCGGTCTCCGGCTCGACGAGGAATCGCCGGGCCGCGTCGCTCGCGGTGGCCTGATGGGGTTCCGGCAGCGCGTCGACCACCTTGCGCAGGGCCGAAGCGAGTGCCGGGCCGAGGCCGAACACCTGCTCACCGCGCCCCGGTCCGGCAGTCAGCAGAGCAAGCGCCTCGTCGTGGTTCAGGCCGGTGAGCTCGGTCCGGAAACCGGGCAGCAGCGCGAACCCGCCGTGCCGGCCGCGTTCGGCGTAGACCGGGACGCCGGCTGCCGACAGCGCCTCGATGTCCCGCAGCACCGTACGGGTGGACACCTCCAGCTCACGGGCCAGCGTGTCGGCGGTCAGCCGACCGCGCTGACGCAGCAGCAGCACCAGCGAGACCAGCCGATCGGCGCGCATACGAGGACCTTAACGAATACATGACCGAAGGTGTCGTGATTCGTTGGAAGGCTCTTCAGCAGCGGCGTCCACGACGGTGGCAACCGCCTGTGGACGCCCGCACCTCCCATGACCCGAATGGAGCGGATGTGGCAGTGGAACGAACGGCGATCAACCCGGTGACGTGGTCGGCCGAGATGGGGTTCAACCAGGGTGAGGTCGTCTCCGGGCACACCCGGACCCTGTACTGCTCCGGACAGACCGCGATGGATGGCGACGGCAAGCCCCGACACGACGGTGACATGGCCGCACAAGTGGCGCTGAGCCTGGACAACCTGGAGGCCGTGCTCCGCGAGGCCGGCATGTCCCTCGCGAACCTCGTCCGGCTCAATGTCTACACCACCGACGTCGATCTGCTGTTCCCGCACTACGGAGTGCTGGCGTCGCGGCTCGGCGCCGCCGGGGTGGCACCGGCCACCACCATGCTCGGGGTGACACGGCTGGCCGTCCCCGGTCAGATGGTGGAACTTGAGGGAACCGCCGTCGCATGACGCGACCTCGCCGCTCGTGCTGCTCGTGCCGGCCGCACCGGCACGAGCGGCGGGCAGATGGGTGATGGCGATGCTCGAAATGGTGACGATCGGCGTCTACGGCTTCGACCGTGACTCCTTCCTGCGCCGACTGCGGCGCGCGGACGTCCGCCTCCTGCTCGACGTACGTCAGCGCCGCGGCGTCCGCGGACCCGAGTACGCCTGGGCGAACTCCCTGCGGCTGCAAGCCGCCCTCGCCCACGCCGGGATCGCCTACGAGCACCACCCCGAACTCGCACCGACCACCGAACTGCGCCACCTCCAGTACGCCGAGGACGCCCGTCAAGGGGTCGGCAGACGCTCGCGCCGCGAACTCTCCGCCGAGTACACCCGCCGCTACACGGCCGAGATCCTCGACCACGCCGACCTGGCACCGATCGTGTCGGCGCTGCCGAACAGCGGCGTCGCAGCGCTCTTCTGCGTCGAACGCGATCCGGAAGCGTGCCACCGCTCGTTGATCGCGATGCGCCTGGCCGAGCGGTACCACGTCACGATCGAGCACCTGCGCCCGTGGTGAGGGCGGGCCGGGTGTCCGCGTGGAGCAGCCTCAGGCCCACGGGTCGGTGATCTGCCTGAGCAGGGTGAGCGCTTCGCGCAGCTGCTTCATCCGCCGCTTGCCCAGGTGCTCCTCCCACTCCCCCTCCACCTCGGCCACCACCGCGTCGGCGACCTCCTTGGCCGCCCAGGCCTTCTCCGCGCCGCGGACGAGACGGGCCCGCCTGTCGGTCGGGTCGGGCACCCGGGTCACGTAGCCGGCCTTCTCCAGCTGGTCGACGAGGAAGCCCGCCGTCTGCTTGGTGATCTGGGCTTGCTCGGCGAGTTCGGTGAGGCGCGTGCCCTCCGGGCCGATGCGCTGCATGACCCGGGCCTGGGCGGGCGTGAAGTCGTCGAACCCGGCCTCGGCGAGCGCGGCGAAGACGCGGTTCTCCAGGGCCCGGTACGGCAGGAACATGAGCACCCCCGTGTTCAGGTCGCTCTCCGTCGCCGGCGTCGGCTCGCTTCCCGCACCCATGGCCGGTGGACACCCCGCTCCTCTTGACAGTAGTCAGCTGCTCTGACTAATTTGGTCAGAGAAGCTTACCATTTGGGTGGGTGATGTCGTGAGTGCAGTGCTGGACACCGACGAGCTCTGGCGGATCGTCGACCAGGAGCGGACGACCCTGGCCGATCTGCTGGACGGCTTGAGCCCCGAGGAATGGGAGACACCTACGCGGTGCGGGGACTGGCGCGTGCGGGACGTGGCAGCGCATCTGACCATCGCGGCGCGCTACTCGCACCGGCAGGTCGTACGGGAGATGGTCCGGGCCCGAGGGAACTGGAACCGGATGATCCACGACTCGGCGGTGCGTGAAGGGGCGCTGCCCGTCGCCGAGATCGCCGTCAACCTCCGCTCGATCGTCGGCTCCCGCCGCCTGGCGCCCACCACCTCGCCCCGCGAGCCGCTCCTCGACCTCCTCGTCCACGGGCAGGACATCGCCCTGGCACTCGGCCGGACGCGCCGGATGCCCCCGGCCGCCGCCCGTGACGCCGCGGACCGGGTGTGGACCATGCGCATCCCGCCCCGCCCGTGGCCCCTGCCGAAGGCCCGGCTCGTCGCCACCGACATCGAGTTCACGCGCGGGGCCGGCCCGGAGGTCCGCGGTCCGATCGCGGCCCTGCTCCTGGTGCTCACCGGCCGCCAGGAGGCGGCGGGGGAGTGGGCCGAACGCGCCGGGGAGTCGTGGACGGGGCTCGCGACGCCCCGGTGAGGCACCGATCGGCGAGAGTGGGCGGCGCCGGCGGGGGTCACCGGCCGGGGGTCACCGGCCGGGGGTGAGCACGCTCACCCGGTCACCGCGTCGCCGTGCCGATGCGCCACCCTCCACTCGCCCTCTTCTCGGCGGTACACCTGAGTGACCCGCAACGTGTAGGTACGCGGCTCCCCGTCGACGGAGGCGGAGGTGTGCTCAAGGCCGGCCGTGTAGGCCATGTCGTCCGAAACGCCGTACGCCTTCAGTTCGAACACGTACGAGGTGCAGTCGGAGAAGCTCCTCCCCAGCTCCGTGAAGAGCCCGTCCAGCTCCTGTTGCCCGAAGGCGTTCCGCCACGCCCCCAGGACGCTCACGGGCTCGTTGCGCGACCAGAGCGCCCGGCGGGGAGAGGCGTCTCCGTTGTGCAGCGCGAGCTCCGCCTCGTACAGGGCGGTCGTGACCCACGTCAGGAAGTCGTCACGGTCGGTCATGCCTTCATCATGAGCCCGGACCTGCGCGTCGGCCGCGATTTCGAGCGGGTGTCCGCCGTCGGCCAGGGTGCGTCCGAGGGCCGCCACCTGCCTCGCCCCGACCAGGTCCTCGACGACATCCCCGACCGCCCGTCCCTGGTGCCCGTGTGCCAGGATGCTCGGCATGTCCGGTCGAGCGCTGAGCTTCGGAGGGGTCGCGGAAGCCTACGAGCGGTACCGGCCCGGGTACCCCGTGGAGCTGTTCGAGATGGTGATGGCGTATGCGGGCCGCCCGGTTCGGACGGCCCTCGAGATCGGTGCCGGGACGGGCAAGGCAACCCGGTTGTTCGCCCGGCGGGGGATCGCGGTCACCGCGACCGAGCCCGACGGGTCCATGCTCGCCGAACTGCACAAGCACGTGCCGGCGAACGTCGCGACGGTGCAGACCGCGTTCGAGGACCTGCGGCCGGGGGAGCGCCACGGGCTGGTCTACGCGGCGGCGTCGCTGCACTGGACGAACCCGGAGGGCCGCTGGCCACGCATCGCCGCGCTACTGGAGCCGGGAGGCGTGTTCGCCTCGTTCGGCGGGCCGTTCCGGCTGACCGACCCGGCCGTGCGGGAAGCCGTCCACGCGGCGAGGGCACCGTTCCTGGAGAGCGACGAGATTCCGTCCCCGGACGGCACCCCTCCCGGACATGAGATGCAGTGGCCGGGGAGCGAGCTGCAACGGTCCGAGTGGTTCACCGACGTCCAGCAGGCCGTGATCGAACGGCAGGTGACGATGACCGCCCGCGACTACGTCGGGCAACTGTCCACCATCTCGGCCTATCTCGTCCTGCCGGTCTCGGTGCGAGAGCAGGTGTTCAGCCGGATCCGGCAGGTCCTCCCGGAGACGGTCGAGATGACGTCCGACATCACCGTCCATCTCGCGCGTCGGCGCCCCGGGGACTGAACCCGGCACTTGTCGGGCCGCGGACGCCCACCCGGGGCCCGAGTCTCACGCACAGCGCCTGATAGCCTGCGCTCTTCGCCGGTCACCCGGTCGGAGTCCCCCGCAGGTCGCCATGTCCCGCCACCAACAGCAACTCGCGACAGCGCTCGACGTCCTGGACCGCGCCTTCGCCTCGCAAACACCTTTCCCCGTCACCGGATGCACGTACTGCTACGGCGACGAGGACCTGGCCGAACTCTCCGGACCGCTCGACCTGATAAGCGACGACCTGTTGTGCGCCGTCGCCGCGGAAGTCCCCAGCCACTGGGACGACTTCCCACGTCTCTACCGCCGCCTCGCCCCGCGCATCATCCGCTCCGCCGTCACCGGGCGGCTCCACGTCGACGAGAACCTCATCGCCTCTCGCCTGGTCGAGGCGGAGTGGACCACCTGGGACGCGCCGCTGACCGGCGCACTTCACGACGTCTGGGCCGCCTGGTGGCGAGCCACCCTGCACAGCCGTCCCGGTCCCGTCTCCGTCAGGCAGACCCTCAGCCTCGTCACCGTCGCCACCGGTGCCCTGCGCCCCTGGCTCGACATCTGGACCGCCACCCGCACCGAAGCCGCCGACGCGCAACTGGCCGACTTCGTCGACGACGTGCTGGTCGAGTACGAGATCACCGAGCTGCACATGGGCTTCTACGACGAGTACGACGCCTCCGCCGAGCTGCTGAGCTGGCTGCTGACCGAGGTGCGCGACCGTGTCGACGACGCCCGCCTCGACGAGCCGTACCTCCTCTCGCACCACCGTCCGGGCGTGGACGCGATACAGGAAACCGGCGAGGGCTGCTGATAGGCGGTTGCCGATCGGGGTACCTGCGTCGGCATGGCTACCGAAAACGATCACGCTGAATCCGTACGGGCCCTGCGGCAGCTGCGCCGGATGCGCACGTTCTACGCCGGGGGAGCGGTGCTGTGGGCCGTTTCGGCCGTGTCGGCTGGGTGGGACGCCCCCGGCAGCAGGCAGATGTGGGTCTCGGTGGCGTTCCTGGTGGTCTTCGCCGCTCTGCTCGGCATGGCGTCCGTCTGGCTGAGGCGTCATCAGGCCGACCATCCGGCCGAGCCCGCGCATCACGCCGCTCCGCGCAGGCCGACGTGGCGCCGCCACGCCAACGCCTAGGTGTATTGCCCCGCAGGGTTGTTCAGGCGGGTCGATACACCTAGGACGGGCGGAAGTCGCCCGGGCGGTCGCGACGGAGTTCCTCGTACCGCTGGGCGTAGGCGTCGAGTGCCTGATGGATCGTGCAGCCGAACGTCTCGCGGATCGTTGCGATCGCGGCGATGCTCCGGTGCGCCAGGATGTCGTGGTCCACGCTCGCGGGCAGTTGGTCCATAGGCGTGAGGTTACCGGGCGGTCAGTGCAGAGTGGGGCGGTAAACCAGCTCTTGGATGTGTCCGTCGAGCGTCCGGTTCTCGACCAGCTCCAGATCGAAGTCCGCGGCGTCCTCGAAGATCCGGTCCAGCCCGCTCCGGCCGGTGATGACGGGGAAGAGTGTCACCTGCAAGCGGTCCACCAGTCCCGCCGCCATCAGCGCCCGGTTCAACGACAGACTCCCGTGGGAGCGCAACGGCACCTCAGACTCCTCCTTGAGCCGGGCGACGACCTCGACGGCGTCACCGCTGACGAGTGTCGCGTCGGGCCAGTCGAGGGGGCCTTCCAACGTCCTCGACACCACCGTCGCCGGCAGGTTCCGCATCCGTGTCACCCACGGGTCGCGCACATCGGATTCCTCGGTGCTCGAAGCCAGCATCTGTGTGAAGGCCCGGTACGTACGGGCCCCGAAGACCATCCGCTGCTCCTCGCCGTAGAGGGCGAGGCGGTGGTCGAGCAGCTCGGGGCCCTGCTTGCCCCAGTAGCCGGTCCAGTCGGCGCCGGCGGCGCCGTAGCCGTCGAGGCTGGAGAAGACGTCGAAGGTGTAGGGGGCGGACATGTGGCTCTCCTCGCGTGCGGTGGGCCGGTCGAATCACCGGCGGGTGATCTTCTTCGCGTCCGAATGCGTTCCGGTGACCGTCGCACCCTTGGACCCGGCACACTGGCGCAACTCATCGCTCCGACGCCGCGTGTGGCCCCCCGATCGCTCGAACGGCGGAGACAGACGGACCTGATCGAGGCATGATTCCCACCGTGCAGGGAGGCGGAGGACAAGGCGGCAGGTGGCGGTACGCCCTGACGGAGTCGGAGCGCGGCCACGTCTGGGGAGTCTGTGCCGAGGTGGAGGGACTCTTCAGGGAGCCCGGGCGCGCGACGTACGAACTCTTCGACTGGGAGCCGGACGGCGCAGAGGTGCGCGGCTGGGTCGGATGCCGGGTGTGGCTGGTACCGGAGGACAAGGCTGTCGACCCATGGCTGCTGGAGGACGCGGAGAGCCCCGGACAGCGACGGCGGGCGGAAACCCTCGTGCTGACGGGCCTGGACGACTACATGGGTCCGCCGGAAGGGCACCGGGCTCCGGTCCGCCTCCACGACGGGTACCGATGGCTGGGCTCATGCCGGGAGTTCACGCGCGTCCTGCCGGACGAGCAGGCCGCCCCCTCGCTCGTCCTGCGGGGCCTCTCCCCGGGCGACCGGCTGCGCCAGGCCCTGGCGACGGGCACCCGGCGCGCCCTGGACCTGGACGAGGCCTGGCTGGAGATCCGGGACGACAGCGGCGAGCCGTTCACCGACCGGCTGCTGCGGCCCAGGATCCGTGCGTGGCGCCCGTCCTCCCGAGGACCGGACCTGATCGACCTGGAACTCGACGCAGAGCTCGACAGACCCGTCCCCGGATACGCCCGTCCCCTCTGGGACCGCTGGCTCGTCGGCCCGCCGGAGGCCCCCGGCGGATGGGTCGGCCTGGACACCCGGGAGCGCGAGGCCTGGCTCGAACTCGTCCGCGACCGGGGCTGCCGAGTCCAGCACCGGGCCCGGCCGGCCGGGCAGCCGTACGAACTGGACGGCCGCCACATCACCGACGAGCCCAGCCTCTACCTGGCACTCGGCGAGGCCTTCAACGGGCCGGGAGGCTACTTCGGCGCCTGCCTGGCCGCCCTGGCGGACTGCCTCGGGGGCGACTTCGGGTACACCGCCCCCGCAACTCTCCTCTGGCGAGACATCGTACCGGCACGCGAGCATCTCTCTCAGCTCCTGACCGCAGAGGGCGAACCGTACGACCTGGTCGCCCTGGTCCTCGAAGTCCTGGCGGAAGGCGGGATACGCGTCACCTGCGCGTGAACGTGACCGGGGGCGAAGCCCGCCCGCGCAAGCGGTCGGGCCACCACACGGAGCAGACCCAGCCGTCCGAGGAGCAGAACAGCGGCTCGGGCCTGGCGCCGGCGCTGGGCGCGCTGCCGGGCACGGTCAGCGGCTGCCCGGTCTCCTTCGCGCTGTCCCGTGCCTGACGGCACATCGTCCTCGCCGGGGCGGAGGTCGGCCTCGCTAGCCTGCACGGCATGACCAACTCATCTGCGAGCGATGCCGAAGTCGCGACAAGCGGGGCGCGGGCCGGTGCGGCGGTGGTGCGCGACATGTACGGCCGGCGACTCAGCCGCATCGACAAGGGCGCAGGGGACTTCGCCACCGCCGCCGATGTGGAGGCCGAGAAGGCGATCCTCGCCGTCATCCGTGCCGCACGCCCCGATGACGCGGTACTAGGCGAGGAAGGCGGGCAGCAGGGCGCGGCCGGTGCCCGGCGCCAGTGGCTGGTGGATCCCCTGTGCGGCACGCTCAACTACGCCGTCGGCACCATGCTGGTGGCCGTCAACGTGGCGCTGCGCGACGGGGCGGCGGCGGTGGCCGACCCGTTCAGCGGCGAGGTCTTCGTCACCGACGGGGAGACCGCCTGGGTACGGCGTGACGGCGCCGATGACGTGCTGCTGACGCCCACGCCCGCCACCCGCCTGGTGGACGTCAACCTGGATCCGCCGTTCCCGAACGCGCCCGGGTTCCGGGCCGCCGACCTGCTGGCCCACCCTGAGTTCGTCGCACGCTTCAGGCCGCGTGTCGTCTCGACGTCACTGGCGCTGGCCTGGGTCGCGGCCGGCAAGCGTGCCGCCTATGTCACCGATGGCGGCGGCCTGTCCGGCAGCGTGCATTTCGCGGCAGGGATCGCATTGTGCCGGGCGGCCGGCTGCGTTGTCACCGGGATCGACGGTGCCCCGCTGGAGGAGTCGGGCCGTGGACTCGTGGTCGCTGCCGACGAGGAGAGCCACGCGCTGTTGATGTCGATGACGGGCGGCCGAGCCCGGTGATCTGCCGGCATGGGCTTCGCCGCGTGACTGCCGGACAGGCCGGGTCCCGTCCCGTGCTCAGCAGAAGACGAGCGGGAGGTCCTTGTCGACGCAGTACCTCATGACGTCGATCAGCCGGCGGGTGTCATCGATACGGCGTAGGAGGATGGGATCGTCTGCGGCGTGTGGCCGCTCTTGGATGATTTCCTCCAGCCGGGGCAGCATGGCGGCGCATCGAGCGGGTGCGAGGTCACCCTCGTGGTCCGGGTGGTCGAGCAGCGGTGCCAGAGTGGTGGTCAGGCTGCTCCACGGCCGGCTTCCCCCGAAGCCGGCCATCTCCGCGAGGGCGAATCCCTCGGTCCGGGCCAGCCATTCCCTGAACAGCCTGAACCCGTAGTACGACCACGAGATGTCCGGGCTTGTCATGTCGTCGTTCGCTGGGCAGAGCATGAGCCCCATCCGGTCGGCCCTCCTTGCGCGCTCGGCACCCATGAGTAGCAGTAGTCTCCACCCGGCCTAGGCAGATGTGCCTGCGATTTTGTCCGCCGCACCGGCCGCACCGGCCGCACCGGCCGCGCCGTCGGTCCGAGCCTCCAGAGCGCGCAGGACGGCGGCCATGTCCTCACCACCATGACCCCGTTGGACGGTCTCGGCGTAGAGGGCGTGGCACACGTCCAGGAGCGGGGACGCCAGGTTCGCCTCGCGGGCGGCCTCGGCGATGAGGCGGTTGTTCTTCAGGACGTCCGCGGCGGCCGCCTGGACCGAGAAGTCGCGCTCCAGCAGCTTCGAGACCTTGACCCGGGAGACGGCACTGGCCATGGGGCCGGCGTCCAGGACATCCCGGAAGAGACGCTGATCAAGCCCGTGCCGCTCGGCGAAGTGGAATGCCTCGGCAAGGCCTGTGACCACGGTGATCAGGAACAGGTTCACCGAGAACTTCAGCTGCAACGCACCCGGGACGGCCCCGCACACGAACGTCTCCCGGCACATCGGACCGAGCAGGGGCCGTACGGTCGTCACGGCGTCGCCGTCGCCCGCCAGCATGCCCACCAGCTCGCCCCGTTCGGCAGGGACGCGGCTGCCGGAGACCGGGGCCTCGACGTAACGCCCGCCCGCGGTCCGGATGTCGTCCTGGAGGCCGCGGGAGTACTCGGCCGAGGTCGTGCCCATGTGGACGACGGTCCGACCGGCGACACGCTGGGCGAAGCCCGGGGTGCCGCGCCCCAGCACCGCGTTCACGGCCGTCTCGTCGGACAGCATGAGGAACACGGGGTCCGCCCGGCGGAAGACCTCGGCGCTGCTCAGCGCCACCTCGGCGCCGGCGGTATGCAGCGGCTCGCACCGCCCGGGAGTGCGGTTCCAGACGACGAGCCGTGTCCCGGCACGGGCGAGGTTCAGAGCCATGGGCTGCCCCATGACCCCGAGCCCGATGAAACCGACGTACATCACGCACCGCCTCCTCCGGCCCGTGCCGAGGCCGTGGCCGAGCCGCCACCACCGCCCTCGGCTATGACAGCGGTCATAGTAGCCGTGCTTATGACGGCGGTCATAGAGTGGAGGCCGGGAAAGCCGCGCGAGCGAGTTGACGGAGGCCGATGATGGCGAAGGCCGAGCGGGGGCCGCGCGAGCGGATGGTCTTCAGCGCGGCTCAGCTCATCCGACGCGACGGAGTCGTCTCCACCGGCATGCGCGAAGTCGCCCTCGACGCCGGCGCGCCCCGCGGTTCGCTCCAGCACTACTTTCCCGGCGGCAAGGCTCAGTTGGTCGACGAGGCGGTGGGCTGGGCAGGTGACTACGCGGCAGGCCGTGTCGCGCGTTTCCTGGCCGCGCTGCCCGAGCCGACGCCGAGCGGGCTGTTCGCCTCGATGGTGCGCCAGTGGACCGACGAGTACGAGGCCGACGGCTTCGCGGGCGGCTGCCCGGTGGCGGCCGCCCTGGTGGACTGCGGGGAGTCGGTCCCCTCCACGCGGAAGGCCGCATCGGCCGCGTTCGCCACCTGGACCGGTGCGGTCGCCCGCGCCCTGGCCGACATGGGCGTTCCCGGGGAACGGGCCGGGGCGCTCGCCACGCTCATGATCAGCAGCCTGGAGGGTGCGATCCTGCTCGCCCGGGCCGAGCGTGACGTCCGAGCCCTGACGACCGTGGCCCGCGAACTCGGTCCTGTCCTCGACGCGGCCGTGCGCACGCAGGACGGCTGAACGGCCGGCTGCGGGGCGTTTGCGCCGGGCGGACTCGCGGCGTGGGGGAGCGCGGAGGCGTTCGTGTCGGCGCAGGCCGGTCGGACCGGCCCGCACAACAACGGCGAGCGCGCCGGCCGCACGCCGGAGCTACCCCTCGTACTGCGTGAGGTCGATGCCGTACACCGTGAGGTCGTGGCCGTGGGCCGCGTGCTGAGCCGTGCCCTCCGGCTCCATGCCGAGTTTGCCGAGGACATTGGCGGAGGCTCTGTCGCCCGTGCGGCACACGGCTGCCACCCGGTCCAGGCCGCGGTCCTGGAGGGCGAACTCCAGGGTGGCGTGCGCCGCTTCCGACGCGTATCCCTGTCCCCAGAAGACCCGCCCGAGCCGCCAGTTGATCGCCACCTGGCCGGCGATCTCGGCCGGAGCGTCGGCCACGGACAGACCGACGGCGCCCACCAGCTCGCCGGCGCCCAGGAGTTCGACGGCGAACATCCCGAACCCCTCCTCGTCCCACTCCTCCTCCCAGGTCTCGATGTCCTGGGCGGTCTGCTCCGGGGAGCGCGGCGTGCCGTCGCCGATGCGCTGCATCACCACCGGATCGGCGTGGATCTCGGACAGCGGAACGAGGTCGTCGTCCAGCCACCGGCGCAGGAGGAGGCGGGGTGTGCGGATGTCGGTCATGATCCCATCCTGCCGTCGCGGCGAGGGCAGCGCGAACCGCGGCGCCACGCCCCGGTGGTGTGCCGGGCCGGCAGCGTTCACGCCCCGAGGCCGGACTCGGGACGGGCACCACGATCTGAGGGTGCCGATCGCATACGAGCGGCGGGCGGACTTCGACGACGCTGTGCTCGACGCGCTGCATGCTGATCGCACAACCGCCGAGGCTCATGGACCGCCCGGGGCCCCATCCCTCACGCCCGGTCGTACGGCCAGGCCCGCCGCCGCGAGGAGCAGCACGGCCGATGCGATGACGAGCAGCGCTCGCCCCGTGCCCAGCGGCACCAGCAGGAGCGTGCCGAGCACACCACCGCCGAAGATCCCGCCCACGGTGGCCGTCCACCTGGTTCTGGCCAGGCGCTGCTTCGCGGTCATCCCGCGCAGCGCTGACCGGGGGCGTCTCAGCACGTCGTTGAGGAGCTCGGCGATGGCGGTCTGGCTCAGCAGCGTCGGCATGCCCGGCACGTGGACGCGCAGGGCGGTCGAGGCCCGTACTCCCATGCCCAGGGCGACGAGTGCGACGACCCCGCGGTCGTCCTGGGCGGGAACGGCCCCGGTGCCGTGTTTCGCCAGGGCCAGAACACCGGCGCACACCAGCAGTACCGCCTCGCAGACGAGCCCGACCGGGAACCATCGGCGTCCGCGGTCCGCGAGCCACTTCAGCACGACGTCGGCGACGGCCGCTCCGGCCATGAACGCGCCGATCGCGATGGCGGGCCGCGCCACCGGGACATCGCCCTCCCCGGCGAGCGCGAACGACAGGAAGAGCACGTTGCCGGTCGCCAGTGCGCAGAAGACCTTCCCCATGGTCAGGAAGCTCACGGCGTCGACCGCACCCGCCAGCACGGTGAGCACGGTCATGACGGCAACCCGCCGGGCATCGGTCGCCAGGACCGGGGACACATCGGACATGCGGCCAGTGTGGCCAGCAGTGACGGCCCATCACCGGACCGGGACCGGGACACGCGGTCAGTGGCCTCCTCCCCGCTCGCCCGCCTGGGGCGGGAGCTCCCGGTCCCGCACGCCGGGCCGCCCGGGGGTGATCTCCTCGGCCGGAGCCGGCGGGTGTGGAAGGGTGGAAGGGTGAGGAACGACCCAGCCAGCCGGGCACGCGTGATCTTCGTTCCGGTCGCCCGGGGCCGTGAGGTCCGACTGCGCACGGCGCCCGCCCGGCGCGTCCCCTGGCCGTCCGCAGGTCGCGTAGCGCATCGTGAACGGGTTGCTGACCTGCACGGAGACCGCCGTGGACGTCTGCTGAGGCAGGCGGGTGCGCGCCGGTGAGGTCGACAGGCCTAAGGGGCGAATGTGATGAGCCGAGCGAAGCAGCCTCCGGAGCGGGCGGCTGATCCGGAGAAGGCGGCATCGGACCCGAGCGGGCTGATGGACCTGCTGGGCGTCGCCGCGGTGCTCGTGGAGGCCGACGGCCGGATCGACATGTGGAGTCCCCAGGCCGAGGAACTGTTCGGCTACACCGGCGACGAAGCGGTCGGCCAGGACGCGGCCATCCTGCTTCTCCATCCCGCAGACCGCAAGGCCGGGATGGGACTGTTCGCCAAGGTGATGGAGACCGGCCTGCCCTGGGCGGGCCCCTTCCCCGTCCGGCTCAAGGACGGCAGCACCCGGACCATCGAGTTCCGCAACATGCGGCTGACGGACAACCTCGGCGATCACTACGCGCTGGGGCTGGCCACCGACAGGGCCACGGTGCGGCAGGTGGAACGCGAGGTGGCCCTGTCGAGCCAGCTGGTTACCCAGGCGCCGATCGGCCTGTCCGTGCTGGACACCCAGCTGCGGTACGTGGCCGTCAACGGGGCCCTCGCCTCGATGCACGGCGTCCCCCAAGCCGACCACGTGGGCCGCCACTTCCGGGAGATCCTGCCCGGCGCGCCCTTCACGACCGCGGAGAACCAGATGCGGGAGGTCCTGGAGACCGGCCGTCCCATGGTGGACGAGCAGGTGGTGGGCCGTACCCGCGCCGACCCGGACAACGACCACGCCTGGGCCGTGTCGCTCTACCGGCTGGAGGACCACGGCGGACACGTGCTCGGGATCGCCAACGTGGTGGTGGACGTCACCGACCGGTACGAAGCAGCCAGACAGGCCGACCGGGCCCAGCAGCGTCTGCGCCTGATGGCCGACGGCTCGGCCCGCATCGGGACCACCCTGGAGGTGGGGCGGACCGCCGAGGAACTGGCGGACGTCCTGGTCCCGGACCTGGCCGACATGATCGCGGTGGACATCCTGGACTCCGTCCTGCGGACGGGCCGCCCGGACCGCGGCGAGGGCCCGGCCCTCTTCCGTGCCCTGGCGGTCAAGACCGCCTACCCCACCGGCGCCTCCGAGGCGATCATCGCGCCCGGCCACCTCACCACCTACCACGCGGACCACCCGGCGGCCCATTGCCTGCGCACCCGCAAGCCCCTGCTGATCACCCACCTCGACAGCGGCGATCTCAGCCGCATCGCGGCCGACGACGCCGCCGCCGGCCTGCTCGCCGAAGCCGGTGTCCACACCGACATGGCCGTCCCCCTCATCGCGCGCGGCGAGATCATCGGCGTGATGGGCCTGGCCCGTGCGCGCAACCCCCAGCCCTTCGACGAGGACGATCTCACCCTCGCCTGCGAACTGGCCTCGGCCGCCGCGCTCAGCATCGACAACGCCGTCCTGCACCAGCACATCCGCAGCGCCGCCGAAACCCTCCAGCGCAGCCTGCTGCCCCAGCCCTCGCCCCGCCGCCCCGGCCTGGAGATCGCTGCCCGGTACCGGCCCGCCCAGGCCTTCAGCGAAGTCGGCGGCGACTGGTACGACGTCCTGCCCCTCAGCGGTGACCGGACCGCCCTGGCAGTGGGCGATGTCATGGGCAGCGGCATCCCGGCCGCCACCGCCATGGGCCGGCTGCGCACCGCCACCTCCACCCTCGCCGACCTCGACCTCGCCCCGAGCCGGATCCTCACCCACCTCGACAAGATCACCCAGGGCCTGGACCCGTACATCGCCACGTGTGTGTACGCGGTCTACGACCCGCACCACTCCCGCCTGCACGTCGCCTGCGCCGGTCACCTGCCCCCGGTCCTGGTGCGGGCCGGCCGGCCGCCCGAACTGCTCGACCTGCCCACCGGCACCCCGCTCGGAGTCGGCAGTGGTCCCTTCGAGACCGCCGCCCTCACCATGAACCCCGGCGATCAACTCGTCCTGTACACCGACGGCCTGGTGGAGACCCGCGACGACCCCATCGACCAGCGGCTGGACGACCTCCTGCACCTGCTGTCCCCGCCCTGCCGCTCCGCGGAGGAGACCTGCGACCTGCTGCTCCGGCAACTGCGCGGCCCCGCCGACCACGACGACGTCGCGCTGCTCATCGCCCAGGCGCGGCCCCTTGCCGGGCCCTGACGGCGACGTCCGCTCCGGACGGCCGACGTAGGCGCATTCGCTGGTGTGTGCGAAGCCGCCCGCGGTGTTATTCAATGAGGTGTGTGGTCAGGGAGCTCGGGGCCCCGACCGCACGGGTCCGGACCCGGCCCCGGCACCGCGCCGGGGATTGCTGAGAGAGCCGCATGGACTCCACACCCTCGCCCTCGTCCTCCTCGGCGTTCGACCTGGTCAGCCGTGCCCTCGGGCGTTACATCCCGCAAGGCGGAGCGGCATCGGCCGAACCGCGGGGTGACCGCACCACGCGCCGGCAGGTGCCCGACCACTCGGCGGCCGGCGGTCAGGAGCAGATCCTCGGCGCGGTCAACCTGGACGTGGACCTGATCATCACCCGCTGCAATCTGGAAGCGCCCGTGTTCGCGGGTCTGGACGCGGCGGCGGGGCGGCCGTTCGTCGATCTCCTGCCCCCCGGGGACGTACCGACGGTGACACGGCGGTTGCGACAGGTCGTGGAGAGCGGTGAGGCGCATGTCGCGCGCATCCAGCGCCTGCGGCGCCACGACGGGTCGGAGCTGGTCGTCTCGATGAGCATCCTGCCCTCCGCGGCGCCGGAGGGCGGCCTGACGGTCTCCGTGATCGCCATGGCCAGAAGACTGCACCTCTACGCCGCCGAGACCGCGATCGGCACCTCGCTGGACGTCGGCGAGACCGCACAGTCGCTGGCGGAGTCCTTGCTGGCCTGGGGAGACGTGGCCGCCGTGGACCTCGACTTCGCCGTGTGGACGGGGGAGGGAGTCTCCGGCAGGGCACACGGGCGCATCCGGCTGCGGAGGGCGGCCCTCGTACCGGACCGGGTGTGGCCCGAGGGCTACATGACCCCGGGGGACGATCTGCCCGGCGACGCCAGTCGCCTGCTCGCCCAGGCGGTGCTGCGCGACGATGCCCCGCAGACCATCGTCATACCCGACGGTGAGGCGGTCGAGCGGGTCTTCGACAGCCCACGCGTGGCGCGTGCCCTGGTGCCCGGAGACCTCTCGGCAGGTGTGGTGTGCATACCGCTCGTCCTCGACAGTACGCCGCCCGTCGTGCTGGGCGTGGCGGAGGTCTGGCGGCGGGCGGACTGCCCCTTCCGCGACAGCGAGCTGTTCGACCTGCAGGAGCTGGTGGCCAGGACCGCCCACCACGTCGATCTCGCCCGACAGCACCAGCGCGAGCACACGCAGGTGCTGGCCTTGCAGCGCCGGCTCCTGCCCCGGGCCGGTGGCGACACCATCGAGATCGCCAGCGTCTACCAGCCCGCCACCCCCGACAGCGCGGGCGTCGGCGGCGACTGGGTGAACAGCTTCCCGCTGCCCGACGGGCGTACCGCGCTGGTGGTGGGTGACGTCGTGGGGCACGGACTGGGTGCCGCCGCGACCATGGGCCAGCTGAGCATGGAAGCCCGCGCGCTGCTCTCCGCGGGGCTCGCACCCGACCAGGTGCTGGAGCACCTGGACGAGACGGTGACGGTCCTGGACGACGCCGAGTCCGGGCTGGCGGCCGGCTACAGCGCCCTCGGGTCGACCTGCTGCATCGCCCTCTACGACCCGGTCGGCCACCACGTGACGCTGTCCAGCGCAGGCCACCTCCCCCCGATCCTGGTCTCCCCGGACGGGCGGGCGGGGCCCCTCGCGATCCGCCCTCACCCCGGCCTGGGGGCCGAGTTCGCGCTACGGGAGCCGTTCGACGTGTACACCGTCGGCGTACCGCCCGGCTCCGTGCTCGCGCTCTACACCGACGGCCTGGTGGAGGACCCCGCCCTGTCGATCGACGAGGGCATGGGCAGGCTGGCGGACGCGGTGGCCTCGGTGCATCCCTGGGACACCCTCCAGCGGGCCGCCCGGCACGTCGTTTCCACCCTGGCGCCCGCGCCACAGCGGGACGACGTGACGCTGCTGCTCGCGCGCATGATCGGTTACCGCAAGGGGGACACGGCGACCTGGCGGCTGGCCGCCCGCGACGACGCCCCGGCCCGGGCCCGTGAGCACGTCTCCGCGCTGCTGAGGCAGTGGCGCACCAGGGACGACACCCGGCAGAGCGCGATGCTGCTGGTCAGTGAGCTGGTCACGAACGCGGTGCGCTTTTCCACCGGCCCCATCACGGTGCGGCTGATCAGGGCCGGGCACGGCCTGCTGTGCGAGGTGGGAGACACCGGGAACGGCAGGCCGAGGCTGAGGCGAGCCGATCTGCTCGACGACGGTGGCCGCGGCCTGAGCATCGTGCACCGGCTCACCACCCGGTGGGGGGTGCGGTGGACGGACACGGGCAAGGTCGTCTGGGCGGAAGTGGCGCGGTGACGCGGCACGCACCGGAGGTTCAGCGCTCTACAGCCACTGCCCTTCGAGGGCCGTCGCGGTGAGCCCCGGTGCCGCCGCGTACAGAACGGCGCGGTTCCCGGGCTTCTGCTGCCCCGCGTCGTGCGCCCGCCGCAGGATGTCGAAGACGGCGGCCCCTCCGCGGTTGCCGCTGGTGTAGCTGTCCCGGCTGTAGTCGAGGAGCCCCGGCGGCCACGTGTCGGGCATCGTCTGCTCCATGTACTCCAGCACCCTGGTGCCGCCGGGGTGCGCGAGCAGCACGTCGGGATGCCAGGCGTCGGGATCGTCCTGGTAGCGGGCGTGCAGCCACTCCCACATCGCGGTGACCGTCTCCTGTACGGCGCGCGGACCGCGCCGGTCCATCACGAAGTGGGTGCCGTCCGCCCGTGTCTCCAGGCGGTGCAGCTCCTGGGTGCCGGGCAGGGTGTGATGCCAGGCGGCGTCCAGCCGCAGCACCGCCTCGGGCCTCGGGCGCCCGGTGACCACCGCGGCCACGGCGGTGTCGGCGAACAGCAGCCGGACGATCAGGGACTCCAGGGTGTCGTCGGCGGGCTGGTAGGTCGTGCTCAGCGCCTCCGAGATGACGACCAGGACCACCCGGTCGGGGTCGGCGGCCACGAGGTCAGCGGCCAGCGCCAGTGAGCGGGTCCCCGCGATGCATGCCCATTGCGTGGCCGGCAGCAGCATCACGTCGCTGCGGAGCCGCAGCCTGTTGGCCAGGGTCATGTCCAGTCCCGGCAGCGCCGGAGTCGTGGAGTGACTGGTGATCAGACAGTCGACGTCCGAGACGTCCAGCCCGGCTGTCTGCAGGGCCCCGCGCGCGGCGCGCTCCCCGTACGCCTGCACGGCCTCCCAAGCCGGCGCGGTGCGCTCCTGGACGGTCTGCGGCGCGGGTATGGACTCCAGGGCGGCGGCCACGCGGTCCACGTCCTGCCGGCTGAACCCGCCGCGTAGCAGCGCCTGTTGAGTGGGCTCGACGCCTACGGCCCGCAGGCCGTCGCCCTTGCCGGGCGCGACGGCGGTCTCCAGTGGCAGCATCCAGCCACGGGTCTCGATGCCGGTGCTCGCCGCGATGCCGTCGATCCGCGGCGCCCACGCCGCATCGGGGTGCCGGTCGCGCACCTCCGCCACGATCTCACTGGTCTTCACGGCGTGCTCGCCGTGGATCACGGCAGGCGGGCAGAGGTACGCGGCCATGATGGGGCACCTTCCAGAGGGGACAGGGAGAATGTCACGAGTGCTGTGTCATGGGTCACTTTGGAACTCAGCGCCCAAGAGGATGCCGGTGAACACCCTTTCGGGGCCCGGTGTCCGTTTCGAGCATGGAGGCCAAAGGGACATTTCCGCTGTGATGCAGACAACTTAGGCGCATGTTGGTTGGTGTGACGCGTCTCACGTCCGAACCGATTCCGGCTTGTTGCGGAAGTGGCGGAGCAGCGGGGGCTGTTCGGCCAAGCGGTAGCGCCAGATCCGCACTTCTTCGCGCTGATCGGGCAGCCGTCGGCCAGTTGGAGCGCTTGCTCGGCGACCTGACGCGGGCTCATGCCGCGACAGGGGCCCCGTGCTGGGAGACCAGCCGGGCGTCTCGGCGAAGCGGAGAGAGCACTGCCTCCCCTTCGGCAGCCCCCGGCGCGACGACAGGCGATAGGGGACAGGCTGGGGACCGGGTCCGGGTCCGGGTCCGGGACCGGGAGCCCCGGCACCGGTGACCGCACCCGGGCTGCGTGTTTCCTGGCCCCGCTCACCGTTTGCGCCAGGACACGGGGGAGGTGTCGACCGGCCCGCATCTGTTCCATGCCGAGGACGCGCTGCGACAGGCACAGAGGGAGGACGTTCCGGAGGGGAGCCGACACGCACCCGAACGGGTGGTTCCCGCACTCCGACGGCGTAGGGCGAAGCCCCGTGCAGGGGCGTGGCAGCGGCCCGCGCCGGAAGCTCCATGGAGCCGCTCGCCCGAATCCGGACTGCCTTCCTCATCCCCGCACCCCTCCACGGCCCGGAGTCCATCATGTCCCGTAGGAACCCTCCCCGCGTGAGCGTGATCATCCCCGCCTACAACGCGATGCCGGAACTGACGAAGTGCGTCACGTCCGTCATGGAGCAGACGCTCGGACCGGACAAGATCGAGATCATCGCGGTCGACGACGGCTCCACCGACGGCACCGGAAGCGAACTGGACCGCCTCGCACGGACCCGCTCCGGCCTCCGCGTCGTCCACCGGCCCAACAGCGGAGGAGCCGGAGTCCCCCGCAACACCGGCCTGGGCCTGGCCGGCGGCGACTACGTCTTCTTCCTCGACTCCGACGACTACCTCGGCCCGGACGCCCTGCGCCGCATGGTCGCGATGGCGGACGAGAACCGAACCGACGTGGTCCTCGGCAAGATGGTGTCGGTCGGCGGACGTGCCGTGCCGACGGCCGTCTTCTCGCACAACCAGCCCCGGACGGACGTCTTCTCGTCCCACGCCTACCGCACCCTGGGCTGCTGGAAGCTGTTCCGGCGCTCGCTGATCGAACGGCTGGAGCTGAGGTTTCCGCCGTACCGCAACTGCGAGGACAAGCCGTTCACCGCCGCCGCCTACCTCAACGCCGACGGCATCTCCGTGGTGGCCGACTACGACTGCTACTACTCCCGCAACCGTCAGAACGGCAACAACCTCACCCTCACCGCCGCCGACCTCGTCCACCGCATGGACGGCACCCGCCTGTGCTTCGAAACGGTCGCCCGCTACCTGGAACCCGGCCCGCGCCAGGACCGGATCATGCGCCGCCACGTGGAGTGGGAGCTGTGCGGGCCGCTGCGCGCTCTGCTGCCCCGGGAGAGCGAACAGCAGGCACGGGAGCACTTCTACCCGCAGTTCCGGGACTGGGCGCGGACCTATGTGAGCGACGGCGTCTTCCAGTTGATCGCGCCGCCGGACCGGCTGATCGTCCACCTCCTGCGCACGGACCGCTTCGAGGACCTCATGACCGTGGCCCGGCACGCCAAGGCGGACGCGGAGCGCGGTCACGTCGTCGACAAGGGCCGCGTCTACTGGGCCCACCCCTTCTTCCGCGACCCCGTGAAGGCGGTCCCGGACGTCTGCTTCGACACCACGGACCGCCTCCCGGTCCACCACGAACTGGCTGAAGCGGCCTGGACGGGCGACGGCGGTGTCCTCCGACTCGGCGGCCACGCCCGCATCGAGTCCCTGGGCGCCCTCCAGCCCACCACCCAACTGATCCTGCGCCCGAGCGGCTTCCGCCACCCGGACATCCGAGTGCCCGCCACCGTCGGCACCGCCCCGCACCACGGCGACGACCCGGCGGCCGGATTCACCGCCGACGTCGACCTGGCCACCGTGGACGCGGGCGCCCCGCTCGGCAGCGGCCGGTGGGACCTCTACCTGGATGTACACGCCCAGGGAGTCAGCCGAACCGTCAGACTCCGGCAGACCGGGACGGACGCGGAAGGCCGGAGAACCGCTCCACCGGAGCGAGAGTTGGCCACCGCCTCCCGGCGTGGGCACGAGCCCACCACCGTACGCCCCTTCTTCACGCCCCAGGGCGACTTCTCCCTGGACCTCCGGCCGACCGAGGCCGAGCCGGCGTGCGTCGTGACCGCAGTCGCCTGGGACACCGCCATCCCCGCCACCCTCGTCGTCAGCGGACGCCTGACCGACGAAGCCGCACGCCACCCCCGACCCGTCGCCCTGCGCGCCGAAGAGGACGCGGGCCCGGTCCGTGAGGTGCCCCTGCTGTACGCGCCGCACGGCAGCCGCACCTTCACCGCCCGCATGCCGGTCAGGGACCTGCGACCGGGGCGCTGGACACTGAGCCTCCGTACGGACGACCCGAAGAGCCCCGTTCCCGTCCCGACCCCGAAGGGACTGTCCGGCACCCGCTGGTATCGCGCCGCCCGGCTCGGCCGCCCCTACTACGCCAAACCGCTCTCCGGCAGCGCGAAACGACCCCTGGTGCTGCGCGTGGCGCCGGTCAGGCTGGCCGCTGCCCTCCGTCGACGCCTCGGCTGACGGGAATGCCCAGCCGGTGTGCGACGGCACCGAGGGCAGTGCCCAGCGGGAGGGACACCCTCGTGAGGGCGTACTGGTCACCCCTGGTCTGATCCCGGTTGACGATCAGCACCGGCTTCCCGGCCCGGGCCGCCTGGCGGACGAAGCGGAGCCCGGACATCACCGTCAACGAGGAGCCCAGGACCAGCAGCGAGGTCGCCCCGCGGACCAGCGCTCGGCAGTGCTCGACGCGCTGCGGCGGAACCGATTCGCCGAAGAACACGACGTCCGGTTTGAGAATGCCGCCGCAGACCGTGCAGGGAACCACCCGGAAGTCTGCGACCTGGTCGTCCGTGAGGTCGGCGTCACCGTCCGGGTTGATCCCGGCGGCCACGGGCGCGAACTCCGGGTTGGCCTCCTCCAGCCGCCGGGCGAGTTCGCGGCGCGGGCTGAAGGAGCCGCAGGAAAGGCAGACGACCCGCGCCAGGGTGCCGTGGAGTTCCACGATGTCGTCGCTGCCGGCGGCCTGGTGCAGGCCGTCCACGTTCTGGGTGATGACTCCCGAGAGCAGGCCGTGCCGACCGAAGGCCGCGACGGCCAGGTGCCCGGTGTTGGGACGGGCCCGTCCGAAGGTGCGCCAGCCGAGATGGCTGCGCGCCCAGTACCTGCGCCGGGCCCCGGCGCTTGCGGTGAACTCCTGGTAGGTCATCGGGGTGTGCCGGCTGAGGCTCCCTCCCTCACCCCGGTAGTCGGGGATGCCCGACTCCGTCGAGATGCCCGCTCCGCTGAGCACCAGCACTCCACCGGTGCTCAGCGCATCGGTGACCGGTCCCGGGTCCGACGTGGCGGGTGGCAGGTCCTCGGAAGGGGTCCAGCTCAGGGTGGGACGCATGCGCATGCAGTCAGGGTACGAAAGGGCACCCCCGCAAGGGGACCGCACGGCCGTCGCCGGGGCCCGACCGACGGCCGCCGCCCGCCACCGAGCCTGAGCCGATATCAGGCCGAGACGTTTGGCGGGGCGGGATCGGCGTACCCGATGACTTAACACAATCCTTATGCGACGAAGCGGAGACGGACCATGGGCATCATTGCTTGGATCATCATCGGGCTGCTCGCCGGCGCGATAGCCAAGGCCCTGATGCCGGGCAAGGACCCCGGCGGCATCATCATCACCATGCTCATCGGCATCGTCGGCGGTCTGCTCGGCGGCTGGCTCGGCAAGGTCATCTTCGGCGTGGACTCCATCGACGGGTTCTTCGACCTGTCCACGTGGATCGCGGCGGTCGTCGGCTCCCTCATCCTGCTCGCCCTCTACCGCGTCGTCACCGGCAACCGGCGTTCGCACCGCCACGCGTGACGCGTTGACGGCAGACACTCCGGACGCACGTCGACGGCTCCCGGCCCTGTTCACAGG
>NZ_JBEZWN010000093.1:0-22711 GCF_040637495.1 Streptomyces sp. NPDC029044
GGGCGGTGTTCCTGACCAACTCGGTGCCCCAGATGCCACCGCTGCTGAGGTGCTTGCGCTGCTCGGGGGTGAGCCGGTTGCCATACTCGTTGAGGATGTGCTCCGCGGCGGCGAGCAGGAAGCCGCCGGTTCCGCTGGCAGGGTCGGTGATCGTGTCGTCCGGGGTAGGGCGGACGCAGTCGATGATGGCCTGGATCAGCGGGCGCGGCGTGAAGTACTGCCCCGCGCCCGACTTGACGTCCTCCGCGCCACGGGAGAGCAGTTCCTCGTAGGCGTCGCCCTTGATGTCGGTCTTCTGGCCGGACCAGTTCTCCTTGTCGATCAGGTCCTTGACCAGACGCTTGAGTTTGGCGGGGTCGTGGATGCGGTTGCGGGCCCCGTTGAAGATCAGGTGGAAGGTGGTGCCCTTGCGCTGGGCTCCCAGGTCTTCGAGCAGCTGTGTGTAGGCGGCTTCGAGTTCGGCACCGTCGTTGTTCAGCAGCTCAGGCCATCCGCGCCCTTCCCAGACCGACCCCTCGGGCATGATCTGCTCGCGGAACATCGGGGGCCGGGACTGCGCCTCGTGCGCCATTTTGAGGAAGACGAGAAGCGTCAACTGCTCGACATAGTCGATGGTGGACACACCGTCGTCCCGCAGGACGTGGCAGTAACTCCAGAGCTTGTCAACGAGCCGACGGGCCTCGGTCGTGGTCACGAGGGGATCTCCAGGTCAAGGGTGGGCTGAGTGGCAGTGGCGAGGGCGGGGACGTCAGCCCTGAGTTGCGGAGGTGCATCCGATACAGGTGAGGCGTCTGGTTCGCGCTTCCGTTGAGCCGGTGCCCGGCGAGCGCTCCGGCGCCGAGGTTTAGTGGATCCGGCCGATTCCCGCTCCGCGCGGATGCGGGCGAGCAGCGCGTCGGCATGCTCGTCCGCGGAGTGTTGGGGGACCAGACGGCCGGCGAAAGCCTCGGCCAAGAGTGAACGACGGAGACCTGCGGCGCGAACAAAAGCGGCCTGTTGTGCAGCCTCTGCGACAAGCTGCTTCGTCCGCCATTGCTGTACTGCATCAAGCAGCGCATCCTGTTCCTCAATCGAGGGTACAGGAATCTCCACCGACTTGACCTTAGCAGTGCTCAACGTGTGCAGACCGCTGGTGGAGCTTGCGACCTTCTTTAGCTGCTGCGCGACCTTGGGGGAGTTCCAAGCAAGTTCGAGAAACTCAGGCCGCAGTCTCATTCCTGGCCGAACTCGGATCAGGTGATTTTGATGCACACAGTTTTCGATTTCGCCCCGCCATGATGCAGCGCGCCCGATCTGGTCAGGGCTGCCATTACCTTCAACGACGAGCAAGTCACCGGATTCGAGCCGATAACGTTCGAGTTCACCCTCAAATAGTTCAATCTCATGAACCTCCTCAAGCGTCAACCTCCCGCGCGGCACGTTAGCCACTCTCAGGAAAGAAAACTTGTTCTCCACTGGCCGACGCCGAGCCTGCTTTTGAATTCCTCCCTGAACTGCGGCCACTTCACCGGTACGCTCCCAGGTTACCGGACGTCGCACATTTCGCGACAGGGCGCCTTCCGTCATCTGATGAAGAATGGAAGACCACAGTTGCCTCGACCGCGCGCGACTCTGCTCCACTGCCTCAACTGCCGCGTCGAGTCGTGACAACTGCTCGTCGAGCGCGATGACGATGCGGCGCTGCTCTTCGACTGGTGGCACAGGAAGCTCGACCTTCGCCAGATTTCTTCGAGAGATTCTCTTGCGGGTCGATCCACTCTCGTAAGGGCGCATTCGCTCACGGAACTGCGGCGAGTTCACGAAATGCATCAACCATCGAGGGTCGACTTCTCCGCTCGGCCTTACAATGCAAACGTCCACCACGGTAACCGCAGGCCGATTTCCGCCCGGATACAGACATGCCCTACCAAGAGGGTCTGGCATGCGAGCGATCAGGACATCCCCGGGAGCCAGCGAAGTGCAATTGAGCTCCCTAGATTTATCAAGCGTTAGAGACCTGTTGCTCCGGTTGCGGAACCATCCATCGCCCACGTCGGCTAGCTGGACCAGGCGGACATCCCCAGTGGGATCTTGGTCTTTGCTCTCCACCCAGTCGCCGTCCGTGAAAACGCCTGACGACTCGATCAGGTCACCGATGGTGGCCAAAGCCCACCCCTTCGGAAGCTCCGAAGGACTACCACCCTCACTCACGCGCCCAACTCCCGTCCCAGCTCATCCAAAATCTCAGCCCCTCGATCCGCCCCGAATTCCCTCAGGAAACCGTCCACACCCCCACGCTCGATGAAGGGTACGTCCTTCAAATGCTCGGGTTCGATCGCCGCATCCGTCGCTATCACGTCGACCATGCGGTCCAGCCACCACACCTGGTCCTCCGTGAAGGACGCCCCCGCCTGCTCCTGCCGGGCCCGCCAAGCCGCGTACCGTTCCTCCACCAGCGCCCGGTACGGCCGTACCTCCTCCTCCAGGCCCAGCTCGAACCGCAGCAGCCCGATCAGGTCCACCACACCCGCAGCCCCTCGCGGATGCCGAGCCGCCTTACCCAGCTGCACGTACGCGTCGTACAGCCGCCCCGGCGTCCACTGAAACGGGGGACGCTCGATCTTGCGGGCGAGGTCCCGCAGCCGCCGGTAGACCTCCTTCGGGTCGCGCCGCTCGCTGAAGGCGATGTTGAACGCGGCGATCTCGTCCTGGTGCTCCTTGATGTACTGCTGCCAGGACGTGACCCGCCGCATCGCCAGCTCGTCCGCCGTGATGCCGCGCGCCTCCTTCACCTCGTCCACGCTCACCTCGTCTATGACGATGTCGTGCGCGCGGCGCATGGACATGATCCGGTCCCGCAGCTCGCGATTCGACGCGATCGGCTTCAGCGCGTCCAGCATGTCCTGCCGTACCTGCGCCTGCCCGCCGATCCGCCGCGCTCGCTCCTGCTGGTCGGGGTCGACGGACCGGACCAGCCCGCCCACGATCTCCCGCAGCGGCTGGCCGGCCAGTTCCTCGACCTCCTCGCGCTCCTCAGGCGTGAGCTGCCGGTCAAGGCGTGCCAGGCGGCCTGCCAACGTGGCGACCTCGTCCTCGGTCATCGCCAGGCCCGCCGTCTTGGCCATCAGCCGCTCCAGCGGGATCTTGCGTTCGGAGACCCGGACGAGCGGGCGCGCGTCCACACGCGGGGAGTCCGTCACGCCCACAGCGTCGACGATCACGAACCGCTCCTTGACCTCCGCGTCCGGCGTGACGGCCTGGAACTCCGCCGGGTCAATCGTCCGCGAGCCACGCCCCTTCATCTGCTCGAAGTACGCCCAGCTCTTGACGTCCCGAAGGAAGAACACACACTCCAGTGGCGGAATGTCGGTCCCCGTGGCGATCATGTCGACGGTCACCGCGATACGCAGCTCCGGGCTGTTGCGGAACGCCTTGATCAGCTCGGCTGGCCGCTTCGCGGCGTGCGTGATCTTCCGGCAGAAGTCGTCGCTCTCTCCGAAGACCTGCCGCACCATCTGGACGATCTCGTCGGCGTGGTTGTCGTCCACGGCGAAGATCAGGGTCTTGGGCACGTGCGTGCGTGCCCGCTGGACCTCCCCCTCCCCCACGGGCGGGAAGATCTCCGTGAACAGGTGCTTGCGGAACGTCTCGACGACGAGCTTCAACTGCCCCTTGCTGATGACCTGGCGCCCCAGCTGGGAGGCCTTCCACTCCAGGTCCTCCTCCAGCTCCTGGTACCGCTCGCGGCGCGTCTTGCGCTCCCGCATCGGCACGACCGTCTCCGCCGGGATCGTTCCGCCGTTCTCCCCCAGCTCCGTACGGATACGGAAGACGTCGAAGTCGACGTTGACTCCGTCCGCGACGGCCTGCTCGTACGGGTACTCGCTGACCAGGTTCTGGAAGAAGAAGCCGAAGGTCTGCTTGACCGGGGTGGCGGTCAGGCCGACTAGGTGGGCGTCGAAGTACTCCAGGACCGCACGCCACTTGCCGTAGATGGAGCGGTGGCACTCGTCGACGACGATCAGGTCGAAGGACTCCGGCGGCAGCTTCGGGTTGTAGCCGACCTCAACGGGCTCGTCGACCAGGTCATAGCGGTCCAGCGCCGCGTCCTCGGTGTCGGCGCTCGGCACGTCACGGCCGGTCAGCGCCAGCCACAGCCGCTGCACCGTGGACACCACCACGTGCGCGGAGCCCAACACGGTGTCCCCGGCGAGACGCTGCACGACGTACAACTCGGTGAACTTGCGGCCGTCGTCCGGGGTATCGAAGTTCTCGAACTCGGTCGCGGCCTGGCTGCCGAGGTTGTTGCGGTCGACCAGGAACAGGATGCGCTTGGCGCCCGCGTGCTTGAGCAGCCGGTAGCTCTCACTCACCACCGTGTACGTCTTGCCGGCTCCGGTCGCCATCTGGATCAGTGCACGCGGGTCATCCTTGGCCAGGGAGCGCTCCAGGCCGTTGATGGCCGTCACCTGGGCCGGACGCAGGTCCTCCGGGTCGAGGAAGGTCTCCGGCAGGCGACGCATCCGGGCCCGCAGGGTCGGCGCGCTGTGGTCGGCCTCGGCCTCCTCGACCCAGCGGGCGATCGTGTCCGGCCGGTGCACGGCGAAGACCTCCCGCGTGCGCGGGGACGGGTCGAGGGCGTTGTGGAAGCGAACGGTGTTGCCGTCGGCGACATACCGGAAGGGCAGGCTGGCCCGCCATGCGCTGAGCTGCTGGCTGCGGGTGAGGCCGGTGGCGTAACGGGAGGCCTGCTCCATGGCGGCCTCCAGATCCGCGCCCTCCCGCTTGGCCTCTATGACACCGACCAGACGCTGGTCGACGTACAGGAGGTAGTCGGCGCGACCGACTGCCGTGGAGACCTCCCGGACGGCGACGCCCTTGCCCGCGAAGAGGTTCTTGGTGGCGTCGTCCTGGACGACCCAGCCCGCCTTCTCCAGGACGCGGTCCAGCTCGGCGCGGACCTGCGCCTCGCTCATCGGCGGGCGGGCGGCCTTCTGCGCCTGCGCGATGAACTCGTCGCGCCGCGAGGCCCCGTCCAGCGGGCGAGCGGCGGAACGGGACTCCATCGCCGGAGCCGTCAACTCGGTGATCTTGTCGCTCAGCTCGGCGATCAGGTCGTGCAGCGCGGCCCGCTCGGCCTCTGCGCGGGCCAGTTCCGCCTCAGCCTGCTCACGGGCGGCCTGCTCACGCTCCAGACGACTCTGCTTACCGTCGTAGCTGAGCCGGGCCTCCTCCAACTTGCGGCGGTAGGCATCGAGTTCGGTGCGCAGCTGCTCCAGCTCGCGCTGGTCGGCGACGGTCGTGGGCTCGGGAGCGGCGGACGGCGGCGCAGGCGCCAGGAACACACGGTGCGTGGTGTCGTTCTGGTTGAGGGACCGGTGCAGCCAGTCACCCAGGCGGAAGCACAGCTCCACGGACTGGAGCGCCTCGCGGACGTTGGCGTAGTACTCGTGAACGGCCCTGTTGCCCGTCGTGCGGACTGCCTCGAACCAGGCCCTCACCTGGGGGACGAGCACACCGGACCTGGTGAGCGCGTTGATCCGGTCCACCTGCCGGGACCCCGGCACGGTGAGACCGAGAAGCGTGACCAGGTGCCGGGTCATCACCTCGCCGAAGAGGCGTGCCTTCACCATGGCCGCGTGCGGATCGGTGTGGACGTACGACTCCGCGGAGCAGCCCAGAGTCACCAGTAAAGGCTCGTGCCCTATCAGGTGACCGAAGTTGGACGAACTCGCAGCCAGCCGCCTGACCTGCTCGTCGTCCCCACCCGACGGGCTGCCGACCGCTGCCGTCACCATGCGCATCTCCCTGATCTCAAGCCGTCACGACGTGTGCAAAGCCTTGCAGGATGTCATGAACGCTTGGGGACGGCAAGGCGTTTGGGAAGATGCCGTGTTCAACAGTCACGCTTGACGCCTCGACCGAACGGGGCGGACTCGCTGATCACGGTCCACCCCGCTCGTCGTTTCACGTCGTCGAACGCCTCCGCCGCGCCCCCGGCCGCCGCTCGCTCGGCCGGGTCACCGGATCGCCGGCCTCCACCGCCGCCACCCGGCGCTTCGCGCCGAAGTCGGCCAGGGCTTCGGCCAGCTTGTGGACGGACGGCTCCGGAGCCATGACGTCCACCCGGAGCCCGTGCTCCTCGGCGGTCTTCGCCGTGGCCGGGCCGATGCAGGCGATCACCGTGACGTTGTGCGGCTTGCCGGCGATGCCGACCAGGTTCCGCACGGTGGAGGACGAGGTGAAGAGAACGGCGTCGAAGCCACCGCCCTTGATCGCCTCACGGGTCTCCGCCGGCGGCGGCGAGGCCCGCACGGTCCGGTAGGCCGTGACGTCGTCGACCTCCCAGCCGAGCTCGATCAGCCCGGCGACCAGCGTCTCCGTGGCGATGTCGGCACGCGGCAGGAACACTCTGTCGATCGGGTCGAAGACCGGGTCGTAGGGCGGCCAGTCCTCCAGCAGACCGGCGGCCGACTGCTCCCCGCTGGGCACCAGGTCCGGCTTCACGCCGAACGCGATCAGCGCCTTGGCCGTCTGCTCGCCGACGGCCGCGACCTTGATCCCGGCGAAGGCCCGGGCGTCGAGCCCGTACTCCTCGAACTTCTCCCGTACGGCCTTGACCGCGTTCACCGAGGTGAAGGCGATCCACTCGTAGCGGCCCGTGACGAGACCCTTGACCGCGCGCTCCATCTGCTGGGGCGTGCGCGGCGGCTCGACGGCGATCGTCGGCACCTCGTGCGGCACGGCCCCGTACGACCGCAGCTGGTCGGAGAGCGACGCCGCCTGCTCCTTCGTCCGCGGCACGAGCACCTTCCAGCCGAACAGCGGCTTGGACTCGAACCACGCGAGCTGGTCGCGCTGGGCGGCGGCGGAACGCTCACCGACCACGGCTATCACCGGCCGGCCGCCGTCGGGCGAGGGCAGCACCTTGGCCTGCTTCAGCGTCTGCGCGATCGTGCCGAGCGTGGCGGACCAGGTGCGCTGCCGGGTGGTCGTACCGGCGACCGTGACCGTCATCGGGGTGTCCGGCTTGCGTCCGGCGGAGACGAGCTCGCCGGCCGCCGCGGCGACGGAGTCCAGCGTCGTGGACACGACGACCGTGCCGTCCGACGCCCCGACCTCCGTCCAGCACCGGTCCGACGCCGTCCGCGCGTCCACGAACCGCACGTCCGCGCCCTGCGCGTCCCGCAGCGGCACACCGGCGTAGGCGGGCACGCCGACGGCGCTCGCGATGCCGGGGACGACCTCGAAGGGCACCCCGGCGGCGGCGCACGCCAGCATCTCCTCGGCGGCGTACGTGTCGAGGCCCGGGTCCCCGGACACCGCACGCACGACCCGCCTGCCGCCCCGCGCGGCCTCCATGACAAGATGTGCGGCATCCCGCACCACGGGGACGGCCGCGGTGGTTGACGTGCCGTCAACTACCGTCAGCTGGGGCGTTCCTGCGCCCGGAGCAGGGTCCTGGGAAGGATCCGGATCCGTGTGCACTTCGGACACGCCCTGCCTGGCGTGCTGACGTACGACGTCGAGCACCTCGTGCTCGGCGACGAGGACGTCCGCGTTCGCCAGCGCCTCCACGGCGCGCAGAGTCAGTAGTCCCGGATCTCCGGGTCCGGCACCCAGGAAGGTGACGTGCCCGTGTTCAGGACCGGCGGAAAGGGTGGTGGGGCTCACTGTGCTCGCTCCCCCATCAGACCGGCCGCGCCCTGGGCGAGCATCTCGGCCGCGAGTTCGCGACCGAGCGCCATTGCCCCGTCGTGCGTCTCGGGCACGGGACCGGTGGTGGACAGCTGCACCATGCGCGTGCCGTCGGTGGTCCCGACGACGCCGCGCAGGCGCATTTCCTTGACAATCTGCCCGTCGGCCTGGGGGTTCCCCCGCTCGAGCGGATCCGAGGGTGGGGGCAAGTCGGCCAGCGCGCCCACAGGGGCACTGCAACCGGCTTCCAGGGCGGCGAGCAGTGATCGCTCGGCCGTCACGGCGATCCGCGTGAACGGGTCGTCGAGTTCGGCGAGCGCGGCGATGAGGTCCGCGTTGCCCGCGGTGCACTCGATCGCCAGGGCCCCCTGGCCGGGGGCGGGCAAAACCGTGTCGACCGACAGGAAGTCGGTCACTTCGTCACCGCGGCCGATCCGGTTCAGTCCGGCGGCGGCCAGCACGACGGCGTCGAGCTCCCCGCTGCGCACGAACCCGATGCGGGTGTCGACGTTGCCGCGGATCGGGACCGTCGCTATGTCCAGGCCGTGGCTGCGGGCGTACGCGTTGAGCTGCGCCATGCGGCGCGGCGAACCCGTACCGATGCGCGCCCCGGAGGGCAGGTCGGTGAACTTCAGGTCGTCCCGGGCGACGATCACGTCCCGCGGGTCCTCGCGCACCGGCACGGCGGCCACGACCAGCTCGTCGGGCTGCGTGGTCGGCAGGTCCTTCAGCGAGTGCACCGCGAAGTCGACCTCGCCCTTGAGGAGCGCGTCGCGCAGGGCGGTCACGAACACGCCGGTGCCGCCGATCTGGGCCAGCGCCTCGCGCGAGACATCACCGTACGTGGTGATCTCGACGAGCTCGACGGGCCGCCCGGTCACCCGGCTCACGGCTTCCGCCACCTGCCCGGACTGGGCCATGGCGAGCCTGCTGCGCCTGGTGCCGAGCCGTAGCGCCTTGTCGTTCATGCCGGCCCTCGGTCTTTCTCGGTGGTGCTGTCCTCGGCCCGGGAGACGGCGGCCACCGTCTCGGGGTCGAGGTCGAACAGGGTCCGCAGCGCGTCCGCGTATCCGGCGCCTCCGGGTTCGGCCGCGAGTTGCTTGACCCGCACGGTCGGCGCGTGGAGCAGCTTGTCGACCACGCGCCGCACGGTCTGGGTGATCTCCGCTCGGTGCTTGTCGTCGAGTCCGGGCAGCCGCCCGTCCAGCCGGGCGATCTCGCCGGCCACGACATCGGCGGCCATGGTGCGCAGGGCGACCACGGTCGGCGTGATGTGCGCGGCCCGCAGTGCTGCCCCGAAGGCCGCGACCTCGTCGGAGACGATACGCCGGACCTGGTCCACATCGGCAGCCATCGGAGCTCCCGCGGAGGCCTCCGCCAGCGACTCGATGTCCACCAGCCGCACCCCGGCCAGCCGGTGCACGGCCGCGTCGATGTCGCGCGGCATCGCGAGGTCCAGCAGGAAGAGCACGGGCTCGGGCCGCTGCGGCTCCTCGACCGGCTCGGGCCTGCGGCGCTCGGGGATCCGCCCGACGGTGGCGACGGTCGCGGCGAGCGCCGCGATGGCGTCGGTGTCGGCGGCCGGGTCGAGCGTGCCGGTCTGTCCCGGCCGGGCCGTACCCCCCGCGACACGCCGGTCGCCGCCCGCGGTGCCGTTGTCCACCCATGCCGCGTGCTGTTCGAGGTCGGCGGCGGCCATCCCGGCCACGGCGGCCTCGCCCAGCACGGAGAATCCGGCGGTGCCCTGCACCGCGGACAGGTCGAGCGGACAGCCGTCCTCGCTGCCGAGGCTGGTGCCCGACGCTCCGCCGCGCTGCGCGGCCTCTCCGGCCGCGGGGCCGGACTCGCCGCCCGGCGCGCCCGGACCGTCCTCGCCGGGCACGGCCGGCGGTGCGGGCCTGCGGTCCTCGATCGCCCCGGCGACCGACTCGGCCGTCAGGACCAGGCCCGTCGCACCGGTGCAGGAGACGGTGACGTCGGCACGTGTCAGCTCGGCCGGCACCGACTCCATCGGTACCGCGCGGGCCGCCACGTCCGTGTCGTCGCCCTCCATGAGGATCTGGGCGAGGCGCTCGGCCCGGTCGAAGGTGCGGTTGGCGACGACGATCTCGGCGACCCCGGCCCGCGCGAGCGTGGCCGCGGCCAGGGAGGACATCGAACCGGCCCCGATGACCAGGGCCTTCTTGCCGCGGGCCCACTGCTGTACGTCGCCGCCCCGGGCGAGCTGCTCCAGGCCGAAGGTGACCAGGGACTGCCCGGCGCGGTCGATGCCGGTCTCGGAGTGGGCGCGCTTGCCGACCCTGAGGGCCTGCTGGAACAGGTCGTTCAGGAGGCGTCCGGCGGAGTGCAGGTCCTGGGCCCGGGCCAGGGAGTCCTTGATCTGGCCGAGGATCTGCCCCTCGCCGACGACCATGGAGTCCAGTCCGCAGGCCACCGAGAACAGGTGGTGGACGGCCCGGTCCTCGTAGTGCACGTAGAGATAAGGGGTGAGCTCCTCCAGGCCGACGCCGCTGTGCTGGGCGAGCAGCGTGGACAGCTCGGCGACACCGGCGTGGAACTTGTCCACGTCGGCGTAGAGCTCGATGCGGTTGCAGGTGGCGAGCACCGCGGCCTCGGAGGCCGGCTCGGCGGCGACCGTGTCCTGGAGCAGCTTGACCTGCGCGTCCGCGTTCAGCGCGGCCCGCTCCAGCACGCTGACCGGGGCGCTGCGGTGGCTGAGTCCGACGACGAGGAGGCTCATGCCGGCATCACGGCGGGCATGTCCCCGTCGGGTCCCTGGTCGGCGGAGTCGCTGCGGGCGGCGACGGTGGGGGCGCCCCCGTCGGAGGCGGCGGCCTCCTCCCCGGCCTTGCGCTGCTCGTGGAAGGCGAGGATCTGAAGCTCGATGGAGAGGTCGACCTTGCGCACGTCGACGCCCTCCGGGACGGACAGCACGGTCGGCGCGAAGTTCAGGATGGAGGTGACACCGGCGGCCACGAGCCGGTCGCAGACCGCCTGGGCGGCACCGGCGGGGGTGGCGATGACACCGATCGACACGCCGTTGTCCTGGATGATCTTCTCCAGGTCGTCGGAGTGCTGCACCGGGATCCCGGCGACGGGCTTGCCGGCCATCGCGGGGTCGGCGTCGATCAGCGCGGCGACCCGGAATCCACGGGAGGCGAACCCGCCGTAGTTGGCGAGGGCGGCGCCGAGGTTGCCGATACCGACGATCACGACCGGCCAGTCCTGGGTGAGCCCCAGTTCGCGGGAGATCTGGTACACGAGATACTCGACGTCGTAGCCGACACCCCTGGTCCCGTAGGAGCCGAGGTAGGAGAAGTCCTTGCGCAGCTTCGCGGAGTTGACCCCCGCCGCGGCCGCGAGCTCCTCGGAGGAGACCGTGGGAACCGAGCGCTCCGACAACGCGGTCAGAGCGCGGAGGTACAGCGGAAGCCGGGCGACGGTGGCCTCGGGAATCCCTCGGCTGCGGGTCGCCGGTCGGTGAGTTCGGCCAGTTGCCACGGTGCTCCTGCGGGTAGAGCGGGGCTGTAGGCGGTCATACGTCCCTACATGACCGCCCCGTCGAAAGCAGGCTATGTCTTTGTGAACGCGTGCACAAAGATGGTGTCCGATTTGCCCGGCCAACGTGACCGGGGTCACGCGCCCCCGGCGCACGCGCAGGGAACCGGCGCATACGCACCACCGTTCCTTGTCTTTCGGGGGCAAAACCGCACACTCTCCTCAGCGAATCCCGCCCCCGAGACCAAGTCACCATCGATCCTAAGCGACGCGGCGGCGCCTTTGGACTGATCGGTCAGTCGCTCACCGGGCGGGATCAGTCGGTCAGCGCCTTGCGCAGGCGACCCTCGTTCACGCGCCAGAACGTGTGCTGCCTGCCGTCCACCAGCACGACGGGGATCTGCTCCCAGTACTGGTCGTGCAGTTCCCGATCCTCGGTGATGTCCTTCTGTTCCCAGGGGACTCCGAGATCACCGCACACCTTCTCCACAACGACCTGTGCGTCATCACACAGATGACAGCCGGGCTTGCGGATCAGGGTGACGAGCCGGTCCCGAGGGGGCGTGCGACGGAAGAGGGGACTCATGTCGGCCATTGTCGCGCGCCCGGGGACAAGCGGAACCCTCGCGAAAGCGCCGGACGACGCGCCGGCCGCGTCCACCCCGTGCGGCATCTTTAACGACACGCTTGCCGAGAGTTCACAGGCTTCGAACCTTCTGACTCCGGAACCCCCGAACAAACTGGCTATGCTCACGCCATGGCCGCTCTCGGATGGCTCACTCCCCGTAGGCGCTCCGCCACGGCGCGGAGCGTTTTGGCAGGCG
The DNA here is from genome assembly GCF_040637495.1 of Streptomyces sp. NPDC029044. Lineage (NCBI taxonomy): Bacteria > Bacillati > Actinomycetota > Actinomycetes > Kitasatosporales > Streptomycetaceae > Streptomyces > Streptomyces sp. NPDC029044. The sequence continues at coordinate 12,000 of NZ_JBEZWN010000093.1, forward strand.
AGGCCTCGGCGGAGGCAGCCCGCAAGTCCACACAGGACGCCGTCGGCACGACCGAGGAACCGCAGTTCCCGGTGCACGGCGACGACCAGGCCGCCGCCTTCTTCGACCTGGACAACACCGTCATGCAGGGTGCCGCGCTCTTCCACTTCGGGCGGGGCCTGTACAAGCGGAAGTTCTTCGAGACGCGCGAGCTCGCCAAGTTCGCCTGGCAGCAGGCGTGGTTCCGACTCGCCGGGGTCGAGGACCCCGAGCACATGCAGGAGGCCCGCGACTCGGCCCTGTCGATCGTCCAGGGCCACCGCGTCGCCGAACTCCAGTCGATCGGCGAGGAGATCTACGACGAGTACATGGCCGAGCGCATCTGGCCCGGTACGCGCGCCCTCGCCCAGGCCCATCTGGACGCGGGCCAGAAGGTCTGGCTGGTGACGGCCGCCCCCGTCGAGATCGCCACGGTCATCGCCCGCCGCCTGGGCCTGACCGGCGCCCTCGGCACGGTCGCCGAGTCCGTCGACGGCGTCTACACCGGCAAGCTCGTCGGCGAACCGCTGCACGGCCCGGCGAAGGCCGAGGCGGTCCGCGCCCTGGCCGCCGCCGAGGGCCTGGACCTCGGCCGCTGCGCCGCCTACAGCGACTCGCACAACGACATCCCGATGCTCTCGCTGGTCGGCCACCCCTACGCCATCAACCCGGACAGCAAGCTGCGCAAGCACGCCCGCGAGCTGGACTGGCGCCTGCGCGACTACCGCACCGGCCGCAAGGCGGCCAAGGTCGGCATCCCCGCCGCGGCGGGCGTCGGCGCGGTGGCCGGCGGCACGGCGGCCGCCATCGCCCTGCACCGCCGCCGTCGCTGACCTGATCAAACCGGGACACGGATGTTTACGGCCTGACAATCGCCGTAAATCCAACTGGCGTACCCCCACAACCTCGTGTCCAGTCCTCTTGGCTGCACACGGCCACAACACGCCCTGGACTCAGCCGGTATCCGAACCATTCCGATCAACAATCGTTCACGGTCCGGCACTTGATCGGGCGTCAATCGGTTACGGAAGCGACGTAATCGATGATTTGAGCAACTCGGTGTAGCAGTGCCTGCACGAAGCGTTATTCTCCTCAGACGCAAACCGGTACCCCTCCGTCGCTACGACGGGTGAAAGGTCCCGCACTGCACGTGATGGAAGCTCTGCCTCTGGGAGTCCCGTGTACCCACACGTCGGGGTTGACGCCTCGGGCCTGGCTACGCTGCGCGCAACGGTCCAAGACCTGTTGCGCGGCTTCGTCCCCACCGCGTACGCCGTCCCCGCATTCGCCACCGCCGCGCCCGTCGGCCCGTGCTACGCACTGGCCGACGGCAGCGCCGCGGTCGGCAGACGAGGCCGCCCGTCCGGGGCGGCCACCGCCCGCCGCCCGGCGGCGGACAGCGACAGCGCCCGGATGATGGACCTCGTGGAGCGCGCCCAGGCCGGCGAGTCCGACGCCTTCGGCCGCCTCTACGACCAGTACAGCGACACCGTCTACCGGTACATCTACTACCGGGTCGGAGGGAAGGCGACCGCCGAGGACCTCACCAGCGAGACCTTTCTGCGTGCCCTGCGCCGCATCGGCACCTTCACCTGGCAGGGCCGCGACTTCGGCGCCTGGCTCGTGACCATCGCCCGCAACCTCGTCGCGGACCACTTCAAGTCCAGCCGCTTCCGGCTGGAGGTCACCACCGGCGAGATGCTCGACGCCAACGAGGTCGAGCGCTCCCCCGAGGACTCCGTCCTGGAGTCCCTCTCCAACGCCGCCCTGCTCGACGCCGTGCGGCGGCTCAACCCCCAGCAGCAGGAGTGCGTGACGCTCCGCTTCCTCCAGGGCCTCTCCGTCGCCGAGACCGCCCGGGTGATGGGCAAGAACGAGGGCGCCATCAAGACCCTCCAGTACCGGGCCGTCCGCACCCTCGCCCGGCTCCTCCCGGAAGACGCCCGCTGACCGCCCCGCACACAGGGCGACATTCAACTCACGGTCCGTGAAAGTCTGTTGACTTCGGCATCCGATCATCCGGCGTCCGTAACCCAAGTGCCGCGCCACTCGTTGTGCGGGATGCAGGCTCCCTGTGGTCACCCCCTGGCCGACTCCGATCACTCGATCGTGTGGTCCTGGTCAGGGTGTGCAACCCTCAGGACCCCCTGGGGAGTCGACCGTCATGACGAGAGGAGGTGCCGCCAGTGATCGCGAACGTATCGGCGCACCGGCGGGCGAACGCCTTCGCCCAGGCCCTGGAGGAGCAGTCCGAGCAGGGCACGGCGGCCGAGCAGCCCGAAGGATCGGCACCGGCCCCGGCAGTCGCGGAACCGAGTGAGCAGGCCCGCCATCTGGCGCTCGCCTCGGGCCTCGGCGCGTTGCCCAAGCCGGAGCTCGACCCGGAGGTCAAGGTCGTTCAGCGGGCCCAGCTGGTGGCCGCCTTCGAGGCCATGCTCCAGGAGGGCACCGCGGGCGGCGGGGCGACGGACAGCGCGGTCCCCGAACAGCGGTCCCGGGCCCGCGGCGCGCACCGCGCGGGTTCACTGAAGAAGTTCCGGCCGCGTTCCCGGCTCGCCAAGGGCCTCACCGCGGGCGGACTCAGTGTCGGGGTGGCCGCGAGTGCCTTCGGCGGAGTCTCCGCCGCCAGCTCGGACGCCCTGCCCGGCGACTCGCTCTACGGCCTCAAACGCGGCATCGAGGACGTCAAGCTCGGCCTCGCCGACGGGGCGGACGAACGCGGCCGGGTCTACCTCGACCACGCCTCGACCCGGCTCAGCGAAGCCCGCCGCCTGATGGAGCGCGGCCGCAGCGGCCCGTTGGACCACGAGTCCCTCGGTGAGATCCGCCGCGCCCTGTCCGGCATGCGGCACGACGCCTCCGAGGGCCACCGACTGCTGAGCGAGGCGTACGAGCGCGACCCGGACTCCCTGGGCCCCATGCAGGCCCTGTCCGCGTTCTCCCGCTCCCACCGCGAGGCCTGGGGCGAACTGCGCGAGCGACTGCCCGTCCAGCTCGGGGACGTCAGCGAGCAGGTGTCGTCCGTGTTCGACGCCATAGACGAGGACGTCGCCCCGCTGCGCTCCCTGCTGCCCGAGCCCCCGGCCACCGGCGGCGGCGACGGCAAGCGGCAGGGCGCCACCCAGTCGGCTCCCAGCGGCTCCTCCGGGACCGACCGCCCGGCCCGGCCCAGCGACAGCGGCAGCGGCAGCCGGCACAGCGACGAGGGCAGCACCGGCAGCGGCAGCGGCCCCAGCCGCTCGGCCGGCTCCGGCGGCGACAGCGACGGCCTGCTCGGCGGCAACACCGGCGGCCTGCTCGACCCGCCGAAGGACAGCGAGGCGAGCACCTCCCCCTCGGCGGAGGGCAACACACCCGTCCCCGAGCCGGACGTGACGCTCCCGCCGCTCCTTCCCGGCCTGCTGCCCGGCCTGGGCATCGACAGCGAGGACGCGGACTAGACGGCGAGGGTGGGGGCGCCCATCGGCAAGGGGCGCCCCCACCCTCGTACGTCGGCAGGGTCAGGCGAACACCGCCGCTGCACCGGCAACTCGAACGCCGGCGTCAGAAGAACACCGACCGCCGCTGCACCAGCAACTTGGCCCCTCCTGTCTGCTGCCCTCGCACTGCTCCGCAGGCTTCGGACAGCTGCGCCGGACTCCGTCCAGCGGCTCCGAGCGACCGGCGGGCTGTCGCGAACGCCGGCGTCAGAAGAACACCGACCGCCGCTGCACCAGCAACTTGTACAGCGTGTGCTGGATCTGCTCCCTGACCTGGTCCGTCAGGTTGAACATCAGCATCGGGTCCTCGGCCGCCTCCGGCGGATAGCCGTCCGTCGGAATCGGCTCGCCGAACTGGATCGTCCACTTGGTCGGCAGCGGAATCGCCCCGAGCGGCCCGAGCCACGGGAACGTCGGCGTGATCGGGAAGTACGGGAAACCGAGCAGCCGGGCGACCGTCTTGGCGTTGCCGATCATCGGGTAGATCTCCTCGGCCCCGACGATCGAGCAGGGGATGATCGGCGTCCCCGCGCGCAGAGCCGTCGAGACGAAACCGCCGCGGCCGAAGCGCTGGAGCTTGTAGCGGTCCGCGAAGGGCTTGCCGAGGCCCTTGAAGCCCTCCGGCATCACCCCGACCAGTTCGCCCTGCTCCAGCAGCCGGGAGGCGTCCTCGGCGCACGCCAGGGTGTGACCGAGCTTGCGGGCCAGCTCGTTGACCACCGGCAGCATGAACACCAGGTCAGCGGCGAGCAGACGCAGATGCCGGCCGGCCGGATGGTTGTCGTGCACCGCGACCTGCATCATCAGGCCGTCCATCGGCAGCGTGCCGGAATGGTTGGCGACGATCAGGGCCCCGCCCTCGGACGGGATGTTCTCGACGCCCTTCACCTCGACCCGGAAGTACGTCTCGTACAGCGGGCGCAGCAGGGACATCAGGACCTGGTCGGTGAGTTCCTCGTCGTAGCCGAAGTCGTCGACCTCGTAGTCCCCGGTGAGGCGGCGGCGCAGGAAGGCCAGACCGCCCGCGATCCGCCGTTCAAGACCGCCCTCGCCGTCCCGGGAAGGCTCCGGCGGCTGTTCCTCAGAAGTCACAGGAACATCATCCTGCGGAACAGCCCTGGTGGGCAGGGGCTGCACCTCACGTACCGGCACGGACTCCGCGCCCGGGCGACGGTTCCCGGCGCTCCGGCGCCGCTGGGGACGCTGCGCGGCGCTCCCCCGGGACCGGTCGTCGTCGAACGGAATGACCTTGGCGTCCGCCATCGTTGATGCGCTCCTCAGTTGGCGCTCTGCGTCGGGAGGTGTCCGCCGCCCGCGAGGGGCAGGTCGGCGATCCGGTCGACGGCCCCCGCAAGGGCCTCCGGCGGCAGGAGTCCGGGCCCCTGGCTGCGGGCGAAGTCCGCGAACGTCTCCGCGGTCGTGTACTTGGGCTGGAATCCCAGCGTCTCGCGCATCTGGCCCGTGGCCACCACCCGGCCGTGCGTGAGCAGCCGGATCTGCTCGGGCGAGAAGTCCGTCATCCCCAGGGTACGCACCAGCGAGCCCGCCCAGGTGACCGCCGGGAGCAGCAGGGGCACGGTGGGACGCCCGAGGCGCCGGGAGCACTGGGAGAGCAGCAGCACGCCGTCGCCGGCGATGTTGAAGGTGCCGCTGTTGAGCGTGCCGCGCCGGGGCTCGTGCGAGCCGATCCGCAGCACCTCGATCACATCGTCCTCGTGCACGAACTGAAGCCGCGGGTCGTAGCCGAACACGGTCGGCAGGACCGGCAGCGCGAAGTACGAGGCGAGCGGGGTGTCCGCGGTCGGGCCCAGGATGTTGGCGAACCGCAGCACGCACACGGCCACGTCGGGCCGGCGGCGCGCGAAGCCGCGGACGTAGCCCTCGACCTCGACGGTGTCCTTGGCGAAGCCGCCGCTGGGCAGGGACTTGGGCGGGGTCGTCTCGGTGAACACGGCCGGATCGCGGGGCGCGGAGCCATAGACGTTCGTACTGGACTTCACGACCAGCCGCTGCACGGACGGGGACTTCTGGCAGGCACCGAGCAGCTGCATGGTGCCGATGACGTTGGTCTCCTTCAGGGAGGCCCGGTTGCCGCTGCCCAGCGGCGTGCCCGTCACGTCCAGGTGGACGATCGTGTCGGCGCCCGTCTCGGCGAGCACCCGCGCGATCCCGGGCTGCCGGATGTCGGCCTGGATGAAGTCGGCACCGCCCAGATGGTGCTCGGGGGGCACCGCGTCCACGGCGACGACCCGCTCCACCTCGGGGTCCCGCTGGATCCGCCGGACGAACCGGCCCCCCAGCTGGCGGGCCACTCCGGTCACGAGCACGACCTTGCCCAAGATCAGCGCCTTCCTTCCAGAACCTCTCGCCCCCGCCGCGTTCCCCCGTGAGGCCAACTTAGCGGGTTGTTGTTGCGCTGTGATGACCGCCCGATGCGCGAAGTGACCGGAACCGCCGGACACCGCAACGGATATGCGTGTGGCCCCCCACCGGTGGTGGGGGGCCACAGCAACGCTCTCGCGGCGTCCGCGTCGCGAACTTACTTCTTGTTGCGACGCTGAACGCGCGTGCGCTTGAGCAGCTTGCGGTGCTTCTTCTTCGCCATCCGCTTGCGCCGCTTCTTGATAACAGAGCCCACGACTACCCTCGCTCACTTCTCATCACTCGGTGTTTGGGCGCCATGGGCCCATACGACCTACGAGGGGCCAGCCTACCCGTCCGAGCGCTGAGGTCGTAATCGAGGAGGCCGGGGAGATCCCGAAGTGCCCTGTGGAGATCGCCCCGGCCCTGCCGTCAGGCGGTTTCCACCCCCACATAACTCTCGCGGAGGTACTCGTGAACCGCTTGCTCCGGGACGCGGAAGGACCGCCCCACACGGATCGCGGGCAGATGACCGCTGTGCACCAGCCGGTACACGGTCATCTTCGACACTCGCATGACCGAGGCGACTTCCGCCACGGTAAGGAACTGAACCTCGTTCAGAGGCCTCTCGCCAGCTGCAGCCATGACACACCTGAACCTTCCGCACTCGACGGCCACCGGCTTCCCCTTCCGGTGACTCTTCGTCGCTGCGTGCTCACTCCCCAATGTAGGGGCCAGTGATGCGAGTGGGGAAGAGGTGCACCCATCGGCGGCCTACTGTGACAGACACGCCCGATTGAGTACGTAGCGGGTAAGCGGCAGGTAGTAATCGGACCGCACGCCGTCATCAAGTGGAACGACGACGGACACGGACCCCTCGGCCTCCCCCACGAACAGCGCCGGGTCGTCCGTATCGGCCGGCCCGATGGCCTCGAACCCCAGCTGACCTGCCCCGCAGACCCACCCGTGGTCTCCGATCACCAGCTCGGGAAGGGGCCCGCCGGCCTCCGCGCAAGCGGCCAGTACGGTACGAACCGGGAGAGGTGAGTGCGTATGTGCGCCGGGCTCACAACCGGGGCGTTCCACGCCGGGGGCCCGCACCAGCGCGACTCCTCGTACGTAGTGGAGGTTGTACGTACGTAGGCCGAACCGGGTCGTTATGTCGACACGGCGACCCTGCGCCGGGGTGAGAACGGCACATCCTGCCGCCGACAGCGCGTCTGCCAGAGCGCCGTAGAAACCGAGCAGCCGGTGCGGGTGCCCGGTGCCGAGGAGCACGGGGGCCTTCCGCCGGGCGGCCTCGGCGAGGCGTTCCGCGAAGGCGTCCAGAGCGGCCAGGGTCCGATCCGGATCGATCACGTCCTGGCCGGAAACGTGCCGGGAATCGGCCGAAACACCACACCGGTCCGCCATCAGCTCGATCAACTCCCGCTGCCCCCAGGCGCCTTCGGGATCGATGCCGAGCAGCACCCGGGGGTCCCGGGCGGCGAAGAGCCGGTAACGGCGCAGGCTGTCCTCCCGCGAGGTCGCCACGGTCCCGGCGAGCCGTGCGCCCACCAGGTGCGCACGCAGGGCTTCGGTGGTCAGCACACGGAGATCGTGCGTGACAGGAGCTCCGCCTGTCCCGAGAACCCGCGAACACCGCACGGTCGGCCTACGCCCGGCGTCACTCCATCACGCCAGCAGTCCCCGCAGCGGGAACACCGCCCGCCGGGCCGCCAGCACCGCCTGGTCCAGCCGGTCCGCCGGGTCGTACCCCGCCTCCCAGCCGGACCAGTCCGCCGGCCAGCGCCCGTCCGTCATCCGCGCCGGGGCCAACTGCCGTGTCCTCGCGAACACTTCCTGCCGCCAGCCCTCGGGGATCATCGCCTCGGGCTCCACGGCCCGCCCGGCCGCGATGGCGACCAGATGCGTCCACGAGCGCGGCACGACATCGACCACCGCGTAACCGCCCCCGCCCAGGGCCACCCACCGCCCGTCGGCGAACTCGTGCGCCAGGTCGTGACAGGCCACCTGCACCGCCCGCTGCGCGTCCAGCGACACCGCCAGGTGCGCCAGCGGATCCTCGAAGTGCGTGTCGGCCCCGTGCTGCGTCACCAGCACCTGCGGCCGGAAGTCCGCGATCAGCTCCGGCACGACCGCGTGGAACGCCCGCAGCCACCCGGCGTCCCCCGTCCCGGCCGGCAGCGCCACGTTCACCGCCGAGCCCTCCGCGGAGTCCGCCCCGGTCTCCTCCGGCCACCCGGTCTGCGGGAACAGCGTCCGGGGATGCTCGTGCAGCGAGATCGTCAGCACCCGCGGGTCCTCCCAGAACGCCGCCTGCACTCCGTCCCCGTGATGCACGTCGACGTCGACGTACGCGACCCGCTCCGCCCCGAGCTCCAGCAGCCGCGCGATCGCCAGCGAGGCGTCGTTGTAGATGCAGAACCCGGACGCACCGCCCGGCATCGCGTGGTGCAGCCCGCCCGCGAAGTTCACCGCGTGCAGCGCCTCACCCCGCCAGACCGCCTCCGCCGCCCCGACCGACTGCCCGGCGATCAGCGACGACACCTCGTGCATCCCCGCGAACGCCGGATCGTCCATCGTCCCCAGCCCGTACGACTGGTCCGCCGCAGCGGGATCCGCCGACGCGGCCTTCACCGCCCGGATGTAGTCCTCCCGGTGGACCAGCCGCAGCGTCGACTCCCCGGCCGCCTTCGCGGCGACGACGTCCACCTCGCGGTCCAGCCCGAAGGCGTCGACCAGTTTCCGGGTCAGGGCGAGCCGGACGGGGTCCATCGGATGCCCCGGACCGAAGTCATAGCCCGTTACTGCCTCGTCCCACATCAGCTGTGCGCGGCCGCTCATGCCCGCCACCGTATCGGTCCGGTTGAGGCGCGAACGACTTGGCGTACACCAGCGTCACCAGCACCAACACCATCGGCACCAGCATGGCCCCGCGGTAGCTCCACAGATCCCCGAGCGCCCCGACCAACGGCGAACCGATCAAGAACCCCACATAGTTGAAGACATTCAGCCGCGCGACGGCCGCGTCCGAGGCCCCGGGGAACAGTCGTCCGGCTGCCGCGAACGTCTGCGGCACGAGCACGCACAGTCCCAGCCCCAGCAGCGTGAACCCGAGCATCCCGACCCACGCCCCCGGAGCGGCCGCCACCACGGCGAACCCGCCCGCCGCCACCAGCGCCCCGCCCCGCACCACCGCGACCGCCCCGAACCGCCGCACCCCGAGGTCCCCGATCGCCCGCCCCAACAGCGTGGTGATCATGTACACGTTGTACGGCACCGTCGCCATCTGCTCCGAGCTGCCGAGCACGTCCTGGAGGTACTTCGCACTCCAATTGGAGACGGTCGAGTCCCCGATGTACGCGACGGTCATCACCAGACACAGCGGCAACAGCCACTTGAAGACGACCGCCTGGCCCTCCGCGCCCTTCTCCTCCGCCACGGGTCCCGCATCCCGGTCGTCGACGTACCACCGGCTCCCCACCAGCACAGCCGGCAACAGCGCCAGCACGACCGGCAGATACGACACCCACAACGCCAGATGCCAGTGCGCACCCACCCACGCCAACGAGGCCCCGACGATCCCGCCCAGACTGTAGGCCGCGTGGAAGCTGAGCATGATGCTGCGCCCGTACGACCGCTGGAGGCTCACCCCGAGCATGTTCATCGACGCGTCCAGCACCCCGACGGCGAGCCCGAACGCCGCCAGCGCGACCCCGAGCTCCACCATCCGCTCCCCGGCCCCGACCCCGAGCAGCGACAGCAGCACCACGGGCTGGGACCACCGCAGCAGCCGGCTCGGCCGCACCCGCTTCACCAGCCGCTCGGTGGTCACGCTCCCGACCCCGGCGAGGATCGGCACGGCGGCCAGGAACGCCGGCAGCAGCGCGTCGGAGACCCCGTAACGGTCCTGGATCGCCGGGATCCTCGTCACGAGCAGAGCGAAGGCGACACCCTGCACCAGGAAGCTGAACGCCAACGAGCCCCTGCCGCGCCGCAGCACATGAGTCATGGCGGCGAGCGTAGGGCCCCGGCTTACCCGTGGGTAGATCCAGCCAAAGATGAGTTTGCCTCAGCTTCGGCGGGCCCGCGGGCATCGCTCACACGAGCAGGTCGGCCAGTTCCCCCATGTCTGAGAAGAGCCCGGTAGCCCCGGCCAGCTTGTCCGCCGGTGTCATGGCGGTGAACCCGTACACGTCCATGCCGGCTGCGACAGCCGCCTGTACCCCCAGCGGACTGTCCTCGACGACGACACACCGCTCCGGCGCGACCTCCATTCGCTCGGCCGCGTACAGGAAGAGATCAGGGGCCGGCTTGCCCCGCCCGACGTCCTGCGAACTGAAGATCCGCTTCTCGTCGAACCACCGGTCGAGCCCGGTCGTCCGGTGCCCCACCCGGATCCGCTCATGGCTCCCGGAGGAGGCCACGCAGTACGGCACCCCGTCCGCGGCCAGCTTCTCCAGGACTCCGGATGCCCCGGCCACGGCCACCAGTTCCAGCTCGAACGCCGCGAACACCCGCGCGTGGAAGACGTCGTCGAAGCTCTCCGGCAACCGCTGCCCCGTCCGCTGGAGCACGAGCTCGTGAATCCGGTGCATCGCCGATCCCATGTAGTCCCGAATGGACTCCTCGTACGAGGTGGGGTGCCCCAGTTCAGTGAGGTACGCCGCGAGCAATCGGTTGGAGATGGGCTCACTGTCGACGAGTACACCGTCATTGTCGAAGATCACGAGGTCGTAGCGCATGCCTTGAGCCTAAACGCAGAAAGCCCCCGCATCCGAAGATGCGGGGGCTTTCCCAATGATTGTTCGGCGGCGTCCTACTCTCCCACAGGGTCCCCCCTGCAGTACC